>JASHSS010000144.1 GCA_030038565.1 Bryobacteraceae bacterium
CTTTTCGGATGAACTGAGAACCAAGCGCCGCCAGCGCGCCGAGGAAATGGCCGCCAAGACCACGGTGAAGATGGTTCCGGCGCTGGTCTTCTTCATCTTCCCCGCGCTTTTCGCGGTGCTTCTTGGTCCGGCGGCCATCAGCATCTTCAGGACTTTTGTCACCAAAACGCCCGGCGGTTAGCCGCCGGTGCAAAGCAGCCAAAACAACGATCAAAGGAGAGAAACAAATGGACGCAATGACGATTCGGATTATCGCGGGGGTGGGAGCCGTGTTCGTGCTCTTCGTCATCATCTGGCGCCGCAAAAGCCGGGCTGCCGAGTAAGCCCGCACTCTCGGCGTGGTTGAAGTGGTGAGGGGGCCCACCGCCAGGCAAGTGAGACGACGATGAAACAGAAGGCGAATCACAAAGGGCAGGTCTACGTTTACAACCGGACCCGGGAGACGTTTGTGGCTACCGAAGCCAGGGTGGCGCGGGGTTATTTTACCCGTCTGATCGGACTTCTGGGGAAGACGAAACGTTGGGCGCGCCCGGGTCAGGGCCTTTGGATCGTGCCGTCGCACGGGGTCCACACCGTCGGCATGCTGTTCGCACTCGACCTGGTGTTTCTCGATCAGAACAAGATCGTGGTTCACACCGAGGAACACGTGCTGCCCTTTCGCGTTTCGAAGGTCAGCTTCAAAACCAACAGCATCCTGGAGCTTCCGCCGCACACCATCTTCCGTTCCGGAACGAAGGTCGGCGATCAGCTTGAGATTGCTCCAGCGCATGTCGGAAACTAACCCGGCAAACGGTGCCCGGTTTCCGGACCGCGTACCGGTGTTGCCGGCTGTTCGCAAACCGTGGACGGTTCGGGAGGTGAGCCATTGCAAGGCGGGTTTGGGCAGAGCCAGGGGGCGGCTCACTCTCTCCACGGAACGCTTCTCAACCCCATCCGCGGAGTGTGGCCGACCTCTGGCCCTGCTCAAACACTCATCCCGGCGCCGGGCAGGGAATCTTCCCGCGGCACGCCGGTTCAGCGGAGCTGCTTCCGGCGTGTTGAATGCAGGTGAATCGCAATGGCGCATCGAGCCAGGGTACCGATACTCGAGATCATCCTGCTCCTGATGATCGCTCTGGCCGTGTTCTATCCGGCCATCAGCAGATTGTTTCCCCCGATGCACTCCCTGCAGTTCGCGCCGCGCAATCGCGGCACGGAAGCCGGCGTCAAGGTGTGGGTCAATCTGCACTCCGGCCTGTATTACTGCCGCGACAGCCCGCTGTACGGCAGGCAGAAGCCGGGGAAGCTCATGGCGCAACCGGATGCCGTGCAGTACGGTTACAGTCCAGCGCAAGCGAAGCGGTGCCGGTAGTCTCCCGGCAGTCAACCTGAGCTGAGGCCTGGGCCGCGCGGGCCGGCCATGATGGTTCACTGTATGGGACAGGCGAACACGGCGCTCGAGACAGCCTACCGGCCTCCGGAGACAATTGCCGAGACGAATCTCCCGAGGCCGCTGCTCGAAGGTCTCGCGCTCAAGATCCTGCACCTCGAGGGCGAAGTCTCGCTGCTCGAGCTCGCCGAACGCATGCGCGTGAGCCTTGGGGTGGCGGAGAATCTCTTCCGCAATCTCCGCACGGACCAGTTGTGCGAAGTGACCGGCATGTCCGGTCTCCTCCACCGCTTCACCACCACTTCGCGCGGCAAAGGCAGAGGCCAGGAACTTCTGGCCCAGAGCCAGTACTCGGGGCCGGCGCCGGTGGCCCTGAAGGATTACGTCGCGCGCGTCCAGGAGCAGAGCGTGCGCAACGCCGAGATCCATCCCGCGGACCTTGCGAACGCGTTCCAGCGCCTGGTCCTCAGCGAAGAAATCCTCTCGCAATTGGGCACGGCCGTAGTTTCCGGCAGATCGATCTTTTTGTACGGTCCCGCCGGCACCGGCAAGACGCTCATCGCCGAAACGCTCCCCGACATCTATCAGGACGCAGTCTGGATTCCCCACGCCATCGAAGTCGATGGGCAGATCATCACCATCTACGATCCCGGCCTTCACGAACTCATCGCCCACGACCCGGGCGACGCGTGGGACCGCCGCTGGGTGCTCTGCAAGCGCCCGCGCGTGGTGGTCGGCGGCGAGTTGACCATCGAAATGCTGGAGCTGCAAAGCGACCGGTATTCGTCGCACTTCTCCGCGCCCGTGCAGGTCAAGGCCAACAATGGAGTCCTGGTGATCGACGACTTCGGCCGGCAACGCCTGCGCCCCGAGGAATTGCTGAACCGCTGGATCATCCCCCTCGACCGGCGGATCGACTACCTGACCCTGCCCGGCGGCAGGAAATTCCAGGTTCCCTTCGATCTCTTCGTGGTCTTCGCCACCAATCTCGATCCCAGCTCGCTGGCCGACGCGGCCTTTCTGCGGCGCATCCAGACGAAAATCAAGATCGACTACGTCTCGCACGAGCAATTTCACGAGATCTTCAGGCGGGTCTGCCAGAACGTGGACCTCGGGTATGAGTTTCGTGTGGTGGAGGAATTGATCCTCGAACTGGGACGGAGGAATGAGCCCCTGCGCGCCTGCTATCCGCGTGACATCGTTCAACACATTCTGTGGGCGGCCCGCTATCAGTCGGTTCCGCCGCAAATCAACCGCGACACCATCGCCGCCGCCTGCCGCAATTACCTGATCGGCCCGGCCGCCGACTGACCTGTAGCGGCTATGACCGATTTGTAGCGGCGGTCTATGACCGCCGGTATCTTTATGCCGCTCTGCGAGCGCCGGTCGGCAGTCATAGACCGCCGCTACAGGCCCGGCCCCGGATCCCGGCGTCCGAGATCGGGGCCCGGGGAATCGGAGGAAGGCGACTGCAGATCATCTTCGTCGTACGTGAGAGGGAATCCCAGGCTGACTTCGAAATTCGTGCCCGCCGGCACCACCACGTCTTTACCCCTTGACGCCAGAACGTAGACCATGCCGCCGAGCGCGCCGGCGATTCCGCCCACTCCGGCGCCCAGGCCGCTGTGATGGCTGCTGATTCCTGCCACCGAACC
>JASHSS010000145.1 GCA_030038565.1 Bryobacteraceae bacterium
GTGTTCGAAGCCGGCGGCGTGCGGGTGGATTCGCAGGCGCGGCAGGCGTGGCTGGGCGAACAGGATTTGGAAATCACCGCCATCGAATTCGACATTCTGGAAGTGCTGGTGCGTGCGGCGGGGCGCACGGTTTCGCGCGACGAGCTTACCACCGCCCTGTACCAGCGGCGCGCGACTCCCTACGAGCGCTCGCTCGACGTGCATATCAGCCACCTGCGCAAGAAACTGGAAAACGCCGGGCGCTCGCCCATTCGCACGATTCGCGGCGTAGGATACCTGTTCGCGGCGGGGCAGGCGCTGGAGCAGGCGCCCGAGCAGGGAGAGAGCGCGTGAGATCGGTCTACGCCAAGATCCTGCTGTGGTGCTTTGCCACCCTGGTGCTTTCGCTGGCCGCTTTTGCGGCGGTGTCGGTATTCCGGGCGATGCACTCGCGCGCCGCCCTGATGGATCCCGGACGCGTGGATGCGATGCTGCTGGAGGATGCCGCCGCGGCTTATGAATCGGGCGGGCAGGCGCAACTGGCAGGCTACATGGACCACTTGAACCGCGGCCTGGCGGGACGGCGCTACCTGACCGATGCGCAGGGCAAAGACCTGGTGACGGGCGAGGACCGGTCCGCCTGGTTCGACGCGGTGGGGCGGAAATGGGGCGTGCCGCGCCACACGGGCGGACGGTTCATAGTGGTGCAGAGTTCGCTCGACGGCCGCTACCGGCTGGTGGTGGTGAACGACACGCCGCTCGACTTAACCGTCTACATTCCCTTCTACCTGCTGATTCTGGCCGCCGTGGCGCTGGTGTGCTGGATTCTGGCGGTGAACATTGCCTCTCCGCTGCGCAGCCTGGCGCGCACCGTGGACCGCTTCGGCGCGGGCGATCTGAGCGTGCGGGTGAACTTGACGCGCAAGGACGAGATCGGAGAACTGGGCCGGGCCTTCGACCGCATGGCCGAGCGCATCGGGACGCTGGTGGCGGCGGAGCGGCGGTTGCTTCAGGACATTTCGCACGAGCTGCGCTCGCCGCTGGCGCGGCTGAGTTTCGCCACGGAACTGGCGCGCACGGCCGAGGATCGCGAAGCCGCCGTGGCGCGCATGAAGAAGGAGATCCACCGCCTGACCGACCTGGTGGGCGCCCTGGTGCAGATGACGCGGGCCGAGGGTGACCCTTCCGCGAACCTGCCGGAGTTGGTGCGCATCGACGAGTTGGTGGCTGGGGTGGTGGAGGATTGCCGGCTGGAGGCCGACGCGCGGGGCTGCGGCATCGTGATGAAGGCCGGCGATCCGGTGACCCTGCGCGGCGACGAGGAGTTGTTGCGGCGGGCTGTGGAGAACGTGCTGCGCAATTCGATCCGCTACACGCCGGAGGGGTCGCTGGTGGAGGTGAGCCTGGAGACCGCCTGCAACACCGTCCGGATCGCGGTACGCGATTATGGACCGGGCGTGCCCGATTGGGCCCTGGCCAAGATCTTCCAGACCTTTTTCCGGGTGGACGATTCGCGGGACAGCGCCACCGGCGGGGCGGGACTGGGCCTCGCCATCACCAAGCGGGCGATCCATCTGCACCACGGCAACGTGTGGGCCGAGAACGCCGCTCCGGGGCTGAGGGTGCGGATCGAATTGCCGCTGGCGGCGTAGGCGGCGAGGCGGCGTCGCGAGAGGCCACCCGGCCGAACGGCCTCACGCGTTCCAGCTTCTAGCGGGCTTTCTTCTCGCGCTTGACCAGCGTTTCGTGGAGCAGGGATTTGATGTAGGTCTGGTAGGGCAGGCCTTTGCGCTCGGCCAGCCGGCGTGCCAACGCCAGATCGGCCTCGGGCATGCGCAGCGCTACCACCCGAGCCGGCTTCTTCCGCGGAGCGGGAAGCCCCGCCTCACCGGCGATGGCCGGTATGGCGCGTTTGTCTTTTTTCTTCATACGAGGCTGCATCCGGAAGAAATGTATCGCAACGTATATACGTTGTCAATCCACGCTGGAAACGGACGCCAGGCGGCGTATCGCCGGCGCGGACTGCGCGGCCGCCGGGGGACACTAGGTCTTCGACCGCGTGACTTAGTTCTTCCGCTTGGTGGGGCACGGTCGAAAAACCTGCGCCGGTTTTTCATCCCTTTGGGTGGCGCGCCGCGCCATGACGACAGGCCTTCAGCCTGCCCTGGACAGGCTGAAGGCCTGTCCCACCAATGCCTCACGCATCATGGTGTGACAGGCGCGTCTTCAGGGAAGCGAATCATGCGGGCGGGGAGGCCAGGCGAAGGCGCGTTCATGCTATTCTCCCGCGGTCATGGCCTTCAGAAAGCGGTAATAGAAATCCACGCCTTCGAAAAACGCGTCAATCCGCACGCGCTCGTCCTTGCCGTGGGCGCGGATATCGTCCTGGTCGATGCCCACGCCGTTGACGCCGTAGCTGGGAATACCGGCGCCCATGGTGTGGACGCTGTCGGAAGCGCCGGTTTCCATTACCGGAATCACCGGCGCGCCGGGCCACATTTCGGCGGCTACCTTTTCGAGCGGGCGCAGCACGTCGGGCGGCGGCAGCACGGTGGGAAACCCCTGGCTGTCGGGCGCGCGGTCTTCCACCGCTCCGCTGGATGCGACGTAGCGCAGGGTGACCTGCGGATCGGCGAATACGCGGAGGAGCGCCTGGCGCGTCTCTTCGGGCGAGTGGCCGGGCAGGATGCGGCAATTGACGTTGGCTTGCGCCGTTTGCGGAAGCGCGTTATTGGCATGTCCGCCGGCGAGGCGCGTGGGCACGCAGGTGGTGCGGAGCATCGAATTGTAGCGCGGGTCGCGGCTGAGCCGCGCGACTGCCTGCGGATCGGGTGGGGTGTGCAGAATGGCGTTCATGTCGGCTTTCACGCCGGCCGATTCGAGCGGGGCGCGGCGCTCGAAGTACGTGCGCGTCACGGAGTTCAACTCCACCGGAAAGGGCGCGCGCTCCAGCCGCGAAAGGGCTCCGGCGATGTGATAAATGGCATTATCCGGCGTGGGCAGGGAACTGT
>JASHSS010000146.1 GCA_030038565.1 Bryobacteraceae bacterium
TTATCATCCATGATCATTGCTCCTGTCTACGAGAATGGCGAAAACTTTGTTCCATGCGTTTAGTTCAATTTGATGCGATCGTAGGCGTCGTAGGCGGACATATCGGATAGGATCACCTTGTCGCCCACTTTCAAGCCGTCCTTGATTTCAATCATGTTGACGGAACTACGCCCGAAGGTGACCTTAACCGCGTTGGCATACTTGCCGTCGGGGTCCACTTTGAAAAGTCGCACGGTGCTGTCCTGCTGTCCGAAGACCGGGCGGCCGACGTAGACCACGTTGTCCAGCTTGGCCTCCTGGATGGTGCCATCGACGCTCAAATCCGGGCGCAGGACATCCGGAAGAGGGCCTTTGAGGGCCACATCCACGGTGACGGTTCCGTTGACGATGGACGGGTCGATGCGGGAGACTCTGCCGTTCACGTGGCCATCCCAGCCGCCGCCCGCAAGACGGGTATCGATGTCGGCCGGCTGGCCGATGGCGAGATCCTTCACCTGGGTCTCGGCGATCTTCAGCTCGGCCTTGAGGTGGGACGGCTGGGCGACCTTTCCGAGGGGCGTACCGGCGGTCACCTTCTGGCCTTCCTCGACCGGGGTGAGGGTGGCGGGGAGGGCCTCCAGCATGCCATCGAAGCCGGCCTTCACCTTAAGCTTGTCCACCTGGCTCTTTTTGAGATCGTACTCGGCCTGATACTGATCGATCTTCACCTTTTGCGAACCAAGCTGGGCCTCTTCGCTGGACTTATAGGTATCCAGGCGCTTCTTCTCGATTTCCAGGCGGGTGGCGAGTTCCTTGGCCTTGACCTCGGAAATCTGGGCGTCGATGTTGGGGATCAGGTTGGCCTTGGCCAGGGCGGCATCCCGATCGGCCTGCAACCTGGCGGTGGCATAGTCGGAGTTCACCTGGGCTTCGGTGGATTCCATGTCCAGCAGCGACTTCTCGAGGGTAACTTTGAGGTTATCGTAATCCGCCTGGGCGGCCTTCCAGGTGTACTCGGCGCTCATGAGCTGGGTTTCCAGCTCGGGGCTGTTCATGACCATGACGACGGAGTCGGCCTTCACGGGCGTGCCGGGCTTGATGAGGATGCGCTCGATGGTGCCATCGGTGGTGGCGGTGATGAGCATGGTATCCTCGGGCACCAGGGTGCCGAGGCCGCGGACGTCCAGGGTGATGGGCCCACGTTTGACGGTATCCGGCCAGAGGGTGGAAAACTCGACGCCGGGGGCCGCGGGTTTAAGTTTGGAGAGCGCCACCCAGGCGCCGGAGAGGCCGGCAACGAGCACCACCGAAAGGATCACCGAGCGGATGATCTTCTTCTTTTTAGCACCTTTGCGCTGTATGTCCATGGGATCTCCGGGGTGAAAGGGCACGGGCCCTGCCACTCCTCTACCAGCGTAACCCTTTGACGGCGTGGAAGGTAAAAGCGGTAGGCGAATGCAGCAGGTGTTCGCTTATGGGATGGCTTGTGCCGCCGTGGGATTGCCGGGCGGGAGGCCGGGGGCGCGGGTGGCGGGGAGTTTCGAAGGCGCGCCTGCGGGCCCTCGGGCAGCGGTGGTTTCGCGGCGCGCGGGGCCATTCCGGAGCGCACATAAAAAATGCGGAACGAACCCATTTTTCCAAGGCAAGCGTAAGAAAGCAGGGCTGTTGCGCTCGCCAAAACGAACCCATTGCAGGTCGAGCGATTTCGGTCGACGTGGGGGTGGTTCGCGGCGGACCGAGAGGGTTGGCCGGGCGGTTGGCGGTGGTTTGGCGGCGGACGAATATCAAACGAACCCACGGGAGGGCGGGACCGATTTCGGCAAAGCGGGGGGTTGGTTCGGGTCGCCCTTGAGGATGGGCGGGCGGTTTGCGGGTTTGGCGGCGCGGGCAAGCTGTCCCCGGCAGCGCATTACAAAAATGCGGAACGAACCCAATTTCACGATCAGGCATGAATGCTGACACCAAAACGAATCCGCAGGCGGTGCGTTTCCGGCGATGGACAGCGGCACGGGCGGATGACGGCGACGGAACGCCCCTCCTTTTTGAGGTATATCACGGGGGAATGGCGCGGATGCCTGGATGCGGAGCTAAAGGTAAGAGTCCGAGGGGGTTGTGGGGGCGCGGGGTTAGCGAATGGCGTCCGGCCTCAATGAGTGAACCAGCCCGGGCCGACGGTGAGGTGGTGGCTGATGGAATCGGGGACGACCAGAAACAGGAGGAAGCCGATGATGCCGTGGGCGATGCCCAGGAAATAGAGGTTGTGGTGGCGGCGGTAGAGGCGCGCGGCGCAATAGCCCAGGGGGAGGGTCACGGCCATGAGGAACCAGTTGGGCAGATGCACGCCGGAAAAGAGGGCGGCGGCGGCCAGGGGGGCGGCACGCGGGGAAAGGACGCCATCGAAGCGGTTGAGGAAATAGGCATTCAGAATGTATTGCTGGAAGATGCCCCAGGGCAGGTAGGCGCCGAGGGCGGCGGCGGCTTGGGGGAACTCGATGGAACGGGTGGTTTGCAGCAGGATGCCGGCGGCCAGCATGGTGAGAGCGAGGAGGCCCAAAACCGGGGCGAACTCGGCCAGACACTGGCGCAGGTTGGAGGAGTGAAAGCCGAGAGCGGTGGCGCGCTCGCGGCGGACCAGGTGGGAGAGCAGGATGAGGGCCAGAATCCACAGCCAGACGGTGGGGTGGGTGAAACGCAGGTCCCAAATGTAGGCCATGATCATGGCGAAGATGGAAAACGGCTCGAGGAGGGCCAGGCGGCGGGCGGCGGGGTTGGGGAGGCGGTTCTCGCCAAGACGCCAAGGCGCAAAGCTCCGCAAAGAAAAAGGAATATAAGAAGACTGGGAGGAGGACCGGGGCTGAGGCGGAAGGAGCGACGGGTCGGGAGGCGGGGACATGACGGCCTCTAAAAGAAGAAGTGCTTCGTCCAGTCTACCAGGGTGTGGAGGGCGGCGGAAGAGAGCACCGTAGAGGACTTCTCAAACACCTTGCCGTAGGCCCAACCGGCGATGGTGGCGAGGATGGCGTAGCGCCAGTTGGGGAGCGGCTGCGGGCCGTTATCGAGGTGGGCGCATCCGAAAATGACGCTGGCGGCGAGGAGGGTGCGGGGGCCGGCGCCGAAGCGCTGCATGAGGAGATTCTGGATGAGGGCGCGGAAGAGGATCTCCTCCGGCAAGGCGGTGCCGGCAAAGATGATGCCGGCGGCCGCCGCCATACGCCCGCCGGATTGTACCGGGAGGTGGGGGTAGGGGAGGAAACCGATGGCTATGCCGAGCACGATGAGCACGGGCGCGAGCAGGGCGAAACCGGCCAGCGGCAGCCAGAAATCGCGGGCGGCGCGCGGGAGGTTGAACTTGAGACCGGGGAAGCGGCGGAAGCCGAGGAAGAGGGCCAGTCCCAGGAGGATGGCGATCGCGTAGGCGACGCTGTGCAGGAAGCCCTGGGCGGGGCGCGGGATGAGGGTTTGACCGGCGCCGAATTCGATGGGCAGCCAGAGGAGCAGGATGGCTGCGAAATCGAAGACGCCGGGGAGTTCGGAGCCCGCCCGGCGGGTGAAACCGACTATGCAGGCCACGGGGGCGAGGGTGTAGAGGAGCAGCAGGGCCAGGAGCGGCAGGCTGGAGACACCGGCAACCGCCGATGCGCCGGCGAAAACGGCGGTGAGCAGGGGAGGGGCGGCCCAGATCCACTTGCCGATGCGGCGCAGACGGCTCTGGACGGCGGGGATGAAGAGACTTAAAACGGCGGCGAGCAGGAAGGCGAGGATGGAAAGCTGCATGAGAGGCCTTCCAGATGGTAGCGCGGCGCAGGGCGGAAAGGCGGCGGAACGCGGGCGGGATGCCGGGGCGAAGCCCGCGCGGCGGGGAAGCGCGGCCTGATTCGCGTCTAATTGGCCAGGGGCGCTTTCAGAATGTGATCGACGACGATTACGTCCAGCGGGGCCTTGGTGGGTTCGAGTTTGAGGCCGAAGTTGTGCAGGGCGGAGTAGAGGGAATTATCGCTGG
>JASHSS010000147.1 GCA_030038565.1 Bryobacteraceae bacterium
CACGCGGCCCAGCGGCGGATGGGTGTCCTCGTATAGATACCGTCCGATGGAAAGATACTCCATACCCGGCGCGATGGTGTCCGGCTCGTCGATGGTGTGGTTGAATACGGTGTAAGTAGAGGCGATGCGAGCAGACGCGAGAGCGGCTAAGAGCGCAGCCGCCATGGGCGCCCACTTCCGCCTCAGGGCGTCCGGCAGTGGCATTTAGCGCAGCCGAGCGGTGGGGGTTCCCTGCTCCAGCGGGTTGGCCAGGTGGCGCTCTGCGTAATAGCCCGGATGCACGCGCTCCACAATCTGCGCCACCGAACGATCCAGCACGTGGAAATAAGGCTGGGGATTCAAGCCGATCCAGAAGGCCCACACCACCAGCGGCGCGAAAACCGCGATTTCGCGCCACGAAAGATCCGCCAGGCTGCGGTTCTTCTCTTTCACCTCGCCCAGCATGGTGCGCTGGAACAGCCACAGCAGATAAGCCGCACCCAGCGCAATGCCGACCGCCGCCCAGAAGGCCCAGTTGAACGACTCCTGGTAGGCGCCGCCCAGAATCGTGATTTCACCGATGAACCCGTTCAACGGCGGCATTCCCATGCTGCTCAGCATGGCGAGACCGAACACCACGGTGAAAATGGGCATCACTTTCAACAGGCCCCCATACTCGGCGATCTCGCGCGTGTGGCGCCGCTCGTAGACCACCCCCACAATCAGGAAGAGCATCCCGGTGGAGATGCCGTGGTTGATCTGCTGGATGATGGATCCCGAGATGCCCGCCGGATTCAACGCAAAAATACCCAGCGTGCAGAAGCCCAGGTGGCTTACCGAAGAGTAGGCCACCAGTTTCTTCCAGTCCTTCTGCATCATGGAAGCCAGCGCGCCGTAGACAATCCCGATCATGGAAAGAATCGCCATGGCCCAGATGATTTTGGGATTCTTGGCGGAATCCGGCAACAGCGGCAGCGAAAAGCGCAGAAACCCGTACGTCCCCATCTTCAGCAGTACGCTGGCCAGCACCACGGAACCAGCCGTCGGCGCCTCGGTATGCGCATCGGGCAGCCAGGTGTGGAAGGGGAACATCGGCACCTTCACCGCGAAACCCACGAAGAAGGCCCAGAAGACCCACCACTGCAGGCCCGGGGAAAGCGTGGTGCGCATCAGATCGGAGATGTCGAAGCTGTAGGTCTGGAACTGCGTGTAGTGCTGGAAGTACAAGGTCAGAATGCCGAGCAGCATCAGCACCGAGCCGATCAGGGTGTAGATGATGAACTTGATGGCGGCGTAGCTGCGCCGCTGGCCGCCCCAGATGGCGATGATGAAGTACATCGGCACCAGCACGGTTTCCCAAAAGACGAAGAAGAGCAGGAAATCAAGCGCCATGAAGACGCCCAGCATGGCGGTCTGGAGAAGCAGGAAGAAGGCGTAGTATTCCTTGAGGCGGTCGTGGATGGCGTTCCAGCTCGAGAGGATGGCAAGGAAGCCGATCACCGTGGTGAGCATCACCAGCAGCAGGCCCAAACCGTCGATGCCGAGATGATAAGAGGCCCCCAGGGTGGGAATCCAGGAAGCCTTCTCGACGAACTGGAAATCCTTGCCGGGATTGAATTCGAAGACCAGGGGCAGCGATACCAGGAAGCCCACCAGGGCAACCGCGTTGGCCCATAGCTTGATCGCGCGGACTTTGGAAGAGGGGATCAGGAACAACACCAGCATGCCGGCGAGCGGCGTGAATAGGACGATCGACAGGATGTGGTCCATAGAGGGCGAGGGATTGATTAGCCCCTCATGATATCACCAACGCGGACGGGACGCGGACGCACAGGCGCGCGGCATTTGGGCGGCCGGCGAAGACCAGGGAAGCGGGCCGGCATACTAAAATGGGCGTGTGAGACGGATTCGGAGGGTGGCGGCAATCGCCGTGAGCGCTTTGGCGGCACTGTATTGCGGGGACTATCTTTCGGCGCGCTTCGGCATCCCCGGCAACCGGCCGACCCTGGGTACCGTGCAGGTACAGACGCTCTATGCAGTCCGGCAGAAGGGCAATCGGGTGGAGTATTCGCTGGGCGATACCGTGGCGCAGACCTGCGTGCGGTCCCTGTTCCCGCAGATGGGGTATGAGCCCTGCTGGTACCTGACCGGGCACGCCACCAGGCGCATCAACATCGGACGGCTTTCGATCGGCGGGGCAGCCGGTCTGGCCGCCCTCAGTCCCGCTACACCACGCGTTAATTGACCGCCAGGGAAACGCCCGTTGGGCTCGTGGCGCCGTTTATCGAGGCGGTAACCGGATAAGTGCCGGCGGCCAGCCCGGAGGGCACGGTCACGTTGAACTGATACAGGCCGGCTGAGGTTGGCGTCAACCCGGCGAACACCACAGTCGCATTCTGGCCTCCGATTTGAATGACCGGCATGGTCGCCAGGGTGACCGTGCCGCTGACCAACTGCCCGTTTACGACGTTGGGGTTGGTAGCGGTCCCGAATCCTGTGCCATAAAGCACGATGGTTTCGGCAGGGGCCGCTGGTGTGTAGGCCGCGCCCAGCGAAGTGGGCCCAATGTATGCGCCGTTTAGGTGAGTGGCCGCCACATTTCCTCCGCTGAACAAGAAGAAGGCGGGCGCCACGCTGGCGGTAGTCACGGTGGCCGTAGTGCTGTTGTAATTGTTGTTCGAGACCACGATCTGAACCGGGCTGGCCACCGGCATGTCGGTCGGCGTCAGAACGTTAATCTGCTTCGGGCTGATGAAATCCGGGTAGGCGTCCTCGCCGTTGATGGTGACCGTTACGCCATTGAGCACGGTCGGCAGGTAGGACTGGTTGGGTCCGGAGAAGTCGCTCGGGGTCCATGACCTCGCCAGCGGCGCCAGGCCGGTGCCATTGATCTCAATCCAGGTGTTCGGCGCGATTCCAGGGCCGAAACTGGCGCCGTTCTCGATATTGCTGGCAGTGATGGTGGGGTTGGCTTGAACGCTGCCGAACAGGCCATGCTTTTCGCCGCCCGTCCCGGCCGTGAAGTAGAGCGTATTGACGTCGCCGCCGCTGCCACCGTTACCGAACTGCAAGGCCCACAGGCCGGAGATCACGAGGGGGTTGCCGTTCTGATCCTGCAACTGGCCCAGCAGCGCACCGGTGGTGGGATTAAAGGCGTTGATCGTGCCATCGCCAAAATTCCCCACCAGCAGCGCGCCGGAGTACTGGCCAAAGCTCAAGTTCGCCGCAGTTCCGGTGGCCGTGGTGGGGAATGACATGGCCACCGCGACGCCCCAGGGCGCGTTCAGATTGCCGCCGGCGATGAGGCTCTGGAGCAGGTTGCCATTGGTATCGTACACATCCACGTAACCGTTGCCGGCGCCCGCCACGGGGAGTTTCTTAGTGGGGTCCTGCTGGGCATACGTGACGTAGAGCTTGCCTTCCACCACGGTGGTGCCGCCCAGGTACTGGATATTGAAGGGCGCATACCCGGCCGGGATCTTCGGGTCGGTGAACGCGCCGGTAGCCAGCGTGACGGGCTTGAAGGTAACGTCGTAGACCTCGATCTTGCCGCTGGTGAAATTCGGCGCGTAGAGACGCGGCACTGCGCCGGAGGGAGCCGCGCTGGACGGCGTGTAGAGCGCCAGGCCGTCGTAGCTGGCGCCGGAGCCGGAGTTATCGATGGCCATCTGTGCCTGCGTGGCGCTGACGCTGGAAGCCCAGCCGGAGATGGTGCCGCCCAGGGTGGAGAAGATAAAACTGGCATGCGCCGGAGTAGCGGTGGACGAGGACCCGCTGACGGGAACTTCGAAGGCGGTGGTGGTGGCGTTGGCCACAATCCCGGTGCATGCCGTGCTGCCGCCCGAAGTGGCCGCCGGGATGGCAGCCTTGGTCGTGCTGACAGAGGAAGCCGTGGCGCTGAAAGTGTAGACGGTAGACAGACCGGTTCCCGCATCGCAGAGCCAGAACGGGCTGCTGCTGGTGATCGTGATTCCCCATGGATTGACCAGGTTGGAGTCGGTGAGATCGGCTACGCCAGTCTGGTCCGCGATCAGGTTGTAGACCAGGTAGCCGCTGGCCGCGGGCAGCGAAGCGGGCGCCAGAAGCAGTATCGGCAGAAGAAGCGCTTGGGCATTGCGTCGCATTTCGTTAATCCCTCCTTGGACTTCCGGAAATGAATATACCTCGCGGAAGTGGGTTGCTGGTGTAAATTCCCGGCCTTAGACCTGAGGAGGCGTCATCACTTATACATCGCTGATACATGGGGGCCACCCCGCGGCACACTATAATATTGGTATGTTCTTTCGCAGAGACCGCCCCCGGAACCCGAGTTTTGCCGAGCGGATGGACCGCATCCGGCAGGCCGGGTTCACCGTTACCCCGCTCAATGGCGGGGTGGTGCGCGTGGCGCGCGGGGAGTGCGCGGCCGATCTCAAGGACTCCAACGGTTCGGTGGAAATCGTGGGGCGCGCGGGAATCCAGGTGGGCGGCGAAATCGGCGCCCTCGTGGATGGCGGTTTTCAAAAGTTCTTCCAGACCCCTTCCGGCAAGAAGCGCCCGGCCCTGGCCGAACAATTGAAGACGTTGCACGCTTTCGAGGAGGACTTGAAAGAGGCGCTGGGGCAGGAGAGCTACTACAACGAATCCCTCGGCACAGTTTCCACGTTTTACCTTTACGACCGTGTTCAGGACCGCGACCGCGGCGTGCCCAAGCGCGCCTGGCAGTAAAGACCCACTCCGCCGGACGCCTTACTTCTTTACCGCGGGCGGGTTGGCGGCGGGGGCGCTGGGATTGGCTGCGGGCGGCGGGGCCAGTTTCCGCACCTGGTCAAAATAGCGCTCCACGTAAGTCTGTAAAACCACCGGAACCTCGTCGCGATTGATTTCGGCGCCGCCCTGGGAGTGCTGCGCGCCCCGCTGCGCGTAGGGGGTGCGCAATTGCTGGCTGGTGGACTGCACTTCCACGGTAGCTTCGCCGGTGATGGTGGCGGAGCGCTTGCCGAGAATCTCGCTGATCTTACCCATGGCGGCGAGTTGCTCCGCCTGCTTGATAGTCTTATCGCCATCCTGGCTGCCGATGCCGCTGCCGGGCTGCTTGCTGGCCTGCTGGGCATCGCTTTTGCCGCTCCCCTTGCTCTGGGGGTCCTGGGAGTCTTGCGCTTGATCGCCGGATTGGCCATCCTGCGAATCGCCCTGCTGACCGGCGTCCTGCTTCTGGCCGTCCTTGGAGGCCTGCTGCTTCGCATCCTGCGATCCCTTGGACGGCTGCTTCCCATTTTGATTCGGCGCCGCCTGCTGCGATCCACTCCCTTCGGGCGGCTTCACCCGCGAGAACAGGTTCTGCATGGCGTCTTTCATTTTGCTCAGCAGGCCGGAGTTGTCGCCCGAGCCGTTTGAGTCCTGCTTTCCATTGGGATCCTGCTTGCGGTCGCCCTTGCCCTGCTGGCCGCTGGACGCCTCGTCGCCCGAGCGGTCATCGCCCGCCTGATCCTTGTCCTCGCCCTCAGCCTTATCGGCGTCCTCGCCGGGTTGCGATTTCTCGCCGTCGGAGGCTTTCTTCTGGTCCTTGCCCTGCTGCTGCTGGCCGGTCGCCTCGGGGGCATTATCGGGATCTTCGGCGGGCTGCTCGGCCCCTGGTATCTCCTGGGGGTCCGGGGCAGCCAGGCTGTCATCCTGCGGGTCCGTACGTTGTGGTGGAAGCGGCTTGCGGGTATTGCGGGCCATTTCGGCGTGGGTGTCGAAGCCCAAGCTCTGTTCCAGGATGGCTGCCAGCGGCGGCGCGAGGTCGAGCCGGCGGGTTAGCCCGTAACGCAGCGCGAACAGGCTGGAAGCCACCAGGGTCAGAGCCGCCAAGGGATACACCGCCCGCGGGACGGCGTAAGGCACCGCCCGGCGCACATCCGCCGATTCGGCGAGCCGATTGGCGCGCTCCAGTTGTAGAGCGCAGATCTCCGGCGAGACCCCGCGGTCGGGGTGCTCCTGGAAAAAGAGCGCCGTGGAAAGGGTATCGGCAAAACCGAGCCGGCGATCCACCGCCTGGGCCACCACATAGTAGGAAGGCAGGCGCCGGCGCACCAGGTACACGCCCGCGCCAACAGCCGCCAAAGGAATCGCCGCGGCCCATCGCCAATCCAGAATCTGAGTGCCCAGGAGCAGGAGCAGGATGACAGCCATCAGCCCGGCGCTCGCCACGGTCGCCCCTTGCGAGACCACCTCATTGCGCAGCCAACGGCCCCTAGCCTTACGGATCAGAGTGAGCACGATCCTCCCTCGAACGCCTTGGTATGCTCCCGAACCATCCAATCGGGATTTAGTCTCAATCTTATCATTATTGAACAAAAGTGCGGTTCTCTTCATCGCCATCCCTACGGGGGATGTTGAGCAAGCCACCCTCCGAATCCTGCGCCGTATCGTAAAATGGGTATGGATTCCGCCACGCTTTAAAGGACGCGCCCTTGAACCCACCCATTCATCCGTCATTAAAAATTCTGATCGTAGACGACGAAGCCAGCCAGCGCAGCGGGCTGGCCGCCATGATGTCGGCCTGGGGCATGGTCGCGGAAACTGCCGGCGATGGCCAGGAGGCCCTCTCCAAGCTGGCGGATTTTCCGGCGGACGTGATCCTGACCGACCTCAACATGCCGGGCATGGACGGTTTCGGCTTCTTGCGGCGGCTGCGGGATTCGGGCGATATGCCGCCCACCATTGTGCTGACGGCCTACGGTAACCTGGAGACGGCCGTGAAAACGGTTCACGAGCTGGGCGCCTACTGGTTCCTCGAGAAGCCCATTCAGCCGACCAGTCTGGAAGTGCTCATCCGCCGGGCCGGCACGCACGCCGGCCTGCGCGCCGAGAAGCGCAACCTGGAACGCCAGCTGAGCTACAAGGGAGCCCTCGGTGAACTGGTGGGCACGTCCGTCAAGATGCGGGAGATCTTCGCGCTTCTCCAGCAGGCCGGACCCAGCAAGGCCTGCGTTCTGATCACCGGAGAGAGCGGCACCGGAAAGGAAATGGTGGCGCGCACGCTGCACGCTCTCAGCCCGCGGAAGCAGGGTCCGTTCATCGCCATCAACTGCGCGGCGCTGCCCGAGACGCTCATCGAAAGCGAATTGTTCGGCCACGAAAAGGGGTCGTTCACGGGCGCCTCTGAACGGCGCGCGGGATGCTTCGAAGTATCCCAGCACGGCACCCTGTTACTCGACGAAATCGGCGAGATGCCCATGCAGACGCAGGCCAAACTCCTGCGGATTCTGGAGGATTCCAAGGTACGCCGGCTCGGCGGACGATCGGAATTCGAGGTGGATGTGCGGGTGGTGGCGGCTACCAACAAGGTGCCCGAAGAGGCCGTGCGCGGCGGGCAACTACGCGAGGATCTGTACTACCGGCTCAATGTGTTCCATATCCACCTGCCGCCACTGCGCGAGCGCCTGGAGGATATCCAGCCGATTGCCGCCGCGCTGATCGGGGACCTCAACCGCAAACATGATTGCCGGGTTTCGGAGGTTTCGGGCGAAGTGCTGGATGCGCTGGAGCGGCACCACTGGCCGGGCAATGTCCGCGAATTGCGCAACGTACTGGAACGGGCCGTCATTCTGGCCGGCGAAGGCGCCATCGAAATTAAGCATCTCCCGGCGTTTCTGCAGGGCCGCCCGGCGTCGGCGGCGGCTGCTGCGGCGGCCTCCGCGGGAGTTACGTCGGAGGGTCCCTCCGCACTGCCCGACGATGGAGAGACCGTGAAATTCCAAATCGGCACGACCGTGGAGGAGGCTGAAAAGGCCCTCATTCTGCGTACCCTGGAACACACCGGCCACAACAAGACGAGGGCCGCCGGAATTCTGGGCATCAGCCTGAAAACGCTCCACAATAAGCTGAAGGAGTACGGCGGGTCTTAAGCGCGCCGACTGATGGGAGCCGCCAGGGCCGCTACCGGCGAACGCGAACCGGGGGCGGGCAAAGTGGCCTTGTTGTTAAAAATTCGCGGGATCCCTGGAATTCTGGTTAGCGTCCGGTGTGCAGGTTGTTGTGGATGGCGTAAAGCGCCAGTTCCAAACGGTCCGAGACGCCTAATTTGTCGAAGATGTTGTGCAGATGGTTCTTGACCGTCTGCTCGCTGATGAACATCTTCTCGGCCATTTCCTTGTTCTTGAATCCCTGAGCCACCAGCGCTACAATCTCGCGCTCACGCTGGCTGAGCGGGGAGCGTTCCCGATCGCGCGCGGGCTGCGTGATCGCCGGCGTGGGAGGCTCCTCGGCCGCCACAAACTGTCGGATCACCGCCGCGGTGGTGTGGGAATCCAGCCAGATCTCGCCGGCGTGTACCTTACGGATGCTCTTGATGAGCAGCTCCGTCGCGGTTTGCTTGAGTACAATTCCCGAGGTGCCCAGCTTCATGGCCTGCACGAACTCGTTCTTGTCGTCGGAGGCGGTCAGCACAATCACGCGCGTCTTATTGCGCGACTGTTGCAGACGCTGGAGCGTGGCCAACCCGTCCAGACCCGGCATCTTCAAGTCCAGCAATAGGATATCGGGATCGCACTGTTGCAGAATTTCCAGCACCTCGCGGCCGTCCTGGGCTTGCGCGATGACTTCGAAATCCTCTTCCAGCGCCAGCAACTTGCACAGGCCGTCCCGGAAGATCGGGTGGTCGTCCGCTACCACGATCCGGATCTTGGACTTGGTGGACGTTCCCGAGCCAGGCACTGGGCCGTTCCCGGAGCTATTGTTGTCAGCCATACACTTCCGTTACGTTAATTGTAGAGTCCTAACAGTACCAAGTCAAATTTGGACTTAAGTACGCCAACGGAAGTACCATAAC
>JASHSS010000148.1 GCA_030038565.1 Bryobacteraceae bacterium
CCCGTGGCCGCCGGCCGGTCGAAGTGTTCGTGCGCCGGGCAAAAAAGCGGCAGGGCGAAGCCCATTCCCGGCGACGAGGTTGAAGTTTACTTCCGTGAAAAAAGCGCCGCTCGACGTTCGCAGCAACAGCCCGGTTCATGACTGGCTACGACTTCCACCCGGAAGCCCGTGTTGATCTTGACGAGATTTGGGAATACGTCGCGGCGGTAATCTCGCCGCCGCCGACAGGGTGATTGCGGAAATTCTGTCCGCTATTCGTGACTTGGTTCCATTTCCCGGCGTGGGCCACAGACGCCCGGACCTGACCTTACGGCCTTTGCGCTTCATTCTGGTGCGCGAATATCTGATTGCCTATGCGCCCGACGAAAAGCCGTTATGGGTTGTCGCTGTCAGCCATGGACGCCGCAGCCGTCGGGTGATGGCGGCAATTCTCAGAGGCCGGGAGTAGCCCCGAAAAGTTTTGCAACATCAAATCATCGCCAAGTTGTTTCGGCGACGATCCACCAGCGAACCAATTCGGACCACGCCCACGACCAGGGCGCTCCCATGCAACTCGATCTTATCTATCTCCGGGACGACATCGCGTACGGAAAGCTATAAAATGATTCGCGGGGGCTGCTTCCAGCGCTCGTTTATAGCGTCTGTGGAAACCCGGCAGCCAAAGGAGGGCTGGCGCGGATGAAGCCCGGTGCGGTGGTAGCGTTGTTAATACTCGCCATAGTAATGGCGCCCTGGCCCGCGGACGCGCAATCGAGCGGGGGCAATGCTTCGGTCTTTCAATCGACGGCAAAGGCGAAGGAGATGGCGTTTGATGTCGCTTCCGTCAAGCCGAGCAAATCCAGCGACCGGCCCTACTCGAACTTCTCTCTTGGCCCGGGGGATGCGTATGTCCCCAACGGCGGCTACTTCGCGGCCAGCAACCTGCCATTGTTCACTTACATCGCGTTCGCTTACAAGATTCAAGGCAACGAGGGGCAATACTTATTGCCGCAGTTGCCGAGCTGGGTTATTTCGGAGCGGTTCGATATCCAAGCGCGCGCCGAGGGTAATCCGGGGAAAGACGACATGCGCACGATGATGCGGGCGCTGTTGGCTGATCGTTTTAAGTTAAAGATTCACACCGAGAAACGCGAAATTCCAGTGTTTGAACTCGTTCTGACGAAACCCGGGAAGACCGGCCCGCAGCTCCGGCTGCACACGGACGATGGCTCCTGCCCCACAGCGCCGGCGCCGGGACAGACCGTCGAAGGCGGCTTCCCGGCTCTGTGCGGCGGCATCTTGCGCATGCCGCCTACGGCGCCCGGCCGGATGCGTTTGGGCGCGCGAAAAGTGACCGTGGCTTTCATCGCCGATTCCGTGAGCCTAACGGCCAACCTGGGCCGGCCAATGTTGGATCAGACCGGCATCACGGGGCCAGTGGATTTTCTGCTGGAGTTTGTGCCCGATTCCAACGGCCTGCCAGTAGCCGGCGGACGCCCTCCTTCCAATCCAGAACGGTCCGATGCGCACCCGGATCTTCAGGCGGGGCCGACTTTCCAGGAGGCCATGCGCGAGCAACTCGGCATCAAGCTGCAGCCGCAAAAGAGTGCAATGGACGTGCTGGTAATGGATCATATTGAGTACCCGTCGGAGAATTGAGCTCACCGGGTGCTGGTAGCAGGGTTTACGGAACCAAGTTAAAGAACTCGCCATGTCGTACTTGTGCTCCCCTGGAACCTTCGCGGCACGAATCCAGTCGGGCCCGTGGTCGCCGGCCGGTCGAAGTGTCCGTGCGCCGGGCGCGGGGCCTTCCGGTGGCCGGGCCTTCCTCCGCCATGACCCGCGGCCGCGGCTCGCGCGGCCGTCCGCTCAGTTCACCGTAACCTTCACGGACTTGGTGGTCCGCCCGTATTGGTTGGTGGATTCCAGCTTATAGGTGGTGGTGGCGGATGGGTTGACCACCACGCTCGTGCCGCGGACGGGGCCAACCTGCGGGGTGATGATGTTGTACTCCGAGTTGGTAGCGCTCCACGTCAATGTCACCGGCTGCCCGGCGGAGATGGACGTGGGATTGGCGGTGAAACTGGCGATGGTGGGCGACGGGCCGGTAGGCACATTATTCTCGGTGTAGATGGCGCCCATCTGCACCACTTCGAAATCCGAGGCGGTGAGTTGCCCCAGGTTGTGCAGGTCGTCGTTGTTCCAGCGCGGATCCGGCGCGCCGCTGATATAAATGGCGCTGCCGTTGTCGGCCAGGATCAGGCCGTAGTGCTGGAGCGCCGTGAGAATCACTTGGTTGGTGGCCGAGAAGCCCGAGATATCGAAGCTCGCCTTGAGCCGCAGCCGCATGCCCATGGGCGGAGCATCGGCATCGGTGACCGTAGAAGCCCAGTGGCTGGCAGGCGCGGTGAACGCCTGTCGCGTGCTCGGCACGGTGAATCGCAGCGCGTGGTGAATGGCGCCCGCAGCCACTTCGTCGTAGCGCGCCAGGCCCACGAAAATGGGAAGGCCCGCGGCATCGGCCGAAGTCCAGGTGTAGGGCCGCTGCTCATTGATGGTCATATCCCAAACCGCCGCGGCGTCGGCGCTCCAGTTTCCGCTGGTGAGGTGGGCATTGCCCAGTTCGAAGAGCCAGCAGCCGCCGTTGTCGAGCACCAGCACGTGCCGGTCGCCGTCGCCGGGCTTGGGATACCCCTCGATCAGGGCGTTCGATGGGACCGGCATGGGACCAGGGTCGTCCTCGCTGGCATAGGCGCCCAGCTTGACACTCACCAGCGCCTGGCTTCCGGATACCACCTGGTAGGGGATTCCGATGCTTTGTCCGTCGTACAGGCCCGAGCCGAAATCCGCGTGCACCGTGACGGACGGCCCGATGTAATTAATCAGGTTGGTCGAATTCACGTCCACGGGTGCGTTGGAGATATCGGTATTCCACAGGCTGTTCGCGGGAAACGGCACATACCCATTCAGGCTGGTGAGTTGGCCCACGGTCATCCCGCCGCAGGTCCCGTTCTGCGCTTGTATGGAAACCGCCGCTCCTACCAGGAGTGCGAAGCTTCCCAAAATCCGGCGCATGGCATGTTCCTCCGTCTTAATAAGGGTTGCAGGAACTCGAATGGCACGGCAAGACTGGCTTTGGTAAGGTTCGCGATTCATACCGTTGGAGGACGTGGGTTCCGCACGGCGAAGCGGACGTACGCCTTGACTGGCCGACACACCGCCCTCCGCACGCGAAGCGCATCGGGCGCGATTGGCTCGATGTGGCCGTGAGGCGCGGCGAGGGTGTCTCCGGGCCATTCGCGGCACACCACTTCCCTCGCCGAGGAGCTCTCCGGCCGGCGGCGGCGACGGCTACAATGTGGTTCGGAGAAAACATGTCCAATTCGCGCCGGGATTTTCTGAGTTGTGCCTCGGCCGGCCTGATGGCCGCCGCCGCTTCTTGCGGCAAGCCCGCGACTGCGCCGCAATCCGCCGCATTGCCGCCCGGAGCGCCGCCGGCCTTCGGGACCGCGCCCGAAGCAGGCCCGCCGGTTTCCACGGCCACTTTCGCGGAAGCCGAAAAACTGGTGCAGTTCCCACTCACTCCCGCCGATCGCCAGACGGCGGCCGGAAACTGGCGCAGCAGCATGGCGCCGCTGTACGAGCGGCGCACCGGACCGCGCAAGTTCGCGCCGCCCGCCTCGCTCGCGCCGGCCACGCGCTGGGATCCGCAGTTGCCGGGTATTCCGCAGGCCGGTCCGGCGCGCGACCGCTTCGTCCGCAGCGCCGCCGCGCCCGGCCCGCTGCCGGCCAACGACCAGGACATCGCCTTCGCGCCGCTCGCGCGTCTCTCCCGCTGGATCGAAACGCGGCAGATCTCGAGCGAGCGGCTCACGCACCTGTATCTGGACCGCCTGGAGCGCTACGATCCCAAGCTGCGCTGCGTCTTTACCCTGACCCGCGACCGCGCCATGAAACAAGCCCTGGATGCCGATCGCGAGATCGCGGCGGGGCATTACCGCGGCCCGCTCCACGGCATCCCGTGGGGCGCCAAGGATTTGCTCGATACCGCCGGCATCCCCACCACCTACGGCGCCGAGCCGTACCGGAACCGTGTGCCTGCCGCCGACGCCGCTGTGGTCAAGCGCCTGGATGACGCCGGCGCCGTGCTGGTGGCCAAGCTCAGCCTGGGCGCGCTGGCGCTCAACGATATCTGGTTCGGCGGCCAGACCATGAATCCGTGGCTGCTGGAAGAAGGCTCGTCGGGCTCCAGCGCCGGACCGGGCGCCGCGACCGCCGCGGGCCTGGTAGGCTTCGCCATCGGCAGCGAGACCGGCGGCAGCATCGTGGGCCCCTCCATGCGCTGCGGCGTCACCGGGTTGCGCCCCACCTACGGGCGCGTGCCGCGCACCGGCGCCATGACGCTGTGCTGGTCGCTCGACAAGCTGGGACCCATGACCCGCGGGGTGGAGGACGCGCTGCTGGTTCTCCAGGCCATTTCCGGTCCCGACGCGGGCGATCTTGCGAGCGTGCCCAGCCGCCTCGATTTCGACGCTTCGGCGCCGGTGGCCGGCCTGCGCGTAGGCTACTTTCCCGGCTGGATGAAGGAAAGCCCGGCCACGGATGTGGATCGCGCCGCGCTCGAAGCCACCCGCAAGCTGGGCATGCTGCCGGTGGAGGTTTCGCTGCCCGATTGGCCTTACGATTCGCTGGGCCTGATTCTGTTCGCCGAAGCCGCGGCGGCGTTCGAGGAACTCACCCTGGCGGGCGGATTGAGCCAGCTCAGGGCGCAGGTGCCCGACGCCTGGCCCAACCTCTTTCGCCAGGCGCGCTTCCTTTCGGCGGTGGACTTCGTGCAGGGCGACCGCTTTCGCCGCGCCGTGGCCCAGGAGATGGCGCGCATCTTCTCCCAGGTGGATGTGCTGCTGGTGCCATCGCTGCGCGATGAGATCCTCACCATCACCAATTTCACCGGCCATCCGTCGCTTACCCTGCGGGCGGGCTTCGTGGAAGTTGCGGAGGCGCGCAGCGACTGGGCGCCCGACCCGGCTCGTCCGCTTCCCAAGTTCTCGCCTCCGCGCAGAGTGCCGCACGGTGTGACTTTCATTGGCCGCCTCTTCGACGAAGGCGCCATCGGGCGCGCGGGCCTGGCGCTGGAGCGCGAGATGAATGTGGCGGGCGAGCGTCCGGCCGGATTCTGAGCTGGAGGGTGTTTTCACCGCGGAGACACGGAGGCACGGAATTTCTCCGTGCTTTCTCCGTGTTCTCCGCGCCTCCGTGTGAAACGTTTCCGGCGGCCTTCCCCTCGGCAGACGTGGGGGCTTGACAGCGCCGGGCGTTCGTGGCATACTCCCATCGTGAGGCGAGGGGAATGACACACAAGCCGCTGGAACTTCTGCCGGGCACCCTGGATACGCTGATCCTGCGGTCCCTCCAGCGCGGCCCGCTGCACGGCTACGCCATCATGCAGGCCCTCCGCGACCGCTCCGATGAAATCCTGCAAGTGGGCGAAAGCTCACTCTATCCGGCGCTGCAGCGCCTGCTGCTGAACGGGTGGGTGAAGGCCGAGTGGGGCGCTTCGGAAAACAACCGCCGTGCGCGCTACTACACGCTCACCGCGCCGGGCCGCAAACAACTGGCCTCCGAACGCGCCGACCTGGAGCGTATGATGGCGGCCATCCGCCAGGTTCTCGAAACCGCCTGAGAGGAAGTATGTCGAAACTGTTGCGCCGCATCCAATATTTGTTCCGCCGCAACCGCATGGAGGCCGACCTGGCCGAGGAGATGGAGTTCCACCGAGCCATGCTGGCGCGCGAATTCCCGGACGGCGCGGGCGCCGCGCGCGCCTGGGGCAACACCACGCTGGCGCGCGAAGACTCCCGTGCCGTGTGGCTCGGCCCGTGGCTCGAAGGCTTCTGGCGGGATCTCAGCTACGGCGTCCGCGGACTGGCGCGCGAGCGCGGTTTTACGGCGGTGGCGCTCAGCGCGCTGGCCATCGCCATTGGCCTGAATACGGCGCTGTTTACGGTGTTCAATGCCATCGCGCTGCGGCCGTGGCCGGTGAAGGACCCCGGGCGCGTGGTCAATGTGCTGCGGAGGATCGGCAGCGGGTCCAGAGCCGGCGGACTCGACGGCTTCGGGGTGGCCGAATGGCGCTACCTCACCGAACACACGAAAGCCTTCACGGGGCTGCTGCTCACCCGCAATGGCGAGCGGGTGGAGGTGGACAGGCGGCCGCTCAGCCTTACCTGGGTCACCGGAAACTACTTCTCGGTGCTGGGCGTTGAGATGGCGCGCGGGCGCGGATTTCTGCCGGAAGAGGACCGCGCGCAAGCGCCGGAAGCGGTCGCCGTCCTCAATTATGGAACCTGGCGGAACGATTTCGGCGGCGATCCTTCCATCGTCGGCAAGACCGTGCGGCTGGACGAGGTTCCTTTTACGATCGTGGGTGTAGCGCCGGAAACATTCACCGGTACATCGCCCCTCCGCGTGGATTTCTGGGCCCCGCTCTCCGCGCGCAGGGTGCTGCGTCCGCACGATGCGGAGGTGCTGCCCTGGCTGACCAGCCTCGATCACTGCTGCTCGTCCATGGCGGGACGCCTGGCGCCCGGATTCACGCGCGAACAGGGCGCTTCGGAGGTGGAACTGCTGATGGGCCAATTGCACGGCAAGAGCGAACACGAGGGAGGCGGCGCGGTAATCACCTCGGGAACCGCCCTGCTGGAAAGCCCGGACAGCCAGGAACACCAGGTTGTCCCGGCGCTCGCCGCCATGTTTGCCGCCATGACGCTGGTGCTGCTGCTGGCTTGCGCGAATGTCGGCAACCTGCTGCTGGCGCGGGCGGCGGCGCGCCGTACGGAAATCGCGGTACGGCTCTCGCTCGGCGGCAGCCGGGGGCGTCTCATCCGCCAGTTGCTGGTCGAGAGCTTCACCCTGGCCCTGGCCGCCGCGGCGCTCGGGCTGGCGCTGGCCTGGAGCGCGCCCGCAGCGATCGCGGCGCGCCTGGAGCCCGAAAACGCATTCGGCCTGACTCCCGATTGGCGCGTGTGCGCCTATACGGCCAGCCTCGCGATTCTGGCATGCCTGGCATTCGGCCTGGCGCCCGCCATCCAGGCCACTCACGGACGGATCGCCGGCGCGCTCAAGCGGGAAGCGCCGCTGCGTTTCTCGCGGCTGCCCTTGCGCAGCGTGCTGCTCGCGGCGCAGGTGGCCATCAGCGTGATGCTGCTGGCCGGCGCCGGTCTCATGGTGCGCGGATTGCAACATGCGCAGCACCAGGACCCCGGCTTCCGCATCGACCAGGTAACCGTCGCATCGCTGGAACTTCCCGCAGCCGCATATAGCGGGCAGCGCGCCAAAATTTTCACCAGCCAACTCCAGAACGCCCTGGCCGAAACCGGCGGACTGCCCGCATCCGGGCTGGCCAGCGACGTTCCGATGGAGAATTCACGCACGTTTACCGACATCCGCCGCACGGGCGAACCGCCGGGCCGCGAACGCATCGTCCAGATGCACGACGTGACCGGCGGGTATTTCGAGGTGTTGCGAATACCGCTGGTGGCCGGCCGCAACTTCACTCCGGGGGATGCCGGGCGGCAGGTGGTTCTGCTGAATGAGACCGCCGCGCGAAGTTTCTTTGGCGCCGATAGCCCGGTAGGCAAAACCATCGAATCCGCCGGGAAGACGTGGGAAGTGGCCGGGGTGGCGAAGGACGCCCACACCACCGATCCCGGCGCCATCGCGCCCACCGTGTACTGGCCGATGACGGGAAGGTTTAATCTTCCGCACGTGCTGATTGCCGATGCGGGCGCCGCATCGAGGGAGCGCATCGCCGCCATCGTCCGGGGACTCGAACCGAAAGGCCGCGTGGTCTTCGCGCCACTCAGCGACAACCTCCGGTCGCAACTCGAGCCCGCGCGCTACGCGGCCATGCTGGCCGGCGCGCTCGGCCTGCTGGCGCTGGCGCTGGCCAGCATCGGGATGTCCGGAGTGTTCGCTTACATGGTCCGCCAGAGGACCCGCGAAATCGGCCTCCGGATGGCGCTCGGGGCACACCCCGCGCAGGTGGTCCGGATGATCCTCGCGTCGCATCTGCGCGCGCTGGCCTGGGGACTGGCGGTAGGGCTGGCCGGGGCGTCGGCGGCTTCCAGGCTGCTGCGCAGCATGATGAACGGCGTGAGTCCCTTCGATCCGCTGGCCTACGCGGGTGTTTTCGCGCTGCTGATCGCCGCCGCGGCGGCGGCCAGCGCCATTCCGGCGCGCCGCGCGGCCCGGGTCGATCCGCTGACCGCGCTCCGCTGGGAGTAGAGCCGCGCGCCCGTCATACAATGACTGGATGGTTCGCCCGCTCCTCTGCCTGCTCTCCGCCGCCATTCTGCTACCGGCGCAACCGGCCGCGCCTTTCGATGTGGTGGAAGCGACCATCGCGCAGGTGCACGACGCCATGAAGGCCGGGCGCCTCACCTGCCGCGCGCTGGTGGGCGCCTACCTGAAGCGCATCGACGCTTACGACAAGAACGGCCCGGCCATCAACTCGATCGTGGTGGTGAACCCGGATGCCGAGACGCAGGCCGCGGAACTGGACCGGCGCTTCGCGGAAGCTGGCCTCACCGGGCCGCTCCACTGCGTGCCGGTGATCGTCAAGGACAACTTCGAAACCATCGGCCTTCAGACCAGCGATGGCGCGCTGGCCTTTGCCGGCTACCTGGCGGAAAAGGACGCCTTCGAGGTGCGGCGCATCAAGGAGGCCGGCGCGCTGGTGCTGGCGAAATCGAACATGGCGGAGTGGGCCTTCAGTCCCTATGAGACCGTGAATTCGATTCTGCCGGGATACACCCGGAACCCGTACGCTTTGAACCGGGTGACGGCGGGGTCGAGCGGAGGGACCGCCGCGGCGATCGCCGCCAGCCTCGGACTGGTGGGCCTGGGAAGCGATACCGGCAATTCCATCCGCGGGCCTTCCTCGCACCAGGCGTTGGTGGGCATTCGCTCCACCATGGGACTGACCAGCCGCGCGGGCGTTTTCCCCTTGAGCCTGCTGGCCGATATCGCCGGGCCGATGGCGCGGACGGTGGAGGATGCCGCCCGGGTGTTCCAGGTGATCGTAGGCGCGGACCCCGACGACCCGGTGAC
>JASHSS010000149.1 GCA_030038565.1 Bryobacteraceae bacterium
ACTTCCACCAGGGTGGGGCGGTCGTCGTAGCCGCGCAGGCGGCGCGCCGAATCGCGCTCCACGTAGGAGGTATTGGAAGCCGCCCAGCGCATGCGCGTGCGCAGGTCGCCGAGCAGGTCGAAGGTCAGGCCGCCGAAGGGATAATAGCGCGAATCGGTGCGCGAGCAGTTGCGGTCGATATCGACCCCCAGGGCCTGATAATCGGCGCGGTGCTTTTCCAACTCGTCCCAATTGCTCGAGGCCAGGGGCAGGCCGTTGCGGTCGTAGATGGAACCTTTGGGAATCTCGCGCATGATTTCCTGGAAGCGCGGATTGTACTGATAGCGGCGCGCGCCATCGGCTTCCACCACCAGAGTGCCCTGGCCCACGTAGCTTCCGGGGGCGATGGCGCCGACCAGGGCGGCCTTGCCGGCCACCACCAGGCCGGCCGCGGCAAAGATCCAGGCGGCGGCGCTGAGGTAGGGGCCGGAGGCGGCGGCGCTCGCTTGTGCCGCCACAGCCTCCCCGGGCTCCGGCGATGACGGGGCCGCCGGCAGCGCCGCGGACCGCGCGGAGATCGATTCCAGAATCGCCAGGACCACGAAGTTGGCCAGCATGGCGGTGCGTCCGTAGCTGAGAAACGGGGTGACCACTCCGGAGAGCGGCAGCACACCCAGCGCGCCGCCGGCGATGAGCAGGATCTGCAATACCGTGGCCGCGCCTAAGCCGGCGGCCAGAAAATATTCGTAATCCGTGCGGGCCCGCCGGGAGATTTCGAACGACCGCCAGACGATCCACGCAAACAGACCAAAGACCACTGCTACGCCCACGAATCCGAGTTCTTCGCCGAGCGCCGAGAGGATCAGATCGGTGTGCCCGGCCGGAACCAGTTGCGGATCGCCGCGGCCGATTCCCATTCCCGAAAATCCGCCGGTGGAGAAGGCCCACAGCGAATGCGCCAGTTGATCGCCGCCGTGCACCAGGTTGTTCCACGGCGAAAGCCACATGGAGACGCGCTCGCGCACGGTGTGCGGCACGTGCAGGAAATAGCCCGCCACGAAGCCCGTCACCACCATCCCCAGCCCCACCACCGGAACGAAGGCGCTGCCGCGCGCCAGGCCGTAGAGCACCAGAAAGAGGCAGGAGAACACCAGGGCCGGTCCCATGTCGCGCTGGAGGAAAAAGAACAGCAGCGAGAGGACCACCGAGACCAGGATCGGCAGAGTGTATTCGACGGGCGGGATATCGAAGCGGCTGGTGAGCGGCGCCAGGCGCCGGCGCGATTCGCGGGCGTGCCGCAGCACATCCCAGCGGGTGGCGAAATAGCCGGCCAGGAAAAACACCAGCAGGATGCGGATGATCTCCACGGGCTGAAATCCAAACAGGTTGACCTTGGCGTCGCTCGTGCCCGGCCCCCGCCCGAACAGGATCAGCAGGGCCGAAAGCGCGAAGCTGGCGAGCAGCGGCACGAAACTGAGGCGTCCGAAGAGGCTTTCGAAGTCGAGGCTGCTGAGCGCCGCCAGCAGCACGCATCCGATTGCCACTCCCTCGGCGAAATCGGCGAACAGAAGGTAGTCGCGGACCGGATCGCGCAGGCTTACCATGAGGATCAAGCCGAGGCCGGTGAGGACTGCCGCCGCCGGCAGCAGGGTCTGGTCGCCGCGGAAACCGCGCAGGCCCCACCACAGGTGGACGGCCAGGAAGGCGGCCAGAAAAATGGCCGTCCAAAGCAGAAAGGAGCGGCGGAAAGCCGCGGGCGCGCGCACCACGAAGAGGGGCTTGAGCGCGCGGAACTGGTCGCCCGAGACATCGGCGCGGATCCCGCCCACGTTGCCGAGGCCGCCCGAACGGTAGTAGATTTTGCGGGCGATCTCGTCGCGTTCGCGCGGATCGGGGATCATCGAGAGGACCGGCAGCAGATCTTCCCGCGCGGTCAAATCGTTGAGGTTCAGGATGGTCTTGGCCTTGAGGCCCTGCTCGATTTGGGCCAGATCTCCGGCTTTCGAGCCGTACACCAGCGCCAGCCCGATGCCCACCAGCACCAGGGCCGCCAGCAAACCGGCCAGTTCGCGGCCGCGCCACACCAGCCGCCGGGCGCGCTTCTGCTCGATGCGGTCGATGCGGTCGGCCTTACTGCTTTTGGTTACGGCCATAGCTTCAACAGGCGCTTCAGGATCTGGCCGAGCAGCGGGGCGGTCTTGGCTGCCGGGGTGGGACCGGACTCATCGATCTCTTTCAAGCGGGTCTCAACGCTTCGCAAGCTGTTTTCGACATTCTTGACCTGGTCCCGGGAGTTGCCCCACGGCACGATGCTGAGATACAGATCCAAGGCGCGCCTGTAATCGTCCTGGGCGCGGAGGATCTGGTCGCGCTCCTGCGGCATGCCGTACACGTTGCGCGAATCCCAGTAGGTGCGGTCGGCGCGGGTGGAATAGCCATCGGCCAACTGGTCCTTCTCGCGGCTGCCCCAGGCGAAGCCGCGCTTTTGGGCCTCTTCCAGGGCCTCATATGCCTTGTCGATATCCTTCAATGCGTAGACGTAGGTGCGCGCCATGCCCAACCAGGGGTCGGGGGAAGCGGGCATCAGGCGGGCGGCCTCGTTAAAGTCGCCGATGGCGTCGTTGAGCATGGCCGGATCCCGATGGGCCATGCCGTTGATGCGCGCCAGGTGACCCTCGCACAGGCGCAGCCTGGCGCGCACCTTATCGTCGGGATCGAGGGACAGGGCGTGCTGCATCTGGTCGCGGGCGGCTTGCCAGTCGGGTTCCTTGACCGGGTGCGCGCTATCGTCGGAGCGGTAACGGGAGATCACCCGGTCGGCAGCCTCCACCAGGTGCTGCTTCACATCCTGGCGGACTCCGCTCAAAAGCCACGACGAAGCATGGCCCTCGGAAACCTGCACCCACTGATTCCAGATCGCGTCCGGCGTGTTGAGTTGCTCGGTATCGATGGCGCGTTTCAAATCCTGCCCGCGATGGTAAACCAGAAATCCGGAGCCGCCGGCGAAGAGCAGGAAGCCGCCCATGAGGGCGGCCGCTCCCTGGGCCCACTTGGGGACCCGGCGGCGCGCGGGCCGTCCGAATCGTTTAGGTGGTTGGGGCGCCGGCTGTGGCGGCCGCGCGGACGGCTGCGGCACGGAAGGCTGCGGCGCAGGCACGGGTCCGGTGCGCCTGGTATCCTGCTCAGCCGCGGGGGCCGCGGCCAACGGGTGGGTCCGGCGCGTCTCGTCGTCGTTGCGGCGGCTGGTCCGGCGGGTGGAATCCAGATCCTCGGCCACCGCCCGCACCGGCGCGCCCTGGCGGAAGGCCCGCAAATCGGAAGTCAGATCGGCGGCGGATTGATAACGCAACTCGGGCTCCGGTTCCAGGGCCTTGGCCAGAATGCGCCGCAGGGCCTCGGGACAGGGATCGGGAGCAGGCGGCGCGGGAACCCCGGACTGGATTTTGCGCTCCAGTTGCTCGGTGGTCTCAGCCGTGTAAGGCTGCATCCCGGTCACCATCTCGTAGAGCATGACCGCCAGCGACCAGAGGTCGGAGAGGAAATTGACTTCTCCGGCATCCAGCCGCTCGGGCGATGCGTAAGGCACGCTGCCGAACTCGTTGCGGGTGAGCTTGCGCGAAAGCGAGAGGGCCTTGGCGATGCCAAAATCCAGAACGCGCACCTCGCCGTGGGCGTCGATGCGGATGTTCTTGGGCTTGATATCGCCGTGCACCATGCCGTGGCAATCCTTACCGCCGACGAGGACCTGCAGGTGGTGGGCATGATCCAGCGTCTCCGCCACCGCCAGCGCCACATCCACGGCAAACTCCAGCCCCAGGGGGCCGCGGCGCATCAAGTCGGAAAGATCCTGGCCGTCGATGTACTCCATGGCGACGTAGAAAAAGCCATCCACGTCGCTGCAATCGTAGATGCGGACCACTCGCGGATCGATGGCCTGCAAGTGGGCCTGGAGTTCGGCGCCGCGGCGTTCGGCATCGATGGCGTCGCGAGTGTCGGGATCGGGGCTGTGCTCGATGAGCTTGAGCGCCACGGTGTGGCCGAGAGCGGTGTCCTGGGCCAGGTAGACATCCGCCATGCCGCCGCGCCCGAGCTTGCGGCGGATCTCGTATTTACCCACGTGGCGGCTGGCCGGAGCGATCATTTCTTTTTCACCTGGGGTGGCTCTTCGCGCAGATGCGGTATTTCTTCGCGCGGCCGCGCGGGGGGAGCGGCAGCCGGGCGCGCCCTGGGCACGTCGATCAGGAAGTCCTTGTGAGGAGGCGCGTTGGGGGGCAGATCGAGAGTGTTCTTTTCGAAGACGTTATCGATCAGGAACGGCCTGGAGCCGGGCCGTGCGGCCAACCCGGCGCCCTTGTTGCGCTGGAGCGCGTTATGCGAAATCCAGGGCGTGGCGTCGTCCGAGACCAGGATGCCCTCCGCCGAGCAATCGTGAACCGAATTGCCTACCAGGAGCGGAGCGCCTCCGTGAATTTCCACGCCCACTGCGGCGCCGGAAATATTCAGATCCTGAACAGTAGCCGTGGAATGGTCCAGCAAGACGGCGGGTGAGAGCGGCAGGTGAGGATCGCCCACCACCTGGAAGCCGGCGATGCGGGCGTTCTGGACGCCTTGCGCCAGGATGGCCGGGCCGGTGGATCCGGAGATGCCGCGCAACACCGCATCGAGGGGCGTGTGGCTGGTGATGAAGACGCCGCTCTTGAGGCGTACCTGTTCGGCATAGTCGCCCACCAGCACATCCACGGTGTCGCCCGAGCGGGCCACGGCCAGCGCCGCGGCGATGGTGGAATATGGCGCGCCCTGCCCCACGCTCAGGGTACGCGGCCGGATGACCACCGGCGGCGGAACCCACAGATTGCGGAAATACCAGCCCAAAGCGGCAGCCAAAGCCACGCCGTACAACAGAAACGACACGCGGCCGGCGAAGATGGCGTGAAGCCAGGAGCGTTTCGGGCGGGATGGCGCGGCGGAGGAGACCGCCGCAGCCGCCGGGGCGCTGAACTGGTCCCCCTCAACCAGCACCACCGTGACGTTGTCTTTGCCGCCGGCGCGATTGGCGGCGTCGATCAGGTCGCCGACGGCGCGGGCGGGATCGCCGGCAAAGCGTTCCACGGCCGACTGGATCCCGGCCGAAGGGACCTGGTCGCTGAGACCGTCGCTGCAGAGCAGCAGGGCCGTATCGCCATCGAACGCCACGCGCTGGATCTCGATGAAATCGTCGTCGTCCGGGGTGTGCTCTTCGGACCCGACGTCGCGAAAAACCTCGTTGCGCCGCGGATGCCGCATGGCCTCCGTTTCGCTTAACTCGCCGGATTCCTCGCGCTGTCCGACCGGCGAATGGTCGTGAGTGACCTTGCGGATCCTGCCCTGGCGGATCTGGTAGAGGCGCGAATCGCCCACGTGCCCGACCACCGCCTCGCCGTTTTCGAGCACTGCCACGGTCAGCACGCAGGCCATCCCCTGCCATTCGGAGTGGGCCCGCGCCTGCTGCAGGATCTCCTTATTGGCGTTGGCGATGGCTTCGCGGACGCGCTGCTCCGCGGTGCCGATCTGGCGCTCCAGACGGTTGCGGAGGCACTCCACGGCGATTTCCGCGGCTTTCTCACCGGCCGCCTGCCCGCCGATCCCATCGACCACCAGGAAGATGCCGCGGTCGGGATCCATGTGGAAGGCGTCCTCGTTGTTGCGGCGCACGCGCCCCGGATGGCTCGCTCCGAAGCATTTCACCTTGGTTCTGACCATGGGTCCCTAACCGTGCGCCGCGCTGTGGAAATCCAAAAACACGACGTCGGCCAGACCGATGCGGGCGCTATCGGGCACGGGCGCTTCCACGTTGAGGTCGCGCTTTTCGCCTTCCACGATTTCGAGGCTGGAGGGGGCCTTCTCGCCGTTGATGGTGGTTCCCAGGCGGCTAAGATCCTTGAGGAAAAACTTTCCCGTGGCGGCGTCGCGGCGCAGGCGGAAGTGCTCGCGGGAGACATCCGGGAGGGTATCGAGCTGGAGATCGGTCCAATAGTCGCGCCCGCCGCGCCCCACTACGATCTGCTCCTTGGTCATCTGGAAAACCTTTCGGCCGCCCTTATCTTCGTATTCGATGACGGCGAAGGCGCCATCCACGGGCGCGGCGGGGTGCGCCGCTGTGGGAGTCTCCACCGGCCCGGCGGCGGGCGCGGGTTGCTGATCGTAAGACGGCGCGGCGGCGCTTTCCTTGCCCGCCATTTTGCGGGTGGCGATGCGCTTGGTCATAGACCCGGCGCCGAATTCGGGCTTCGCCGGCATGGCCAGTTCGGAATAGATCACGATGTCGCCGGGATCCACATCATCGTCGGTGTTTTCGAGCAGGCGGATCTGCCAGCCGCCCTCGGGCGCCTCGACCTTGGGTTCGCCCCGGCGGCCGATCTTGGAAGCTGCCTTGAGACGCTCGGCGAAGGACGCCTTGTTGAGCTTCTCCAGTTCGGAATCCAGGGCGCGGCGCGCCTCGGCTTCGATGCGCGGGACGATGCCGCGCAGGCGATCCATATCCTGCGAATGGAGATAGACGTGGTAGATGGAGGGGGCCAGGGTGGAGTCCAGCAGCGGTTCCAGACCCTCGCGCATATTGCGCACGATTTCGAGGATAATCTCGCGGGCGGTGGCGGGGTGGGCGGCGGCAGGACGGTCCATAAGCGGAACCTCCTTCGATTCTACCAGCCATACGGCGCGAGCCATACCGTTGGATAATACGCAGACGGGGCGGTGCAGGTTCCGGGAAGCGCGGGCGGGAGTTGCAAAGGAAGCCAGGGTTGGTAGGGCAGAGGCCCGGTTAGTGAGTCGCTGCCGGCTCCCAGGCTTTCAAAATGATGATGTCTCCGTAATCCGCCTTGAGCGCCAGTTTGTGGTCCCCATCGGCGGATGAACCGGTGAACTGGTGGCCAACGAGCCAGAATCTCCTATGGTCGCGGCCCGGAAAATCGGAAATCGCAGAT
>JASHSS010000150.1 GCA_030038565.1 Bryobacteraceae bacterium
GAGGAGAAGGCGATCCAGTTGCCGTCGGGCGAGAAGCGCGGGTATTGGTCGCGGGCCTCGTTGTCGGTGAGGCGCAGGACGCCCGAGCCGTCCTCATTGGCGATCCAGATATCGCCCAGGTAGCTAAAGGCCACCTTGCCCTTGGAATAAGTCGGGTGGCGCAGCAGTTTGACTTGAGCCTGCGAGAGCACAGGCAGGAGCAGGGCGCAGACGGCCAGAACGGCTTTGAACATTGGACCTCCAGAAACGATATAGAGATGTTAATCCCGTTAGGGACGGCAGGCAAGCGGCGTGGAGCGAGCGCGCGGGCGGTGGGGGCGCACGGGGACGTCATCACCGCCCAGAGGGCACCCTCCGCGTCAAGCGGGGCTGAGTTCGGGGAGGCATCGGAGGTTACTGCTGAGTTGCCCACGGGGCGCACCGCACCCGGCAGGATGAAAATGGGCGCGAGGGCGGCTCTCGCGAAGGTGCTAAGGCGCAAAGTACCGCCAAGGGGATTTGCGAGGGCGACACGGGGCGCGGGCGGTGGGGGAGTTTCACCGGGCGGCGATCGCGGCGAACGGCTTGGGACTGACGTTCCAGACGCCGCGGATGGGATTGTCGGTGTCGGACATCACGAAGTTCGCCAGGAAGACTACCACCGAAGCCAGGACGAAGCAGAACTCTCCGATGGCTTCGTACTCGAATGGGTACACGAAGACGAGCAGCAACATCACCGCCGCGAGGCTGCGGACGAGGCCGGATAGTGTGGGCGGCATGCGGGTGAGGCTCTTCGCCACGCGCTCATCGCGACAGGCGGCGGTCTGTTGGGCCATCTCCAGGAGGCGGGCGGGAATCAGTTGCTGGGACTCGGTGGCGGGTTTGGCCTCGACCACCGCTCCGAGGATCTCGACGAACAGCTCATCGGCCTGCTTGTCGGTGCGGCCCTCGCCCAGAGCCGGCCACTCGTATTTCAGGACGCGCTGGGCGTAGTCGGCGATGGCGCGGCGGATGGAAGCGCTGGAATCGGAATCCAGGTAGGCGGCGAAGCGCAGCAGATCGTCGAGCGAATTGCACTCGCGGATGACCAGGTTTTCCACCTCGGTGAACTGGCCCCAGATGACGAAGATGGTAAACGCCAGGAGCACCGCGTAGATGTCGCCGACGGGGGCGAGCAGGACGTTGATGCCGGCGCTGTCGCGGGCGGTCCACTGGTAGAACCCCGCCTGGCGCAACAGGCCGTGGAGGACCAGGGCGAGGACGAGGCGCAGGATGAGACGGAACACATTGCCGAGAGCGAGTTTCCAGTTCATGGGCGCAGGGAGCAGGGCGGGCGACCGCTCAGGCTACAGCGTAGCACTTCGGCGCAAAGAAATCGGCAGGCACGAGGTGGGTGGGAGTGGAGGAGTGGGCGCGCCGGAGGCTGCCAGCGATGCCCGATGAGATGGCCGCGAAGACGGCCACAGCTTCGAACCAAGCCAACCTGACGGCGCTCAAACAGGAGCCCCTGAAGGCGGAGCGACCGACGCAGGACGAAGTCGAGATCGCGGAAGTCTTTGTGGCTCCTCCGCCCGCGGCACAGCCGGCGCGTCAGCCCGCGCCGCAAACTCCGGCGAGCCTGCCGCAGACGGGGAGCGAGTACCCGCTGGCCGGGCTGATCGGGCTGGGATTGCTGGTTGGCTGCGTCATTGCGCTACGGGGCCGATCGGAGGGCTTAGGCGCAGGCGGGGCCGCGGCGGACGCGGCGGCTTGGGCGCGGCGCGGGGCGGGCAGGCGGGAGTGCGCGCTAGGAGCGGGCCGGCAAGGAATCGGGATCTCGAGCCACACGCTCAGGGGGCGGTCTGCATCGGGCCGGCGAGCGCCAGGTAGCTGCGGTAGGCGGTTTCGCCGATGGCGCGCCAGCCGAAGCGCTCTTCCACGGTGCGGCGGGCCTGGGCGGCCATGGCGCGGCGCAAACGGGAGTCGGAGAGCAGTTCCGCGAGGGCATCCGCGAAATCGGCCGCCTCGGCGCGGATGAAGGCGTCGCGGCCGTCTTCGAGATCGAGGCCGGCGCACCCGACGGGGGTGGTCACGACCGGGCGGCCGGAAGCCATGGCTTCCATCACCTTGATATTGGTGCCGGCGGAGACTTCCAGAGGGACGGCGGCCACGGTGGCGCGGGCGTAGAGCGGACGCAGGTCCTCCACAAATCCGTGCACCACAATCCTGCGGTCTACAGGCGCGCGGCTGGAGGAAAGCGCGAACTGGCGCCAGAAGCGGTCGTGTTCGGGGCCGGCGACCACCCGCAGGCGCACGTCCGGGAACAGGCGCCACAGGCGGGGCATGATTTCGGCGCGGAGTTTCTCGAAGCCCAGGAGATTGGGGAGGTGGCGGAAGGATCCCACGTAGAGAATTTCGGGGGAGGCGCGGCCCTCCTGCGGGGAGGGACGGAAGCGGTCGAGGTCCACTCCGTTGGCGATGGTGTAAGTGCGCTCGGGATTGCGGTCGGCCACGCCGATGGCGGCGCGGCGATCCTCTTCGGAGACGGTCCAGACGGCATCGAACTCCTTCAGCCAGTGCTGCTCGAAGGCCAGCCAGCGCTGGTACTCGCGGCGGGCGGAGCGGTCGGCGGGGCAGCGTTCGGCCAGTTGGCGAAAGAGGCTGAAGGTGAGATCGTGCTCCACCAGCACGGCCGGAACCTGGGGCGCGGCGTCGCGAAAGCCGGCCATGTGGGTGTATTCGATCTGGAGCGCATCGGGCTGGGAGCGGTCGGCGAGTTCGGCGATCAGCGCGCGGAGGGCCAGCGACTGGTACTGGCGCACCTGGTCGGGCAGACGGCGGTCCGGGGATGGCGCTTCGTCGCGATCCACCACGTAGACCTGGCGAAAGACTTCGTGCAGCCTCGGATAATCCACCGCTTCGTGGGATTCGCGCATGGCCGCGAGGATGAAATCCACGCGGCCGGCGAGGGCGCGGCAGAGGTTGTAGATGCGGACCGCGCCGCCGTGGGAGAGGGGATAGGGCAGGAACGGAGACACCAGCAGCACGGTGGGGCGAGTTCCGGTGGACCGGGAATGGCCCTGAAGGGCGGGGGAGAAAGCGATGTTGCCGCGGACGAGATGGGGATCGCGGGGGGCCAGGGGGCGCAGGCGGCGATCACCCGCGACGCGAAGGAAAACGGCGGTCTCGTGCAATGGCAAATCGGGCTGTTCGGCGGGTGGAAGGGGCCGGCCCACGCTGTAGGAGCGCCAACCGGCGGCGGCGGCCTTCCAGAACAACAGCATCCACGCGGCGCCCGCCAGACCGCAGCGCGGGACACCGAGGGCCAGGAGCCTGGCGCGATCCACCAGGATGGCGTGAGCAAGGGGCGCCAGCACGGCGGTGGCCTCGCCGGGATCGAGCGCGCGAAAAGGCGCGCTCGCCAGGAGGGCCGCCTTCCAACCGCGAAAATGGACTTGCGGTGAGGCCGCAAACGCGCCGGGGTTGGCGAGGGCCGGCAGCAGATCGTGGTAATCCACCGGAGAATCCGGCCGCTCCAGCCACAGGATCCAGCGGGCGTCGCTGCGGCGGGCGAAGTCTTCCAGACGCTCGCCCTCCCACACCGCACGGGTCTGGCGGAACAACTCCACGCCGTTGGAGTGGGGAGGCGGCGTGGGACACTCTAATCGCAATGCCCGGCCGCGATTCAAGTGCTGAAAAATCCAACGATGGGGATTGCCGCTCAGACGCAGCAGCCAGGCGACGGCCACCAGCAGGATGCCGCCGGCCTCATCCCTCACCCGGCGCACGGGGCCCGATCGCCAGATGTGGTAGGAGATGAGGCGCCAGTAGCCGCGGGCGAGATCGCGCGAGCGGTAGGCCAGGGAGTGCAGGCGATCGCGGACCCGGCGGGCGATGTGCGCGGCGAGCGGGCGCGGCATACCGGCGAAGAA
>JASHSS010000151.1 GCA_030038565.1 Bryobacteraceae bacterium
ATCCCAATCCGCGGTATCCCGATCCGCGTCAGATCGCGTGGCGAAGCTCAATCCGTCAATGCTGGCAGTCAACATGAGGGCGCTGAGGATGCGCGAGTTGCGGCCCACCCGGCTCAGCGGCCGCGAGGTCGTCCCCGATGCCAGGAAGGGGTCATACGGCATTCGCGGCGCGACCGGTTGCTGATGGCTATTCCACCTCTACCTCGTAGACCAGCAGTGCATTCGGCGAGACCACAAATCGCCGATGCCCCGGCACTTCCGGCGGATAGAGTCCGGCGCGCCCGTACCCCAGCGCAGCGGGCACAATCGCCAGTTTGCGCTCGCCCGGCTTCATCCCGGCGATCACACCATCGAGCCCCGGATTGCTCTTGGTCTTTCCGATTTCGTACGAGAACGCGTGGGGCGGCGCTCCGAATGCCGGCACGCCATTTTCTCCGCTGGCGAACGCAATCTCTTCGAGCGGCGGACCCTCCCAGCCGATCACCAGCCCCTTATAGCGCAGCTCCGTGCCGGAATATTTCACCTGCAACACCGTCCCGGCCGTTGCGCCTTCCCGTGGCGGGGCGAGATCTTCGGTCCAGACGCCGCCATCCGGGCCGGCCGCCTTCGGATAATTCCTCGTGATCCACTCCCGCTCCGCGGCTTTCCTCTTTTCGACGTGCTCCTGCACCTGCTGAAGCGCCCCCTTGACCATCGTTTGGAAGCTCTCGGTGGTGGGATGAAACGCCTGCGCCTTCGCGCCGATCCGTACAATCCGGATGCTTTCAATCGGGTCGCCGCGCTCCACGCGCTTCACCACGTCCAAACCCTCCACCGTCTCGGCGAACACCGTGTAATCGCCATCCAAATACGAGCGGTCGCCGAGCATGATGCAGAACTGCGAAGCGTTGGTATTCGGCCCTCCGTTGGCCATATTCCACGCGCCCAGGTGATTGTGGCTGAGCCGCGCATGAATCTCATTGGGAAACTGGTAGCCCGGCCCGCGCGCGCGGTCCGATTTCGGGATTCCCGTCTGGATCACGTGCCCGGCTTCCACGCGATGCCAGGTCGTGCCGTCGAAGAACGGCCGGCCGGGATCGAAGGCCGCATTGGCGATGGCGCCTTCTGCCAGCCCGACGAAGTTGGCCACGGTCATGGGTACGAGGTCCATAGCGAGGCGCCCCACAATCAGCCCTTTGGCCGTACGGATCTCGGCGTAGATCCCATCCGGCCGCCTGGCCGGCTCCTGCGCTCCCGCCCAGAGCGCCACCGCCGCCAGCGTAGCTGCGGTTCTGATTTGCATCAGAAAAGCATATCCCAATTCGCGGAAATGCCCAGCCGGACCGAGATGGGATGGAAACACACGGAAGGTCGGGGCCGGCATTCGCTGAGGCGTTGTCCGCCCGGAACCACGCCTGTCTGAGACGGACGGCGTTGAGCAGGCCGGGTGCGTTTCCGGCGGGCTCAATTTTCGGTGGGCGTCTTCTCCAGGTGATCGACCACAATCGTAGCGACGGGGGCGGTGCGTTTTTCCAGCTTCAGCCCGGCCCTCTCGATGGCTTTGAAGAAACCTTCGCCCAGTGGGTCGCCCACCGGCCCGCCTGGACCACCACCCCTTCCGCCCTCGGGAGCGTCCCCGGGGGGAGGCGGCGGGGGTAAATCCATGCTGACCTGCATGTGATAGCGGCCCTTGAGTTCGGTCATATCGATCAGCGGACGATCCACGTGCGGCGCCAGAAGGTCCACCAAGCCTGACATAGTCACCGCCAGCAGATCGAAGCGCGGAGATCCGTCGCGCGGCGGAGTGCCTCGCAGGGGACCGTAGGACGCGCCGGTGACCGTCAAGCCGTTATCGCCCAGGTGGGCCTCGCCGTCCCCGGTGTACAATCCTCGTCCCCCGGGAGCGGAGGCTTCGCGGGCCGCCAGGGCATCGGCATCCGGGGCGGCGGGTTCCAGATGCGTTCCGTTCTTGCCCACCACCAACGCCATCACCGGCATGTCTTTCGTCTCGCGGTGAACCACCAGCTTGAATCGCTCGGCGAGCAGCGCCTGCAGCATTTCCGGAAGCTGGACCGGGTTGGCGCCTGCGGGCATTTTGGCGGCGATGTCGAAGCGCTGCTGCTGCATCCACTCCGGCCCCGACAACTGGTAGGGCTTGATGCGGTACGCCGTGATAATCAACTTGCGCAGCGGCATGTACCGGATGTCCACGCGCGCGCCTTCCACGGTGAGGCGCTCGCCCGGCGAGCAGGGGATGATGCAGAACATGGGCTGCCGCTCCGGGGTGGCGGCGACCTTCACGGACGCCACTTCGAACTCAACCGCGGCGGGCGGCAGCGTCTGCGCTGCGGCAGGCAGTCCGGCCAGGAGGAGCAGGATACGCAGCGAATCGCCAGATTTCATGTGATCTATGTTATCGGAACGGTGGACCTGGCGCCGCACCTACTCGCCATGGTCAGGCGGGCCAATACCACCAGCCACAGCGCTCCGTGCGAACGTGGGCCGCCTGTGACGTAGACGCCGGGTCTTCCTGGGCCACGCCCGGGGCGGCTTGAACCGGCTTGACAGGCCGAGGCGGCAGAAAATATGATCCTAGTGGTCCGATGAAACGACGCACAGTGCTTCAATCCCTCCTCAGCATGCCCGCCGCGGCGGCGCTGCCGATGGAGGCGCGGTCCCAACAGGCGCAGGGGGGCGCGCCAGCCAATCGCGAAACGCCGGCCACCGCGACGGTGGGCGCGGAGGTGGCCGCGGATGCCATCATCCGGACTTTCAACGCTTCGCAGTTTGCGGCGCTCAGACGGTTGGGCGACATTCTGATGCCCGCGGCAACTGGCATGCCGGGAGCGGCCGAGGCCGGGGCGGCCGAATTCCTCGATTTTCTGATTGGCGCGTCTGGGACCGATCGCGTGATGCTGTACCGCGACGGTCTCGACCGCCTGAATGCGGAGGCCAAACGGCGCTACGACAAGGCTTTCCGCGAAGTGACCGCGGAGCAGGCGGAACCGCTCCTGGCGCCCCTCAGAGCCTCGTGGACTTACAGCGAGACCAAGGAGCCTTTCGCTCGCTTTCTGCTGGCGGCGAAAAGCGATTTGATGCTTGCCACGATGAATTCGCGTGAGTACAACGCCGCGGCGGCGCAACAGGGACGCCGCGCTGGCGGGGCCGGCCGCTACTGGTATCCAATCGAATAAGATGACAGACCACGATGTGCTGATTATCGGATCGGGCGCGTCCGGAGGGATGACGGCGCACGAGCTCACGCGGCGCGGGATTCGCTGCCTGATGTTGGATGCGGGGCCGGCGGTAGACTTCGCACGCGATACCGGGCTGAAAAATGTTTACGACCTTCCCTATCGCGGATTCGGGCAGCCGGGGCGGTTTCCGCACATCACCCAGGCCAACGAATTCAATGCCAATGCGTGGGCCGATGAGAAACAGAACCCGTACACCTACGATCCGGGAAGTCCGTACTACTGGGTGCGCGTGAGACTGATCGGCGGCAAGACACTCTTGTGGGGACGGGCATCCTGGCGGCTGAGCGATTTCGAATTCAAGGGCAAGGACCACGACGGATTCGGTGAAAACTGGCCCCTCAGCTACCGCGATCTGGCGCCGTATTACGACCGCGCGGAACCGCTCCTGCGGGTTTCCGGGCGCAAAGAGGGATTCCGTCAGATTCCCGACGGCGTGTTCCTCGAAGACACCTCGCCCGATAGCGAATCGATCCAGCGATTCCTGGCCGCCGCCAAGGCGCGCAGCATTCCCACCACCAAGCCGCGGAGGGCTACCGGGAACCTGGCGAGCTCGGTGAACCTGTTGCTGCCGGATGCGCTGGCGACGGGCAATCTACAGATCGTTTCGAATGCCGTGGTGCGCGAGATCACCCTCGACAAGAATACAGGTCTGGCAAACGGCGTGAATTTTGTGGACCGCCGGACGACGCGCGAATTTCACGCCGCGGCGCGAATCGTGGCGCTCGGAGCGTCGGCGCTCGAAAGCACGCGGCTGCTGCTGAATTCGCGGATCGCAAATTCGAGCGGCGTGCTGGGGCATTACATTTTCGATCAGTTCTACGTGAAGAACGTGGTGACCGCGATCGTGCCCGAGGCTCGCAACGGGAAGGCGACGCGCGGGTTGATGGGCGGGAGCGGCTACATCCCGCGGTTCCGCAACCTGGATACGCGGGAGAAGAATTTCATCCGCGGCTATGCCTTCGATTTTGGGAGCGGTGGCTCGCCCGGCGCCAACCTGTTCCCGTTATACGGAGAGGCGCTACTCAAGGAAATGGCGGCCACGGCCGGGACGCAATTCTCGATGACGACCATGGGCGAGGTGCTGCCTCGCCAGGAAAACTATGTGTCGATCGATCCCCAGGTGAAGGACGCGTGGGGTATCCCAGCGTTGCACATCCAGCACAGGTACACCGACAACGAATTCGCCATGGCCAGGGACTCCATGAACGTGGCGGACGAACTTTGCCGCGCCGCGGGTTTCGAGGTGCTGGCGAAGCACTGGGAGATGGTCCCCCCGGGCGAGAGCATCCACGAGTTGGGCGGATGCCGGATGGGCGCGAATCCCAAAACTTCGGTGTTGAATGCGTTCAACCAGGCGCACGACATCAAGAACCTCTTCGTCATGGACGGCAGTGCGTTTGTATCGGGTGGATCGCAGAATCCGACCCTGACGATTTCGGCGCTAGCCATGCGCGCTGCCGAGTACATGGCGGACCAGATGCGACGCGGCGATATCTGAGATCCAGCGGGTGCCGCTGTACGCGCGGAACAGTAATCGGATGGAGGTCATCCGGGGCCGCACCCGATCGCTTGCAACCTCCGTTCGTGATAATGTGTTTTGACGAAATGCCCACGAATCCCAGAATCGCGCAGCGACGGGGACGGCTCACCGGCGCCTTTGCGCCTCAAGTTGTGGCTGGTGCACGGCAAGGCGAACAGCATACCATCGCGGAGATCCGGTGGTTTCGCGTAAGCGAGCCGGTGTCCGGGAGACGATACGCGATGGTGCGACTGAGGACGGGTTCCGGGCTGACGGGCTGGGGGGAGTGCGCACAGGCTTCCGCGGAGGAGGCGAGAGATCTGGAGAAAGAGTGGCTCGGCAGACCGGCCACGCTTTATGCCGCGATCGACCCGCTTACGCCTGTGTCTGCCGCTCTCGATATGGCGATGCTCGACATACTCGGGAAGGCATGCCGCGCGCCTATCTATCGGGTGCTGGGAGGGCCAACCCGCAACAAGATCCGCGCGTTCACGGATTCGCCCGCGGCCCCCGGCTTTCATGTCGTGGCGGTTCGCGTTCCGCCGCCGGCGGCGCGGAATCAGGGCAAGGCTTACCAGAACCAGGTGCAGGCACTTGCCAAAGAACTGGGAGGCGACCGGGACTTCGTGCTGGACGCGCACGGGCGCCTGACGCCGGGGGATGCTGCGTCGGTCGCAGCCACGATCGAGAGCAGCCATCCTCTCTGGTTTGACGAGCCGTGCTCGGTCTCCAATCTCGAAGTGGTGCGCAAGATCTCGGCGGAGACGGTGACACCGCTGGGATTCGGGCGCGGGATCGGGGACCCCGGAGTTTTTCAAGCGTTGCTCCAGGAGGGGCTGGTGGATGTGGTGCGGCCGGACATCTCGGTGCACGGGATCAGCGGCGCGCGCCGGATCGCGGTGCTGTCGGAAACCTATTACGTGGCGGTCGCACCACATCACGAGGGTGGTCCGGTGGCCACCGCGGCGGCGTTGCAACTGGCGGCCAGCATACCCAATTTCTTCATCCAGCACGTTCCCCGCCCGGATGATGCGGCTGACCGCGAGATGCGCGCCGCGATGGTTTCGGCCGGCCTGGAGACGCCCCGCGATGGATTTCTGGAGCTTCCGCGAAGCCCGGGACTGGGCATCGAGGTAAACGAAGCAGCGCTGGAGAAGTACCATGCTGCGTAGGCGTTTTCTGGCGTTCGGCGGGGCCGGCCTGGCGTTCGCGGCAGACTCGGTGAAGCCCGGCACGCGGCGTAAGGTGGCGGAGACTTGCGGCTGCTCCTTCGCCCCGCAAGCAGGTCTCGGGGGGACCTTCGACCAGCTCCAGTCGGGACTGAAGATCACGGGGATGAAGGTCTTCGGCGTGTCGCTGACTCGCACATCCGACCGGCCGTACGTATTCGTCAAACTGGAGACCAATCAGGGGCTGGTGGGTTGGGGCGAGGGCACACTGGAGGGCAAAGCCGGCGCGGCTATGGCCTGCATCCAGGACTTTCGAGACTTCGTGATCGGCAGCGATCCGATGCAGGCCGAGCACACGTGGCAATCGATGTATGTGCACAGCTTCTATCGCGCCGGACCGGTGATTGGATCGGCTATCTCGGCAATTGACCAGGCGCTGTGGGACATCCGTGGCCAGGCGCTGGGGATGCCGGTGTACCGGCTGCTGGGCGGACCGCTCGATCCGCGAGGGGTACGGGGATACTACCACGCCGACGGGGTGCGCACGCCGGAACGGCTGGCAAGCCTGCGCGAGACCGCGGTCCAGCAGGGTGTGTCGTGCTTCAAGACCGGATTGCCCGACTACTACGAGTGGATCGAAACGCGCAAGAAGATTGAGACGGCCGTGAAATCGATGCAGGTGCTGCGCGAGGCGCTCGGGCCGGAAATCGACATTGCGGTGGACTTCCACGCGAAGACCAGCCCGAGCGTGGCGTCGATCCTGGTCAAGGAAGTGGAGCCGCTGAACCTGTTGTTCATCGAAGAGCCGTGTCCTCCTGAGAACGCGCGGGCGATGGCCAAGATCGCGCGACGTTCGACCACGCCGATCGCCACGGGAGAACGGCTGGTGGCCACCTATGGCTGCCGGGAACTCATCGAGATGGGAATCGTCGACATTTTGCAGACCGACATCAACCATGTGGGCGGCGTCACGGGCCTGTGGAAAGTGGCACAAATGGCGGCGATATCGGGGATCTCGATGGCGCCGCACGCCTGCGAAGGGCCGATCGGCGGGCTGGCGACGCTGCACGTGGACGCGGCCATGCCCAATTTCGTGGTGCAGGAGATCTGCGGGCAAATCCAGCCAGGCGCGGCGGACAAAGTCTGGGAAGAATGGCTCGGATTTCCCGCTATGCGCATGGTGAACGGGCGGTTTCCGCTTTCCCAGAAGCCCGGCCTGGGTTTCGAACTATCCGAGGCCAGTCTCGCCAAGTATCCATTTGGCGGCACTCGTCCGATGGCGCGGGTGTTTCACGAGGACGGATCGGTGGCTGAATGGTAATGTAGTCCTGACTGCTCCCAAACCGCAGGAACGGGCATCATGCCCCTTTTTTGGTGAGTTCCTTGTAGACGACCTCGGTAAAACTGGCGAATGCCGGGCCCCGACCGCCCGATCCCCCGCCTTGAGCCCGCGGCGCGTCACCGACCGCGACTCTGATCTCCTCCAGAGACTTACCCTGTCCGACGAGCTCCTTGATCTTCGCCCGCTTTGCTTCGGCGTCACTCAGTCGCTTCTGAAGGACGGCTTTGGTCTGCACATCGCCGTGGCCAGGCACGAACTGATCCGCATCAAGAGCAGTAATTCCCTTTGTCGTCGTGATCCAACCCTCCGATGAACCGTTCTTCTCCAGATGGATCAGCGGATCGGGAAGTTGCATCGCGATAATGTCTCCCGTGAACACGATCTTCTGGCCGGGCAAATAGACTATCAGATCACCGCTTGTATGCGCCGGCGCCCAATGCAGTAGTTCCAGTTTCACGCCGTCGATCTTAAGATTCTCTTTGTTCCTGGTGACGACCCGCGTCGGCAGATGACCGGCGGGAGGCGCGCCCCGGCCACCGGCGGCGAGAGCAGCCTCTTGCTCCTTCTTATTGTTCTCGTGGGCGATGATGGTGATGCCACTGGGGAATGCGGCCAGCCCATTGACGTGATCGCCATCGCTGTGCGTGAGGATGACGGTGGTCACCGGCTTCGGCGTGATTTTAGCGACATCATCCAACAGTTCTTTTCCGCCATTTGGTGTCGTCTTCGCGTCGATGATGATGACGCCTTTATCCCCGACGATGACGCCGCTGTTTCCGCCGCCCCCCTCGACCCAGTAAACGTTTCGAGTCAACTCGTGGACCTTGAACGGCGCGGGCGCCTGACCCTGCGCGGCAGCCAAGGTCGCCAAAGTGATCCACGCCACAACCGTGACAAAGCCCGGCGAAACTTCTTTATGCATTGCGATATTCTCCTCTACTTAACATCTTTTCGGCGGTACTTTCCGCCCTACCGCCTTTACGAGAGTCGCCCTCGCGCCCATTTTCATCCTGGCGGGTGCGGCGCGCCCCATGGCGACTCCCAAGAAACTCTATCATGTGCAACCAAGACCGCCGCACGACCGAATTCCTTAATACCGCCAGCTCTTCACGTCCGCTCCCTCCGGCGCCGTTTTCAGCATGAATTCCATCATCACCGGCATCAGCCGCTGGTTTACCGTGCGGCTGGAAACAGACATCGGCAGGTTCGGATCGCCGCTGTAACCGTGGCCCATGCCGGGGCCGTAATCGAACGACCCGCCGTAGTACGGACC
>JASHSS010000152.1 GCA_030038565.1 Bryobacteraceae bacterium
CGCGGAAGAATTTCCGCACGAAGGCCCGGTTCACGATGATGCCGGGCTCGGTGGTCAGGGTGTCGTGCTCGTCGAAATCGCGGCCGGCGACGAGCGGAATCCCCATGATGACAAAGTACTGCGGGCTGACGATCATGTAATCGGCGTTCGTCTGCAAGGCGGGAGGAGGCTCGGGCCGGTCCATGCGGCGGAACCCCGAGCCGGAGACTTCGCCGACCATTGGCAGAAACTGCGCCGAACTGGCCGCTTCCACGCCGGGAAGCGCGCGAATCCGCGCCAGAATTTCATTCCAATAGGCGGCCCGGCGTTGGTTCTCGTGGTAACGGACGGGCGCAAAGAACAGGCGCATGGTCAGGATGTGACCGGTGCGGAAGCCGCGGGTCACATTGATCTGGTTCAGAAAGCTTCTCGTGAGGAGGCCGGCGCCGATGAGAAGCACCAGGGACACAGCGACCTCGCCGATCACCAGCAGGCCGCGGATGCGGCGTCCACCGCCGCTGGCCGCGCGGACGCCGCCCTGTTTGAGGGCGTCATCGAAATCGGTTCGCGAAAGCGCCAGGGCGGGAGCGAGTCCGAACAGGAAGGTGCTGCCCAGGCATAGCGCCACGCTGAAGAGCAGCACGCGCGCATCCACGTGGACACCGTCCATGCGCGGCAACCCCAGCGCGGGGAGCGAGGCGGCGATGGCGCGCAATCCGAGAAAGGCCAGCGCGATGCCCAGAAGGCCGCCCGCGGCCGAGAGCAGCAGGCTTTCCACCAGAAGTTGAAGAGCGATGCGCGCGCGGCTGGCCCCCAGAGCGGCGCGAAGGGACAACTCGCGGCGCCGCCCGGCGCCGCGCATCAGCAGCAGGTTGGCGACGTTGCCTGCGGCGATCAGGAGCACCATCGTTACAGCGCCGAACAGAACCACCAGCAGGGTGCGCACGTCGCCGGTGGTCTGCTGGTAGAGCGAGAGGACTCCGGCGGTCCAGCCCTCACTCTGCATCGGCCGCTCGACGGCGATCTGCCGGGCTACGCCATCGAGGTCCGCCTGTGCCTGGGGGATCGAAACGCCGGGCTTCAGCTTGGCGATCACACTGAGGTAGCGGCCCTCGTCTGAGCGCGTGCCGCGGACGATCCGGATGGGAATCCACACCTCCGCGTGCGCGAAGGCGAGATCGAACCCGCCGGGCATCACCCCCAGGATCGTGTAAGGCTCATCCCAGAGGCTGACCCTGCGGCCGATGACCGACGCGTCGCCCCCGAACTGCTGCCGCCACAAGCTGTAGCTGAGGATTACCAGGTTCGGACCATCCGGAACGTCTTCGCTTTCGTTGAATGTCCGGCCCAGGAGCGGCCGAACGCCGAGGATGGGAAAGAAGGCAGCCGAGACTTGCACGGCAGCCACTTCGCGCGGCTGGCCGAAGCCGCTGATGCCCATGGGAATCGTGACCATGGCAGCCATCGCCTCGAAGGAAACCGTCTTATCGCGCCACTCCAGGAAATTGACCGGGCTGGCCGGATTCTGCTGTTTCCGCGCTCCCAGGTCGCTGGTGACGTCTCTTTTCGGCGGATGCTCCCACAGCATGACGATGCGGTCCGCCTGCGGGAATGGAAGCGGGCGCAGGAGCACGGCATCGACCAGGCTGAAAATGGCCGCGTTGGCCCCGATTCCGAGAGCCAGAGTGGCGCACGCCACGGCCGTGAACAGCGGCGTGCGGCGAAGCCCGCGCGCGGCGATGCGCAGATCCCGCAGGAACGATTCGACGGTCCGGAAACTCCACACCTCGCGGCTCTGCTCCAGGATCGCCGTGCGGTTCCCGAAATGCGCGCGGGCGGCCAGCAGCGCCTCCTCGCGGCTCATTCCGGCTTCCACCAACTCGTCGGTTTTCTCTTCGATGTGCGCGGCGATCTCCCCGGCCAACTCCTGGTCGAGTTGACCCCGGCGGAAGAACCGGCCCAGGCGGCTCATGATTCGGCCGGCCTCATCACCCGGCGGATGCCCGTCAGCATGCGCTCGAAGCTGGAAACCTCGTGCTGGAGTTGTTTCCTCCCGGCCGCGGTAATCCTGTAAATCCGCACCTTGCGATTGCGGGAAGACAGGCCCCACTCGGCATCCACCCAGCCCTCGCGGAGCAGGCGTTGGAGAGCGGGGTAGAGGGTTCCCTCTTCCACCTGCAAGAGATCGTCGGAAAATTGGCGGATGTGCCGGGCGATGGCGTAGCCGTGCAGCGGACCGCTCCGCAAGGTGTGCAGCACCATCATTTCCAGGGCTCCGGGAAACAGGTCGCGCCGTTGGTTTTTTATTGTGCTCATTGTGACCATCTATGCCTTGATGCTCTATGCATAGAGTGAACCGGGAACGGACCGGTTGTCAAGAGACGGAACATCGCCAGGTGGGATCGGCGATACAGTAAGAGCATGTTCAAAAAACTAATCCGGATGTTCCTGGGATTGAGCCTGGCCGCTTCGCTCTCCGCCGCGTCGCGGAACCTGCAGATCTATTGGATCGATGCGGAAGGGGGCGCGGCCACCTTGATTGTCAGCCCCAGCGGCCAGGCGCTGCTGGTGGACACGGCCAACCACACCCCGGACGATCGGGACGCCAAACGGATCTACGCCGCCACCCAGAAGGCCGGTCTCCGGAAGATCGACATCCTGCTCACCACGCACTTCCACAGCGACCATATCGGCGGGATGGCGGCGCTGGCCAAGATGATCCCCATCGACCTGTACATGGATCATGGGGAGTCGGTTGAAATCGCGCGCCCGCAGGTGGCCGCCGCCTACAAGGCCTATGTCGAGCAGAGCCAGGGCAAACGCCGGATCCTCAAGGCGGGCGACAAGATCCCCATCAAAGGCCTGGATATCCAGGTGATCGAATCGGCCGGCCAGGCCATTACCAAGCCGCTTCCCGGCGCGGGCGCGCCCAATCCGGCGTGCGCGGATTTTAAGCCCCACGGTGTCGAACCGGACCCCGATAACGACCAGAGCGTGGGCATCGTGGTGCAGTTCCGGAAATTCCGCTTCATCGATATGGGCGACCTGACCTGGAACTACGAACAGAAACTGGTGTGCCCCAACAACCTGATCGGAAAAATCGACCTCTTCCAGACCACCCACCATGGTCTGGACCGCTCCAACTCACCGCAATTTGTGTGGGCTATCCAGCCGCGCGTGGCGGTGATGAACAACGGCCCGCGCAAGGGCGGACCGGCCAGCGTGTTCGAGGTGCTCCGCAAATCGCCGGGGCTGGAAGATATCTGGCAGGGGCACCTGGCGCTCGGCACTCCCAAAGAGGTGAATACGGACGAGAAGATGATCGCCAACCTGGAACCCACCAGCCAATGCCAGGGCAACCTGCTGATGGTCTCGGTGGCTCCCAACGGCCAATACACCATGACCAATCTGCGCAACAGTTTCAGCAAGACCTACCAGTCGCGCTAGAAATCAGGCGGAGGCGGGCATGCCCCCTGCTGCCCACGGCGCCGGGCGGCGTCTACTTATCCTTCGGATCGCCGTAAGTGATGCTCGATTCGCCGGTGTACTTGTGGTAGTTGCGGAAATCGATGGCGTTACGGCTGCAGTAATTCGTGCCGCGCTGGCAGCTCAGCGATTCGGAATGTACCGGCAGCAGGTGTTGCTTGGCGTCGCCCAGGCGGATGTACTGATAATCGGTGGCGGATTCCACGTGGTCCGTCGGGAAGTCCGAGGGGAATCCCACGGCCTGCATTTCGATGCGTAGCACCCGCGCGGTTTGCGGATCGATCCAAACCGTCCCCTTGTACGCCGGTTGGTAGCCCTGCGAGGCCATATGGATTTCCCAGTGCGAGTTTTCCCGCTTCACCGAGAAATCGTAGAGCTTGGCTACAATACCGTTGGTGCGATCTTGGCCCGCGGAGCGGAAATCGGCGGCTGTGGCGGGCGAAAACAAGTCGATCAGCAGGGTGCCGAACTCGCCGGTCGACCAGGATCCGCCGATTTCCTCGATCTTCTTATTCACCGGCCGGCCGTCGATCTGCACATTGCGGTAATCTTCCTTACCGTTTTCGTAGACCACGTTGGTCGAAACCACGTCCAGCGCCTGCCAACTGACGTGCGCCGTCTCGCTCTGGTAGCGGGCCATGACCTCGGTGCAGACATACGCGGGCAAAGTCTCGGTGAAATCCATGGCGGCGTCGGCCGCTCGGCGGATCAAATCGTCGCCATAGCGGCTGGGCATCACGGGGGTGGTATCCTCGTCGCCATTCGCATTGTGGAGAACCGGACGGGCCGGAATCCCCGAACCGCTATCGGCGTTCGCCACCGCCACGGGGGCCTGGTTGGCCGCGGGGGCGGGGTTGGCCGCCGGGGCCGGGTTCGAGGTGGGCGGTGTGTCGCTTGAGTGCTCGCGCGACGGATCGGCCGGCGCTCCGCGCACCAGGCGTGGGCGGCCCGGATCGTCGGGATCCTGGGAAGGCGGCGGCACGTTTTCAGCCGAACGGGTCAGGGTGGGAGGGTTGCCCGCGGAATCGGTCGCGGTGGTCCCGGAATTGGCTGAGCCGGAACCGGCGGCGCCATGCTCCGAGGTGGCCGGCGTATCCTTGGCCCAGGTGTCCACGGCATCGCCGTTCTTATTGGCGGTGGAGGTCCCCTCGGCCGGCTTTTCCCAGTACACGTTGACGGCCGTCATGGTGCCGTCCTGAGCCTCCGGACCTTCGATGGAGATCTGGTCCCCCACGTTGAATTTGGGAGTCTTCACCTCATCGCCATTTTTGTAGAACTTGGTCTTGTCGTTGCGCTTGAAATCCAGGACGCGATGATCTCCCAGTTCCAGGGAGATCACTTTGGCATCCATGTTCTTCAGCTTGCCGCGGAAGTTGGGCAGCGCCCCGGTGTCGGTTTTGGGTTTGGGAGTCTTGCTGCCTTTGGTGGGAATCGGTATGCCCGCGCCCGGGTAGCCGCCGGGAGGGTAGGAACCGGGCGGGTATTGCCCGGGCGGGTAGCCACCGCCGGGATAGCCACCGGGAGGGTAGCCACCTGGGGGATATACCTGGGCGGAAACCACGCCAAGGCCGAGAACTATGCCGGCCAGTACGCCGACACTACGAGCACACAAGGTTGGATACCGCATCACACGGAGTGAGATGCCTGCCGGCTCTGGAAGGTTACCGGGAGTTTAGGAGTGGGTAAGTCTGGCCCGGATGGCTCGAAACGCACTCCGCGGGGCCAATCGTTTAAATTAGAAGGGGAGATGCTGCTGTGAACGCTGGCCGCCTGCTGGTTGTCGACACCGATCCCGCGGTGCGGGAAGCGCTGGCCCCGCTCCTCGATCGTACCGGTACGGTTCAGGACGTTTGTGACGGCCCGGAGGCCCTCGCCCACCTGAAGCGCCGGGCCTGCGATGTGGTGGTCGCCGGCCAGGGCCGGAACGGGTTCGACGCGTTACAATTGGTCCGCCGCGTCCACACAATGCGGCCCGAAGCGCGCGTCATCCTGACCGGCGATCCCGACCCGAAACGCGTCATCAGCGCCATCCGGGCCCGTGCTTTCAGCTACTTTCACAAGCCCTTGGCCGCCGGGGCCCTGGGCGAAATGGTGCAACAGGCCATGCAGGCAGAATCCTGGAAAGACGATATCCGGGTGGTCTCGGCCCGTCCCGAATGGATTACCCTGGTAATCCGGTGCAAGTTCGACGCCAATGAGCGCGCCACCCAGTTCCTGCGCGAAATGCAGCCGGACCTGATCCCTGGGGTCGGAGACGACGTGGCGGTAGCCTTCCGGGAACTGCTGATGAACGCCATTGAACACGGCGGCAAATCCGACCCCCACAAGCGCGTGCGGGTGAGTCTGCTGCGCACTGCCACCTCCCTCATCGGCCACATTCAGGACCCGGGAACGGGTTTTTCCCTGAGCGCGCTCCCTCACGCCGCAATCTCCAACCCGGCGGATTCGCCTACCAGGCACGTGGAGGTACGGCTGGAGCAGGGGCAGCGGCCGGGTGGCTTCGGCATCCTGATGACGCGCAACATGGTGGACGAGTTGTTGTACAACGAGCGAGGCAATGCGGTGCTATTTGTGAAATACCTGAAGTGATTCGCGGGAGGGAAATCATGGACACCGCGGAAAAACGGAAAATGCTGGACGATCTGGAGCGCGGCGCCCAGGCGCTGCGCGAGGCTTTACGGGGAATCGGCGAGGACCAGGCCGCTCTCCGTCCGGGCACGGACCGTTGGTCGGTATTGGACTGCGTGGAGCATCTCGCGGTGGTGGAAGAGTCTCTGCTGGGCCGGCTGGAAGCGGCCGTTTTTTCGCCCGAGCCGGTGGGAACAACGCAAAGGGAAGCGCGCATTGTGGAACGGGCCGGAGATCGCTCGCGCCCCGTATCGGCGCCGGAGGGTGCCCGGCCGCGAGGACGCTTCGCGACCCTGGCGGAAGCCCTGAAGCATTTTGAGGATGTCCGCCAGCGCACCGTGCGGTACGTGGAGGATTCGCAGCAGGATCTCCGCCGTCAGGCCACCACCCACCCGCTGATCGGCGCGGTGAACTGCCACGAAACACTGCTGATGATGGCCTTTCACCCGGTGCGCCACGCGCTGCAGATTGCGGAGATCCGCGCGGGGCTGGAGAAAACCTCCGCCGGTTCGGCGTGAATCGGGCGGCATCGCCGGCCGAAGCGCCGTTTGCCCGGCGCGGCATCCGGAGGCGATGGCCCCCGCGGGAAGGCAAGGACAAACCATGACCTCGAACCCGGAGAACGGAATCGTGACAATCCCCAGCCGCCAGTCGGTGGATGCCACGGTTCAAAGACTCGAAGGAATCCTGCAGGCAAAGGGAATCAAACTGTTTGCGCTGGTCGATCACAGCGGTGAGGCGGACCAGGCGGGCCTGCAGATGCGCCCCACCAAACTGCTGATCTTCGGCAATCCCAAAGCCGGAACTCCCCTCATGATCGCGGCGCCCGGCATCGCCCTCGATCTTCCGCTCAAGCTGCTGGTTTGGGAGGACGCCGATGGCAAGGTCTGGATCTCCTACAATGCGCCCGAGTACCTTCGGGCCCGCCACGGTTTGCCCGCGGAACTGCTGCGGAATATTGCGGTCGTGGCGGCGCTGGCGGCGGAAGCGGCCGGTTGATCCACCGGATCCACCAGCGGAAGCTTGACCGCTCCGCGCAACATACTATAGACTCGTCGGGAAAGAAATTCTATGGCTATTACGCGACAAGTGATCACCTCGCTGCAACACGACGGCACCGACATGCTGGGAACCAAGAGCCTGGCCGTCAAGATCGTGGATGAGAGTATTGTCTCCGGGTCCCTTCTGACGGTGGAGAGCAATCATTTCTGCGTGCTGAAATCGCGCGGCGCGGTGCTGAATGTCTACGATACGGGGCAGTACGCGCTCGCCACTCCGGATAAGCCGCTTCTCGGCTCGATTGCCCAGGGCTTCTTCGGAGGCTCCTCTCCCTGGGTGTTTGAAGTCATCTATATCAACCGCTCCAAGTTGCTGATCCGCAACCAGGGGGTGGCCACCAGCGAAGAAATGGCCGAGATGGCGTACCAGGTGGATTACTATATTCACGTCGATACCAAGGAAGCCGCGCTCGACTTGATTACCCATTTGCCCTTCAACGGCCGCGGCATCGACACCGGGGAAGTAGCCGATTACGCGGGTCCGGCCATCGAGCAGGCGATCAATCAGATCGTCCAGGTGACCAAGATGGAAGACATCAACGAGCACATCAACGAGATTCGCGAATCCGTCAAGGGGCACCTTACGGACTTCCTGAAGGTGTACGGCATCACGCTCAACGATCTCAAGGTGCTGATCTTCCCGAAAGACGAGCGCATGCGTGAGTTGATCTCGCTGCAGGCCATCGGGCTTACTCCCATCGAGGCCATCCGTTACTACCTGGCGTTGCGCATGGCGGAGAAAGGGCTGGTTTCGGCGCCCAACGCCGCCGCGGGACTCCCCTACACGATCGGCGGAAACGCGGCGGGATTCTACCCGCTGGGATCGGACTCCGGAACCAAGTAATGTCCGGCTCGTCGTTCTACGATGCGGGTCCTATAAAGCAGCTTGCGGTCAACCTGTTTTATGGGTGGGGATACAACTTCTACCGCAAGGAAAACCAGCTCCGGACCGACGATCTGCTGGTCCGAAGCAAGGTCAGCGGCCTTCTGGGCACGGTGCGCGCGAGAGTGGAAACGGCCGAGGCGGACTACCGGCGGGAATTCCTTCCGCCCCCTTCGCGAGCCCACCCTTTTCCTCCCGCCGATGCCCTGCGGAACGCGCAGTCGCTGGAACGCCTGGCCGGGGAGATTGGCGCCCTGGGATCCCAGATCGACACGCAGCCGGTCCCGGAAAACGACTTGATCCTCCGGCGCCTGCGTGACGAAGATACCACCCTGGAGGCGCTTTTGGATTGCGACCACCGGCTCGTGGGGCAGGCTGAGCTGTTGCGATCCATGCTGGCGGCCCACGACGCCGCCTGGATGGTTCAGAATCTGCCCGTCATCCACGAAGGCCTCCATGCCATCGCGGAGACATTGCGATCCCGCCAGGGTATCCTGCTGATTCCGTAGCGCGGG
>JASHSS010000153.1 GCA_030038565.1 Bryobacteraceae bacterium
GGGAGATTGTCACCTTCCAGTTGAACCGCCTGCGGCGCAAGGGCTGCCTGCGTTACACCCGTAAGTACATCGACGTATACGTGCCGGCCATCGATGCGGAACTGCTCAGCCAGGGCGTGCAGCCCCCCTCCCGGCAAGTGAACGGCCCACTCCGCCAGGCCGCCCGCTGAAGCGGAAGAACAAAATTCACCGCGGAGACACCACGCCGAGGATCCTCGACGTTCATAGGAACACAAACTTTCCGGTCCTGGCGGGGGTCGTCCTCACACAGAGACACGGAGGGGTGCCCTCTGGGCCCGGAGGAAGCACGGAGAAAAACCAAGGCGGAGAGGAAGCAACGGCGGCCTGGCCCGGCCGAACCTCTTTAGGAGCCTGGCTAGCCGCCCGGAGGAAACTTCGCCAGGATGTCATACACAGGTTTGTTGTCGGCGTAGACTTGCCACTCCCGGATCAGGCCGTCCTTCACCACGGCCCTCCAGGCGGCGGGGGTGCGTCACTGGTTCTCAGGCAGCAGCCTGCCCTTCACGGCAATCGTGCCGCCTGCCGCGCCGAACACCGCCACCACGGGACCATCGGCCAGGATCCGCTCGTGCTCAATCCGGTAGTCCGGGCAAAGCGCGTAATACCCGCGCCAGCCGGCTTCGGTGGCGGCGCGGCCGCGCACGGTTTGCCCCCGCGAGTCGATGAACACATGATCTTCGCTCATGCGCTCCGCCAGCCGGGCGGGATCGCGCCGGTTAATCAACTGGAGAAAATCGAGAACCGTTTCCTCGGGGTTCATCGGCGACTCCTTCGAATGGTATTGGCGCTCCGCCGCGCGGCCGGCTGGAGCATTCCCACCTTATAACACGGGCGGTGTTTTGCGGCCATGCCCGCCTGCGTGGTAAGACGGGTACCATGACCTTGCCCGACATCGATGCATTGAGAGCCGCCGCCGCCATCGTGCATCAGGCCATGCCGCCCACGCCGCAGATTCGCTGGCCGCAGGTGTGCGCGCGAACCGGCGCGGAAGTCTGGATCAAGCATGAGAACCAGACGCCGCTGGGAGCGTTCAAAGTGCGGGGCGGGCTGGTGTACATGGACCACCTGCGGCGGCGGGAGCCGGAGGTCCGCGGAGTGATCGCGGCCACCCGCGGCAATCACGGGCAGAGCGTGGCGTTCGCCGCGGTGCGCGCGGGGTTACGGGCGGTGATCGTGGTGCCGCGCGGGAACAGCCGCTCGAAGAACGCCGCCATGCGGTCGCTTGGCGCGGAACTGGTCGAGCACGGCGGCGATTTTCAGGAAGCCTACGAATTTGCCGTGGAGATGGCCGAGGCGCAATCGCTGCACCTGGTTCGGTCCTTCGATAGCACGCTGATTGCCGGGGTGGCCAGCTATGCGCTGGAATTGTTTGAAGCGGTGGCCAATCTGGACGCGGTGTATGTTCCCATCGGCATGGGATCGGGGATCTGCGGCGCCATCGCCGTACGCAACGCGCTGGGGCTGAAGACCGAGGTGATCGGGGTGGTGGCCGCGGGAGCGCCGGCCTACGCCCTTTCGTTTGCCGCGGGACGGCCCGTCGAGACCGAGGCCGCCGACACCATCGCCGATGGCCTGGCATGCCGCACCCCCGATGCCGGCGCCGTGCGGGCGATTCTGGACGGCGCGGCCCGGATTGTCACCGTGAGCGACGACCAAATCCGGACCGCCATGCGGGCGCTCTTCGCCGACACCCGGAACATCGCCGAGGGCGCCGGCGCAGCCGCGCTGGCGGCCCTGCTCGAGGAACGCGCCCGCATGGAGGGGCGCCGCGTGGCGCTGATTCTGAGCGGCGGCAACGTGGACGGAGAAGTATTCGACCGCATCGTCGGGTAATATACTGGGCCAATGCGCTTCCCTGTCGGCCTTTTGCTGCTGGCCCTGGCTTGCCAGGCGCAGGACCTGCCGCTTACGGGCATCAGCCACGTCAACTTCCGCGTCTCCGACCTGGAGCAGGCGCGCGCCTTCTACACCGGTCTGCTGGGCTTCCCGCAAGCCTTCAGCACCGGCCGCAACGGCGCCGTGGGCACGGCTTACCTGAAGGTCAACGATGAGCAGTACATCGAGATCTCGCCGGGCTTGAAGGAGGGCGCCGACCAGCGGTTGACGCACGTCTCCTTCGTCACCACGGATATCGAAAAGCTGCACGCCGCCCTCACCGCGCGCGGGCTCAACCCCACCGCGCTGAAGCCGCCCGGCGGAGACGGCACGCGCGGCATCCGCATCACCGATCCGTTCGGCTTCCCGCTGGAGTTCACCGAATACCTTCCCGGCTCCGAGCACGCCAAAGCCCGCGGACAGTTCGAGGATCCGAAGCGCATCTCCGTTCACCTGCTGCACGCGGGCATTCCGGCGCCGCGCGAGAAGCTGGACGCGGCCCTGAGCTTCTATCGCGACAAGCTGGGCTTCCCGGAGTTCTGGCGCGGCGGGCGGCAGGATGGCGAGATCGACTGGATCAACCTGCGCACGCCCGGCACGCGCGGCGATTACATCGAGTTGATGCTCTACCAGGGAACCCCCACGCGCGCCGAACTGGGCACCATGGAGCACGTCGCCCTGGAAGTGCCTGATATCCAGAAGGCCTGGCAGACGGTGGTCGGGCGGGGCGCGCCGCGGGACAAGTCGCAGCCCAAAATCGGGCGCAACGGCAAGTGGCAGCTCAACCTCTACGATCCCGACGGCAGCCGCACGGAGCTGATGGAACCGAAGGCGGCCCGCTAACCTCCGGCAGGCCGCCGGGCGGCGCGGTCATACCTTGGCGGAACGGATGACGTAGTAGGGCTGCCCGGCCAGATCCGCCGGAAACCCGGGGTGCAGCCAGGCGCGATCGGGGGCGGAGTGCAGCTCGAAATAATATTGCAGCGGGTAGGGCGTATCCGTATAAGCGCCGGGGATGGCGGCCGCGTAGGACGAGCCTTTGCGTTCCATGAGGACGGATTGCCAGCGCTCGGCCTGATTGACGCGACGGTAATACAGGTGCGCTGAATGAAGCGCGGGACCGGCCAGTTCGAGCGCCACGGGCTGGCTGCGCGTGAAACCGGGGGGCATGAGATGGCGCATGGGCGCGGCTGGGCCCAGGGGGCGGCCGGTGGCTGCCGCGATAGCCGCCTGGATTCCGGGATTTTCCGCGGGACCGGCCGAAGCCTGGCGCGCCTCCACCAGGGCGATATCGGCGTCGATGGCTGCGAGGCGGTCCATCCAATGCCCGCGCAGCCAGGGCAGTTCGCCGACGGTGATGTCCGCAACGTAAACTTCCTTGGCGCGATCGGCCAGCGCCGCCCAGGCGGCGCGAGCGGCGCGGTAGGAGCGGAGCGCCTCGTCGAGCGCGGCGCGGTTGCTCGTGCGCCGGTGAAGGGCATACAGAACGCCGGCGCGGAACTTGGCGGCGTAAAACCGGCCCAAGCCCGCCTGAATGGCCACGTCGATATCCACGCGGCGATCCTTGAGCGGCTTGGTAGCGGCAGCGGCCAGATCTTCCAGCCACTGCGCCACCTGGATGGGCGAGTACTTTCCGCTGCGCTCGCCCGCGAGCAGTTCCCCGGCAAAATCGTCGATGCGCGAAAAAAGCTGCGGGTCGAGCGGGCTGGTGCTGCCGAAGGTCTTGGGCGGGGGCGTGTCGGTGTACTCGGTTTTGGACGGCTCCACCAGCGACTGGTTGGTGTAGATTTCGGGCCAGTAATTGTTGTTGGCCGCGGAGGGCAGGTGCGCGGTGGTGACGATGGGCAGAATGCGGCTGGCCGCGGCCAGCGCGGGATCCACTTCCACGCGCGCCTCGGGGTTTTCGAGTTTGGCGCCCCACACCCGGTAGGTATCGAGGTATTTTTGCCAATCCCACTGCGGGCGGAGGGCAGCGTCGGCGTAGGCGCAGCGGGAAGGCTCCGGTAAGCCCGATCCGCGCCGCCCCTTGAACGAGAGCGGCTCCATGATCTCCACGCCCTTCGACCCGCAAAACTGAAACGCGCGCGAGTAGCCGGCGGCAAACACCGGATCGGCCCACACCAGCAGACGCTGGGTGCCGGGCCAGATGCGCCAGAGGATCTCGAAGCGGCGGTCTTCGCGCAGCAGATCGGCATACCCATAGCGGGTGAAACTGCGCGAGCCGGCGCTCAGCGCCATCAGGCCCTGGTCGCGGTGGCCGGCCTTGGGGATTTCCTGGTCGCGGATATCGGCCTGGTGGTACGGCATGCCCATGTGCTCGGCCCAGAACTTCGGCGACACCTTCACGGGCAGACCGGTGGCCAGCGCCAGATCGATCATGCCCTGGTCGATGCCCTTGGCGTGCAGGTCGATTTCCACCTTGCGCCCGGAGCGCTGGACGCCTTCGAAAACGGCGCCCCAGAATTTGTAGCTGCCCTCGGCGACGCCGCTCTCTCCGTGCACCCGCAAGGTGACCCCAGTGATGGCGGGACAGGCGCGGAGCAACGCGGTAAGCGCGTCGCGGCAATACGGGCCGTGGGTTTCGGCGTCGAGTCCCTGGATGGTGAAATTCGCCTGCGGGCTGTTTTCCCACTGGTAGCCGTGCATCCAGATGCCCAACTGGAATTCCAGGCCGTGGGCAGCCGCCTGATCGCTGATGAAGCGCAGGGTTTCCAGGTTGCGGCCGCGCTCGGCATCCGGCAGGTTTACGGCGCGCACCTGGTAGCCGGGAATGGAGAGGAAGAAGGGATAGGCGAACAGGAAATAGGCGTCCGTGACGGCGCGGAGGAAATCGTACCCGATGCCGAAGCTGAGGTTGAAGCGGGTGAACCGGTTTTCGGCCAGCATGGCGAGGTAGCGGGGCCACATGGCGCGGTCGTAGAACCAGGGCTTGTCTTCCACCTCGCTGGTGAAGAGGCGCTGAATGCTGCGCACGGCGTTGGCGGGCCGTCCGGCAGTGGATTGCGGCTGGGCCTGGAGGGCGCCCGGTGAGGCGGCCAGGGCGCCGGCGGTCAAAAGAAAATTGCGGCGGTTCACAACCGGATTGTACTGCTTACTCGGCGTAAATGCTGCGCACGAAGCCGGCCACGTTCATACTGGGCCAGTCGGCGTACCTGGCCTTGAACTCGGCGCTGAGCTGCTTGCCGGCATCCTCCACCGAAACGCCCTGCCGTTTCAGGGCCAGCGCGCGAGTGCGGAGGTCGTCGATGAAGGCGCGCTCCTGGGCCACCAGCGAGCCATCGCCGGGCGCGCTGTGATCGGGCAGCACGTGGCGCACCGGGAGCGCGGAGATTTTGTCCAGGACGGCCAGCCAACTGGAAGGCGTGCCGCCATCGCCATAGATGCCGGGGACTACTTTATTCTGCACCACATCCCCCGAAACCAGCGTGCCATCGGGTTCCACGAAGGTCAGTTCATCGCCCTTGGTGTGCGCGCCGCCGAACCACAGCAGGCGGGCGGTCACGCCGCCCAGGTCGAGGCGGGCTTCGTTATCGAAAACAATGTCGGGCGTGCGCAGCTTGACGTCCGCGAGCAGTTCCTTATTCTGCGCCGAGCGGCTGCTGAACATGGCCACCATCTCCGCGCCGTGCTGTTCCATTTCGCGCTGCTGGACGGCGTCGCGGATCAGGATGGTCTGCGGCGGGAAGCCGGCATCGCCGGCGGCGTGCTCGGGATGGAAGTGGGTGGTGGTGAGGAAGAGCTTGGGATTGGAGGAGAGCCTGGCCGCGACGCGCGCCACCGTCGCGCCGTTGCGCGGGCCGAGGCCGGTATCGACGATCAGGGTGGCGCGGCCGCCAACGATGATGGCGACGTTCGGGAACCCCATGATGGCCCAGACGTGTTCGGAAACCTTGACGGGGTTCTCGCCCAGTACGGGCTGCGACATTTGAGCCCAGGCGGTTGAGGCGGCGGCGCCGGCCAGGACGGCCAGGGCCACCAGCGGTTGGAAGAGCAGCGTTGTGCGTGCCATGTTTCGTGCCATGGTCACCGTTGTACTACGGTTTGCGGCGCTCCGGCGCGGGCTGTTAGAGTATGGTTCGGAAACTGCCGGAGACCAGGGATGATTCGCCGCCTCGTGCCGTTCCTGCTGTTGTGCCGCGCTGCCGCACCGGCGGCGGGCGCGGCCGACCCGTCCACGCTCGACGGCAAAGTTCTCGTCGGTTACCAGGGCTGGTTCACCTGTCCCGAGGATAGCTCCGGCCGCTGGACGCACTGGTCGCGCGGCGCGCCCACGCCGGACAGCCTCACCGTGGAACTCTACCCCGATGTGCGGGAACTCGATCCCGATGAGCGCTGCGCGGTTCCGGGGATGACGATCGGGGGAAAGCCGGCGTACCTGTTTTCATCGCGCAATCCGAAGACCGTCAGCCGGCACTTCCGCTGGATGCAGGAATACGGGCTGGATGGCGTGCTGGTCCAGCGCTTCGTG
>JASHSS010000154.1 GCA_030038565.1 Bryobacteraceae bacterium
TGTTGCAGTTGACCAAGCTGTACACCGTCTTCGACATCTACGACGACGAAGCCAGCGCTGTCGCTTCCTTCAAATAAGCTTGGCCGGCCGCAGATGCGGCGCGGATTCTTGAAAGGCCATCCCGCACGCGCGGAATGGCCTTTTTGCGTTTGGCCCCGATTTCAGACTTGCGCCTGGCGGACCCCTTAGAAACTCACTTTGGGCGCGTTCTCAGCACCGGGGGCGGCCGTAAAGTAGGCGTTGTTTGCCTGGTATCCGGCAATTCGCGCCCAAATGTTGTTAGGAAACTGCAGGATGAAAGTGTTGTAGTCGCGGATGGCCTGGTTGTATTGCTCGCGCGATCTCTTAATGCGGTTCTCAGTCCCGGCCAGTTCGTCCTGCAGGCGCATGAACTGATCGCTGGAGCGCAACTGGGGGTAGTTTTCGGTCAGCAGCAGCAGGCGGCCGATGGCTCCATCCAACTGGTTGCTGGCGGCGATTTTTTCCGTCGGAGACGCCTGTGGATTGAGCATCCCGGCCCGTGCGTTGGCAATGTCGCCGTAAACAGTGCTCTCCTCTTTGGTGAATCCTTTCACGGTTTCCACCAGGTTGGGGATGAGGTCGGCGCGGCGCTGCAGGTCCGCGTCGACGTTCGACCACGCCTCCTTGACTCCCTGGTCTTTGGCCACCATCTGGTTTCTGGCGCTCACGTAGCTGCCAAATACCATGAAAACCGCCAAAACCAGCACGGCCACGATGATCAATGTAATTCCAAGTCCCTTGCTCATAAACTCCATTCTCCTCTGCTGCTCAGAAACAGCTTCTAGCTTCTAGTTACCAGCTTCCTCCCGCGCCGCCGCCGCCAAAACCGCCTCCTCCAAAGCCGCCAAAGCCTCCGGCTCCTGATCCGCCGCCGCCAAATCCGCCACCGCCCCACCCGCCGCCGCCAATCCCGGACCCTCCAATCCATGGTCCTCCGCGCGGGCCTCCGCGGCCCCAGCCGCCAAAGAACAAGCTGGCTCCGAAGAGGATGCGCGCCAGCGAAAATCCGCCGAAAAGGAAAAGGATGATGAGGAAGAGAGCGAGGCCTCCGAGTGGCGAGCTGTGGTGCTCTGGATGGTGCGTCTCGACGGACGGATCTTCGTTCAATGTCACGTTGGCGTCGGCGGCGATCACCTGGGCCACTTCACCCACGGCCAGCGTGACGGCGCCGTCATAGTCGCCGGCGCGCAGGTCGGGAACCATTTCGCGGCCGATGTCGCCCACTTTGCCGTCGGGCAGGATCCCCTCAAGACCGCTGCCGACCTCAATGCGGTACTTGTGGTCGGCGACAGCCAGCAGGACCAGCACGCCACGGTCTGCTTTCTTGGGCCCGATCTTCCACTTGTTCTCAATCTCCTCCGCGTAGTCGGCTGAATCCTCGCCGTTCAGGTCGTGCACGGTGACCACGGCGATCTGGGCGTTGGTTTGGGAGTGGTCGAGCTCCGCGCAGATGGCGTCGAGCCGCGTGACCGCCTCGGGCGAGAGCACGTGGGCGAAATCGTTGACGTAGTCGGTGGGCTGGGGCAGATCCTGAACGCGCTCGGCGCGCGCCGGAAGGGCGAGGAACAGGAAAAGGGCCGCCAGAGTTGGCGAAATCAGGGTCCAACGCACGCGGGGAAGGACTTTCATTCCATCCCCATTGTACGCGGGCTGAGTCGCGGAAGTTCCCGCGGCGGCAGGCTCTACACTGGGATTGCAATGAAGGAAAATCCGCTTCCCGCGCCCCCTGTCGCGCGCAAAGTGCATACCGAAACCAAGCTGTTCGGCGTCGTGCTCGACGACGACTACGCCTGGCTGCGCGACAAGGAAAATCCTGACGTCACTGCCTACCTTAAGGCCGAGAATGCCTATGCCGACGCGGTGATGGCGCCGCTGGCCAAGCTGCGCGAAGAGCTTTACCAGGAGATGCTGAGCCACATCAAGCAGACCGATGTTTCGGTTCCTTATCGCGATGGAGCCTGGTGGTACTACACGCGCACTGAAGAGGGCCTGCAATATGCGATTCACTGCCGCAAACGCGGCTCACCGGCGGGGCCCGGCGCCGATGTGGCCGAGGAAGTGGTACTTGACGGCAATGCGATGGCCAAGGGGCACGGGTTTTTTGCCATTGGCGATGCCGACATCACGGACGACGGCCGCTGGCTGGCGTACACCACCGACACCCAGGGCTTCAGGCAATACACGCTGCGCATCAAGGACCTGGAGACGGGCGAGACACTGACCGGCGAGATGGAACGCGTGGGCACGGTGGTGTGGGCGGCTGACAATCAAACGCTGTTCTATACCGTCGAGGACGAGCAGCAGAAGCGTCAGTATCAGCTTTGGCGGCACGAGCTGGGCGCGTCTTTTTCGGCCGACGCGCTCGTTTTCCAGGAAGACGACGAGCGCTTCAACATCGGCGCGGGGCGCACGCGCGACGGCAAGTACATGGTGCTGGAAGCGGCGAGCCATACCACCAGCGAGGCGCGGGTTCTGCCGGCCGGCGCGCCCACGGGCGAATTCGCGCTGATTGCGCCGCGCGAGAACGAGCACGAGTACTCGGTCGACCATCGCAACGGGTTCTGGTTCATCCGGACGAACGATCGCGGGCGCAATTTCCGCCTGGTGACCGCGCCCGTGGAAACGCCGGGACGCGCGCATTGGACCGAGCTGATGGCGCATCGCGATGCGGTGATGCTGGAGGAAGTGGACCTGTTCGCGGGATTCTTCATCGCGGGCGAGCGCGAAGACGGATTGCCGCGGCTGCGGCTGTGGAAGTTTGCAGGCGAAGGACCGCAGGCGGCGCTGGCGAGCGAGATCACCTTCCCCGAGCCGGCTT
>JASHSS010000155.1 GCA_030038565.1 Bryobacteraceae bacterium
CCCCGCCCCCTCCCCGCCGCTACGCGCCCACCGCGCCCGCCGCCGCTGCCCGCCTCGCTCCAAGCCTTACCCCGCTGCTTCACCCATCCCCGCCGCCACGCGCCCATCGCGCCCGCCGCCGCTGCTTCACCCATCCCCGCCGCCACCGTCCGTCCCCGATGCCCACTTCACCCGGAGCCTCCCGCCCTCCCGCCGCACACCCGCCTCTGCCGCTCACCCGCCCGCCGCGGCCCCCATCGCCGCCCGACCAAGCCCCTCGCCAACCGGCACTGTCGCAAATCCACACACCCTTCCCCATCCAATGGCATCCAGACTAACAGATCCCCCAGGTGGTGGCGCCAACGTTTCCGGAACGTGCTTTTTTCTATATCCCACACGGGAAAAATTGAGCCATAATACGTAGCACGAGCACTTACCGTGCTGCGGGGACGTTGGCTCCCGAGGTGCTGCGGGCAATGGCGATGCGCTACCCAGTAATCAGTCTTTCCCTCCCTGGAGCGGATAAGCTCACCCTCCTGTTGTTCGCCGCCGGACTCTCGTGTGCTCAAAGCCTCATGCCGGTCTCCGGCCCGGGCGGCGTGGTACGGCTGTTCTCTTCCGATGCCGCCATTCTCGAATCCCAGGAAAATCGCAAGGACATCCCTTGCACGGTCACTCCCAACAAGCCCGTTCTAGGCTTCGACATGCGCTACCACTCGGGCTATGAAGTGAGCGTCCCGCTCAAGGAACTGGCTGGGACTGAGAACCTGCTCACCATGGTTTTCCGCGTCACCCCGCAGGATCACCCCGATGACCCGGTCTACCTTTCCCAGCACGTGGGAGTGCCGGCCATCACCGACGACGAACGCGGCCCCGCCTATCTCCAGGGCTTCTTCGATGTGGGCGAGGGCAAGTACCACGTGGATTGGCTCATGCGCGACCGCGCCGAACGGGTATGCTCTTCCAATTGGGATATCGAAGCCGAACTCCCCGCCAAGGACAAGCAAATGCCCCTGGACATCGCCCCGGGCGTGGTGCAGCCCTCCGACACCGAGCCCTTCCGGCAGGAGCCGCCGGTGGCGCGCGTGTCCAATGAGCCGCCCCTCAACGTCAAGGTGATGATCAACTTTGCGCCCCAGGATTCCGCCGCCGCCACCCTCCAGCCGCTCGACACCAACGCCCTGCTCTCGATCCTCCGCAATATTGCCCGCGAGCCGCGCATCTGCAAGTTCTCCATCGTCGCCTTCAACATGCAGGAGCAGCGCGTCCTGTACCGCCAGGACGGCGCCTCCCAGATCGATTTCCCCTCCCTGGGCAAAGCCTTGGTATCCCTCAACCTGGGCACCGTGGACCTCAAGCGGCTCAGCCAGAAACACGGCGATAGCGAATTTCTGGGCAACCTCATCGCCACCGAATTGAAGGACGATCACTCCCCCACCGACGCGGTCATCTTTGCCGGACCCAAGGTGGTTCTGGACGACGGCATCCCGCCGGACACCCTCAAACAGCTCTCCGACGTCAAATTGCCGGTCTTCTACATGAATTACAACCTCAACCCCCAGGCCAATCCGTGGCGCGACGCGATCGGCAACACCGTGAAATATATGAAGGGCGCCGAGTACACCATCAGCCGGCCCCGCGACCTGTTTTTCTCCTGGACCGAAATCATCGGCCGTATTGTAAAATTGAAGTTCGGGAAGGCGGCTCCCAGTTCCCCGGTTCAATAATATGCGGCCTTACGCCATCGCGCTGCTCATTTCCGCCACTGTGCCCGGATGGGCGCAGAAGTTTGGACCGGCGGAAAACCTGGCCCCTTATATTCCCACCCCGGAGGCGATTGTCGACCGCATGCTGGACGCGGCCCACATCAAGCCCGGCGAGACCGTTTACGATCTCGGAAGCGGCGACGGCCGCGTGGTGATCCGCGCGGCGCAGAAGTACGGCGCCAAAGCCGTGGGCGTCGAGATCCGGCCGGATCTGTGCCGCCAGGCGCAGGCCCGCATCAAGGCCCTCGGCCTTGAAGATCGCGTCACCATGGTGGAAGGCAGCGCCCTGCGCGTGGATCTCAGCCCCGCCGACGTGGTGACCATGTATTTCCTGACCACCTCCAACGAACGCCTGAAACCCAATCTGGAGCACCTCAAACCCGGCTCGCGGGTGATTTCCAACGAGTTCCCGGTCAAAGGCTGGAAGCCCACCGAAGTGCTCCACGTGAAGACCGGTTCCATGGACCACAGCATCTACGTCTACCTGATCGGCCAGACGCGCTAACCCGGCCTCCCTGGTTCGGCCGCAGGCCGCGTCTTCGCCTCCGACCAAGAACCAGCCGGATTCTGCCCACTTCCGCCCCGGTTCACCCGAAGGACGACTTAGGCGCGAGCCTCACACCGCGTGCCGCAGCACCCGGTATCGCCGGCTGGCGCGCAGCCCGATCAGTTCCGCCACTTCACCCAAAAACGTGGGCACGTTCTCGGTATAAATGGAAAGCCGGTCGCGGTCCCGGCCATTGCGCGGCAGGTGCAAGCCTTCCGTGCCGGTCACCAGCGCCGTGGCCGGCCGGTATTCCTTCACCCGTGCGTAAGCCAGCACGTCGCGCCCCGCGGTCGAAGGGCCCAAAGAAACCCCGCTCAGCACCAGAGCGTAACGGCCTTCATCCAATTTGGCGAATGCCTCGGACGGCGTGGCAGCCACGTCTACCGCGTAGCCGGCTGCCACCAGGATGGTTTGCAGCGCCAGGCGGGAAGCCAGTTGGCCATGCACAAGCAAGACTCGGGCCAGTTCCAACGGGTGGCGGGAGGCCCGTTCCATCTTGACTGCCGGGTAACTCATCGGTTCAGTTCTAATTTAAACCGAAAAGGCTGAAAACGAACCCTCTAATTTGAGCTATCCCGGACCTTCCCCTGCATTTCACCTGATTTCTATTACAATCGCACGAGTACGGCTAGTATCAATGGGCTATTGGACCGAGTTGCCCCACATCTCGGTGGTGGCAGCCTTCCCCGGCCGCTCACACCGCCATCGCCTTAGCCCGCCACCGCCTCGGCTAGGTGCGGTTGATAGACGCAGCGCGGGTCTTCGGCCAGGAAATCCCCGGTCAGCGCATAAGCCCGGGAGCGCGATCCGCCGCAGATCTTCTGGTATTCGCAGATGCCGCACTTACCCTCACGCTGGGTGGTATCGCGCAGCGTGCGGAACAGCGGAGCGTCGCGATACACGCTGGTCAGCGAATCCCGCAAAACGTTTCCGCCGCTCACCGGCAGGAAGCCGCTCGGGAAAATCTCGCCGGTGTGCGAGACAAACACGAACCCCTTGCCGTCGCTGACGCCCGCCGTGCGCCACGCCACTCCCTTGGCGTTTTCGTTTTCCGTCACCCCGTGCTCGGCCCTTACCCGCTGCGCCACGTAGCGCCGGTAGTGCATCGCCTCGGTGGTCTTGATGCCGAATGGCGCGGTCTTCGAAAGGTCGTACATGAATTCGAACACCTGCTCGTATTCCTCGGCCCGCAGATCGTCCTGTTCCGCCGCCCGCCCGGTCACGATCAGGAAGAACAGACTCCACATCTTCGTCCGGACCTCGCGCGCAATCTCCGCCATCTCCGGCAGGCGTCCCATGTTGCGCCGCGTCACGGTGGTCTGAAGCTGCGTATCCAGCCCGATGTCGCGGGCGTGCGTCAGGGCGAACATAGCCCTTTCGAAGGTGCCCGGGATCCCCCGGAAATCGTCGTGCGAAGCCGCGTCCGGCCCGTCCAGGCTGAGGGCCATGCGGCTCACCCCCGCGGCTTTGAATCCTTCGATGGCCTCCGCCGTCAAAAGCGGCGTGGCGCTGGGGGTTACGTTGGTCCGCAGGCCCAGGCGCACGCTGTGGCGCACCAGGTCGAAAAGGTCCGGCCGCTTCAGCGGATCGCCGCCCGTAAACACCATCAGCGGCTCGCCGAAGCGGCGGATTTCTTCCAGCAGGCGATAGCCCTGTTCGGTGGTCAGTTCGGAGGGATGGCGTTCGGATTGAGCGGAGGCGCGGCAGTGTACGCAGGCCAGGTCGCAGGCCTGGGTGACCTCCCAGATCACCAGCATGGGGGATTGATCGAAGTTCATAGATGAAACTCATTTGCATTTCAGAGTCCAAAGTCCGAATGCCGTAAATACGTTGGATATTTCAACAGTTGCCGGTCTGAATCTCCAGATTGGGGCATTTGACGCACCCACCCGCCCCAAAGAATTTGTTTCACGTGAAACAAATCGATTCTGCCGGAACCGGTCGATCCCGGCCCGCTACAATATTTGTTTCACGTGAAACAAAACGGCGTCTTCATCACCTTCGAGGGCATGGATGGCTCGGGAAAGACCACCCAGATGCACCGCCTGGCCGCCCGCCTTCGGGCCATGGGCCGCACGGTCCTCGAAACCGCTGAACCCGGCGGCACTCCCATCGGCCAGAAGATCCGCCGCATCCTGCTCGATTCGGCCAACCAGGAACTCAGCCCCTCAGCCGAACTGTTGTTGTACTTCGCCTCCCGCGCGCAAAATGTCGATGAGTGGATCCGTCCCGCCCTCGCCCGCGGGGAAATCGTTCTGGCCGACCGGTTTACGGATTCCTCGCGGGTCTACCAGGGCCGTGGCCGCGGGCTCGGCGAGGAAGCCGTCATGGCCCTCGACCGCATCGCCTGCCGCGGCCTCCAACCGCGCCTCACCATCCTGGTCGAAATCGACGCCGAAACCAGCCTGGCGCGGGCGCGCGCCCGCAACGCCGCCGAACCGCACTGCGAGACCCGCATGGACGACCAGTCCCTGGAATTCCACCACGCCGTCTACCAGGCCTACCGCGACCTCGCCCGGAGCGAGCCGGAGCGCTTCCGGGTGGTCGATGGCAGGGCCCCCATCGAGGCCATCGAGGAGCGCGTCTGGGAGGCGGTCAGCCCCCATGTTTGATCGCTATTGGGGCAATCCCCAGGTCACCGGCGCGCTTGAGCAGATGCTCGCCCAGAATCGCCTCGCGCAGACCCTTCTCTTCTCCGGACCGGAGGGCGTTGGCAAGGCCACCCTGGCCCGCCGCCTGGCCGCCCGCCTGCTGGGCCACGCCGAACTGATCGAGCGCGACGACCTGAGCCTCGCCGAAAACCTGGAGACCGTCGCGACCCGCGAAAAACTGCCCGCCGATCAACGCAACGACGACCCCCTCCTGTTCGCCTCCTACCCCGATTTCGAAACCTACGCCCCGGATGGGCCGCTGCGCCAGATCACCATCCCGCAAACCCGCCTGCTCAAAGAGCGCTCGCAGTTCCTGCCCCACAAGGGCGACCGGCGTGTCTTCCTGATCGACCACGTGGACCGCGCCAACGACCAGGCCGCCAATTCGCTCCTCAAAATTCTCGAAGAGCCACCCCCGCACCTGGTGGTGATCCTCACGGCGGAAAACGCCTACGATCTGCTGCCCACCATCCGCTCGCGGGCCGTGCCGTTTCATTTCACGCCCCTGGCGCCCGAGGAAATGCGCAACTTCGCGATCTCTCGCGGCCTGCAAAACGCCGAGCGGCGCATCGCCCTGGCGGCGGGCAGCCCCGGGGTGGCCGCTTCCATCGACCTGGAGGCTTACGACCGCCGCCGCGCCGCCATGCTCGTGCTACTCAAAGTGGCCGCCGGCACGACGCCCTTTGCCGCCTGGATCCCGGTTTCCGAAGGCCTGGGTCGCGGCAAGAGCGACAAACTGGAACTGTACTTAAAGGTGCTCTACGACCTGTTGCGCGATCTGCTTCTTCTGGCGCAAGGCGTGCCGGAGATTCGCAACCGGGACATCCGCGCCGAGTTGGAAGCGCTAGCGGCGGTAGTGCGGTTTGCCTGGCTTCGCCAAGCCGTAGCCCGCGTAGACGAAGTCGTCCAGCTTCTGCGGCGCAACATCCAGAAGACCATCGCCCTGGACGCCCTGATTGTAGAACTGCGGGCCGCTCCCCCGGCCGCCTGAGGCGCCTTGGCTGCGCGAAGCGCTTTGGCTGCGCGAAGCGCCCAGGCTGCGCGAGGCGTCCGGCTGCCCGAAGCGCCTCGGCTGCGCGAAGCGCCCAGGCTGCCCGAAG
>JASHSS010000156.1 GCA_030038565.1 Bryobacteraceae bacterium
ACCTGACGTGGACCGAGTGCCGGCGCCTCTGGGGTGGCAAGGTGAATGCCTCGCTGGCGAAAAAAGGTCGAAGGTTCTACTCTTACATGGACAAAAAGCTGGACGTCCTGGTGGATCCTTCGGGCAAAGTCATCAGTCTGGGGCTGTATTAGTCCCAGCCGGCTGGCGCCCCAAATTCGCCCGCAAAGGTACGCAAATTATTCACAGATGTTGAGTAACCGGCTACGCGTGGGCCGCGTTTAACACAATGACTCACCAGACGCACGGTATAGGCGTTATAGTGTATGTCAGGAGTTCTTGAGCGATGAAACATCGATGCAGGGTGCCCGTGGCGCTTCTGGCTGCAGTGAGCCTCACGGTGGTCGCTTACGCGCAGAACCAGAAGAATGACCCCGATGCAATCGGAAACCGGGACGTGGGCAAGGGTGTAAACTTCTACTCCCTGGAGAAGGAGATTGCGCTCGGCAAGCAACTGGCTCAGGAAGTCGAACGACAGGCTAAGGTTATCGACGATCCCATCATCGCGGAGTACGTCAGCCGCGTCGGCCAGAACCTGGTGCGGAACTCCGACGCCAAGGTTCCCTTCACGATTAAGGTCCTGGATACCGAAGAGGTCAACGCATTCGCTCTGCCGGGCGGGTTCTTTTTCGTGAATTCCGGACTGATTCTGAAGGCCGAAAGCGAGGCTGAACTGGCCGGAGTGATGGCCCACGAAATCGCTCACGTGGCGTGCCGCCACGGCACGAAGCAGGCCACCCGGGTGGAACTGATGGAAATCGCAGCAATCGTCGGATCGATCGCCGTGGGCGGCTGGACTGGGTATGCTATCCGGCAGGGCGCGGGCTTGGCGATTCCCATGGGCTACCTGACATTTTCGAGGTCGGCGGAGAGGGAAGCGGATTACTACGGGTTGCAGTACATGTATAAAGCGGGGTACGACCCAACCGCCTTCGTGGACTTTTTCGAAAAGATCGAGACCCTGGAACGGAAGAAACCCGGATCCGTGGCCAAGGTCTTTTCGACCCACCCGATGACCGACGACCGGATCAAGGCCGCCCAGAACGAGATACAGACGATTCTGGCGCCCAAGCCGGAATACGTGGTGAATACTTCCGAGTTCGTGGATGTGAAGGCGCGTTTGGCCATGCTGCACAACCGCCGTAACGTGAATGGGGACGATCCCAACCGTCCGCGTTTGCGGAGGGCTCCGGGCAGCGGCGGCACGGTGGACGACAACGGAAACTCGACGGGCACTACCCAGACCGATGACGACCGTCCCACCTTGAAGCGGCGGGATAGCGGCAGCGGCGGCGGCGGACTGTAACCCGCAACCCTTTTCGATCTGACCAATCGCCCTTGCCCTGGAAACGGCGGCAAGGGCGATTTTATTTGGAGGGCGCCAGGAGGGGACTCTCGCAAAGGCGCGAAGGCGCAAAGCCCCGCTAAGAAGATTTGAAAGCTTCCGAGCGGGCGGCCGGGCGCGCTTTCACGGCTCAATCTCGAACGAGACGTACGACTCGATGGCCGCCTGGCGTTCTTCCACGCCGCGGACATCGGCCCAGCGAGGGCCGCAATGCAGGCGGCCGGCCAACTCGTCGAGCCTGGCTTCGGGTCCGGCTGCGTACACCTCCACGCGGCCATCGTCGAGGTTGCGCGCGTATCCCACCAAATCCAGCGCGGTGGCTTCACGCTGCGCGAAATAGCGGAAACCCACGCCCTGCACCCTCCCGCGGATGAACCATTGACGCGCGGCCTTGGTTTTTGCGCCCATTGGCCGCCAGCATAGCACGCAAGCCGCCGGGCGCAGGTCTCACTGATTGGGTCAGGGCAGCCGCCGTTTTCGTGGTGCGGCGGGAGACTCGGGCGGCCGAGGCAACCGAGGGCGTAGCATCGCAGCCCATCGCCCGTGATACACTGCCCCTCTGGCCACTTCCGAACCCCGCCCTTCCCTCGACCGTCCCATCCACCTGCCGCAGGCCACCGCCATGGTAGTGGGGATCATCATCGGCGCGTCGATCTTCGTGCAGCCGTCCGAGGTCAACCGGCACGTGCCCACCATTTCGGGGGTGCTGGCGGTTTGGGCGGCGGGCGGTATCCTCTCGCTGTTCGGCGCGCTGGTGTGCGCGGAGCTTTCTTCGGCCTTCCCGGAAACCGGCGGCGTGTATGTGTACCTGCGGCGCACGCTTTCGCCGTCCTGCGGCTTTCTGTGGGGCTGGGCCATGTTCTGGAGCGCGCATTCGGGGATCATCGCCGCGAGTTCGGTGGTGCTGGCGCGTTACGTGGCGTTTTTCGTTCCGCTGGGGGACGCGGGCATCCGGGCGGTGGCGATCGCCGCGATTGTGTCGCTTTCGCTGGTCAACTACGCCGGAGTGCGGCAGGGCAGCGGGCTACAAACCTGGATCACCGCGAGCAAACTGGCCGCCATCCTGCTGCTGCTGGTCCTGGCATTCGCGCTGGGCGGGCGCGCGCAGGCGGCCGGACCGGCTGCTCCGGCGGCTTTATCCTTTCGCGAGTATGTGCTGGGAGTCAGCGCCGCCCTGTTTGCCTTCGGCGGCTGGCACATGGTGACCTATGCGGCGGGCGAGACCCGCAACCCCAGCCAGACCATTCCCCGCGCGCTGCTGATCGGCTCGCTGACCGTTTCGGCCTGCTACGTGGCGCTGAACGCCGCCTATCTTTACCTGTTGCCGATTGCGCGCGTGACCGCCTCCCAGCGGGTGGCCGCGGACGCCGCCCAGGCGGTGGCGGGGCGTTACGGCGCGGCCATCATTTCGGCCCTGGTGATCCTTTCGGCCAGCGGCGTGCTCAACGGCGTGATTCTGGCCGGACCACGCACCTACTACGCGATGGCCGGCGAGGGTCTTGCGCCGCGCTGGCTGGCGGCTATCCACGGGCGCTTCCACACGCCGCATCGCGCGATTGTGGCGCAAGGAGTGTGGTCGGCGGTGCTGGTGGCCACCGGCACTTACCGGGCGCTGTTTACGCGGGTGGTGTACACCGAGTGGCTGTTCTTCGCGCTGATGACCTGGGGCCTGTTCCGCATGCGCCGCAGGAAGGGTTACGCGCCGCAGTGGCCGATCTGGGGCTACCCGGTGGTCCCGCTGGTGTTCGGCCTGGCGGCGCTGGTGGTGGCCGGCATCCAGATCGCCGCCGATCCGGTAGAATCGGCCGCCGGACTCGCCATCGTCGTGTTAGGATTGCCTGTCTACTATCTCTGGATGCGCCCGCGATGATTATCGATTTCCACAACCACTTTTATCCTCCGGTTTACCTGGATGCCCTGCGCTCGGGTTCAAGCGCCGTCCAGGTGACCATTGATGAAGACGGCAACCCGCGCATCTACTATCCGGGCGATTACAACATCGCGGTCCCCGGCCATCGGGATATCGATTACCGCGAACGGGTGCTCATCGAGCAGGGCGTGGCCACCCAGGTGCTTACCCTGACGACCCCCGGCACGCACGTGGAGGCGCCCGCCACCGCCGTGCGTTTCGCCGCACTGGTGAACGATGCCTTCGCCGACATCGCGCGCACCAGGCGCGGCCGTTTCACCGCGCTGGCTACCCTGCCGCTGAACGACCCGGCGGCTTCGGTCGCGGAATTGCGCCGCGCCTGCCGGGAACTGGGCTTCCGGGGCGCCATGCTCTTCAGCAACGTCAACGGCACGGGGCTGGACGACCGCCGTTTCTGGCCGCTCTACGAAGCCGCCGACGAGCTTGGCGCGGTGCTTTACATCCACCCTACCCATCCGGTGGGAGTGGAAGCCATGACCGATTACTGGCTCATGCCCCTGGTGGGCTTCCTGATGGATACCACGCTGGCCGCCGCCAAGCTGGTGTTCGCCGGAGTGCCCGAGCGGTTCCCGCGCATCCGATGGGCGCTGGGCCACCTGGGCGGCGCGATTCCCTACCTCGCCGAGCGGCTGGACCGCGGTTTCGAGGCCTTCAGCGAATGCCGGGTGAATATTCCGCGCCCGCCCAGCGATTACCTGAAGACCTTCTACTACGACACCGTAAACTTCAACCTGGGCGCGTTGCGGCTGGCCCTGGATTTTGCAGGCGCGGACCACCTCCTGGCCGGCAGCGATTACCCGCACCAGATCGGCAGCCTGCCCAAAATGGTGGAAACGCTGAGCCGCCTGGATGTTTCCGGGGAAGC
>JASHSS010000157.1 GCA_030038565.1 Bryobacteraceae bacterium
GGGCAGCGACCTGGTGTGCGGGATTGTGGCCAGCCGCCTGGACCAACACTCCCACCCGCAGGCCCTCTTCGACATCGGCACCAACGGCGAAGTCGTGGTTGGTTCGGCCGGCGGCATTCTGTGCGCCTCCACAGCCGCCGGCCCGGCCTTCGAAGGCGGCCGCATCTCCGCCGGAATGCGCGCGGGCACCGGCGCCATCGACAGCGTTCATCTGCGGGGCACGGCGCTCGACTGCCACGTCATCGGCGGCGACCCCGCGCGCGGTATCTGCGGCAGCGGCCTGGTGGATGCCGCCGCCTGCGCCCTATCGCTCGGAGCACTCCTCCCCAATGGCCGCCTCACCACCCCGGACAAACGCTTCGCGCTTCCCGGCGGACTCGCCCTGGTTCAGAGCGATTTCCGCGAGCTCCAGCTAGCCAAGGGGGCCATGGCCGCCGGTCTGCGCATGCTCGCCGGGGGCGCCATCCCTAAGCTTTATCTGGCCGGCGCATTCGGCAACTACATCCGCGTGCCCAGCGCCCGCGCCATCGGACTTCTACCCGAAGAGGTGCCCGTCGAACCCATCGGCAACAGCGCTCTCCGCGGCGCTCGCACGCTCCTGCTGGCTCCCTCCGCGCGGGAACCCCGCCTGCGCCAGATTCTGTCTCTCACCCGTCATATCGAACTCGCCGCGGACCCCGATTTCCAAACCCGCTTCGCCGAAATGATGGCCTTTGCACCCTACCGCCTCGGCGCTTGAACTCATGGGATCATCCGACGCTTTCGAAGCCGCCGACAGGAAGTACGCCGGCGCGACCGGCAACCGCGCCGCACCGCCCTGGGCCCCGCGGCCCGGGTAACCTTTTGCGCTCCGGCCGGTATTCATTCTCATGACGGTGGCTCTGCGCGGATCGGCGCCGCGCCTTTCGATACTTATCCGTCTGGCGGCCCTTGCCGGAGCCGCCCTGGTCCCTGGCAGCGCGGGGCACGCGCAGCCCGCGCCGACATTCGAAGTCGCCTCGATCAAGCCCAGCCGCAACCCCGCCGCGGGCGAGAATTTCGATAGCGCCCCGGGCGGGCGAACCACCGCCACCAACATCACCGTGCGCTACCTGATTCGCCTGGCCTACGCTATCGAGGATTACCAGATCCAGCGGGCTCCCCGATGGGTCGATAGCGAGCTATACGACATCGCCGCCAAGAGCGCCGGCGGTAAACGCGGCAGCATGGAGGAGGAACGCTCGCGGTTGCGCGGCTTGCTGGCCGATCGCTTCCAACTCGCCACCCACAGCGAAACCAGGGAGATGCCGGTATACCTCCTGGTGGTGGCGAAGACCGGTCCGAAGCTGACCCTTCACAACGACGGGAGTGGAAGCGGCACGCGCGGGGGATGCGGACACCTCGCCGGAAAACGGCTCACCCTGGACACCATCGCCAACGTCCTCTCCCGGCACTTCGAGCGCGCCGTCCTCAACCGCACCGGCCTCTCCGGCAAGTACGACTTTGAACTCGATTGGACCCCCGATTCCGGCCCCTGCCCGGCCGCGCCCGACGTCCCCGGCGGCTCACCGGCCGACCATTCCGCCCTGCCTTCCATCCTTACCGCTATCCAGCAACAACTCGGCCTCAAACTGGAATCCGCCAAAGGTCCCGTGGAAACCCTGGTCATCGATCGCGTGGAAAGACCTTCCGAGAATTAGGTCCTCCGGTACATCGGTTGGCGCCCCTTGCCCGCACGCGCGCGCGGGTGTTACAACGTCATGGGCACTTGTCCCCATGCTCGATCTCGACCTCCATCACATGCCTCCGCCGCCGATCCGCCGCGACTGGCCCATCGGCGCTATCGGCGCGGGCTTCATCATGCGCGACGTCCACCTGGTGGCCTACCGCCAGATCGGCCTATCCGTCCTCGGCATCGCTTCCCGCCGCCCCCAGCAAGCCCGCGAAGTTGCCGCCGCCCGCGGAATCCCTCGCGTGTACGATTCCTACGCCGATCTGATCGCCGATCCTTCACTGCAAGTCCTCGATATCGCCGTTCCTCCCGATGTCCAGCCGCAAATCATCACGGCAGCCCTCAGGCACGCCGGCCACATCCGCGGCATCCTGGCGCAAAAGCCGCTGGCCATGAATTACCCGCAGGCGCTGGCGCTGGTCGAGGCCTGCGAGAAGGCCGGCATCGTTCTGGCCGTCAACCAGAACATGCGCTACGACCAATCCATCCGGGCCCTCAAGACCCTGCTCGACCGCGGCGATCTCGGCGAGCCTGTCCTCGCCACCATCGAGATGCGCGCCATCCCCCACTGGCAACCATGGGTGCGCGACTATGCGGGACTGACCCTCGCCGTCATGAGCATCCACCACCTGGATTGCTTCCGCTTCCTGTTCGGCGACCCCGAATTCGTCTTCGCCAGCGCCCGCCCCGACCCGCGCACCGCTTTCCCCCACCGCGATGGCATCGTGCTCTACATTCTGGAATATTCGAGCGGCCTGCGCGCCTCCTCCTGGGACGATGTCTGGGCCGGCCCCGCCCGCGAAGGCGCCGCCTCCGATACTTATATCCGTTGGCGCGTGGAAGGCACCGAGGGCCTCGCCCAGGGCACCATCGGCTGGCCCGGCTACCCCAACGCCGTCCCCAGCACCATCCGCTTCGCCACCCGGCGCCAGCCCGGCGTCTGGCTCGCTCCTCAGTGGCCCGAGGTCTGGTTCCCGGATGCCTTTCGGGGCACCATGGGAGAACTGCTGGACTCGCTGACCGAAGACCGGGCGCCCGCCATTTCGGGCCGCGGGAATCTCGGAACCATGGCCCTCGTCGAGGCCTGCTACCGCTCGCTCGACCAGCATCGGCCGGTGGGCATTCAGGAAATCATTCAAGGAGGTCAATTGTGAAACTCGGACTCATCAGCTCCGCCTGGGTCGGCTCGCCCGTCGGAACCGCGGAAGGCATCCGCCTCACCAGGGAAATCGGCTTCGACACCATCGATATCTTTGCCGACCCCCTGGAAATCGACATCCGCGAACGGCGCCTCATCAAGGACACTTGCCGGGGCGTGCAACTGCCCGTGGTTTCCACCGTTTGCTGCGCCCTCGGCATCGCCGATTTCAACGCCACCGTGCGCCACTTCCACGTGGAACGCGCCAAAGCTTACCTGGATCTGGCTTACGAGTTGGAGGGCCGCAACCTGCTCCTGGTGGTAGGCGAGTACATCTGGCAGCAGGAGGTAATCGCGCCCCGCGATCAGTGGAACTGGGCGGTGGAGCACGTCCGCGAACTCGGGGAGCACGCCGCCTCGCTGGGCCTGGAAGTCGCCATCGAACTGGAACCCTTCCACCTTTCTCTGGTCAACGATCTTCCGAAGATGATCCGCTTCCTGGATGACGTCGGGCACCCGGCCGTGAAGGCCAATGTCGATGTATCGCACCTGGCGCTTTCGCACACTCCCGCCCCGGCCCTCGCCCGGCTCGCCGGGCGCATCGCTCACGTCCACTTTTCGGATTGCGACGGCCGCAAGCACGGCGACCTCCCGCCGGGCCGCGGCGTGGTCGATTTTCCGCCCTATTTGGATGCCCTTAAAGCCGCCGGCTTCGATGGCTCCATCAGCATCGAACTCGAGTACTCACCCGAGCCCGCCAAAATCGTGGATTGGGTCCGCGAGGCCTACACCGCCACGGACCGCCTGATGCGCGCCGCCGGCATCCGGAACTAAACTGAAACCGGAGGCACCCAATTATGGCCCGAGGCCCACTCACCGCCGAGGAAGTCCAGCAATATCGCCAGGACGGTTTCGTCCTGGTGCGCGGCATGTTCGACCCCACCGAAATCGATCTGCTCCGCCGGTCCGCCAAGGACGACAAGGCGCTCGATGACCACGCCTTCGGACGGGCCGATAATGAAGGCGGCACCACGCGCCTCTCCCTCTGGAATCATCCCGGCAACGGCATCTATGGCATGTTCGCCCGCTGCCGCTCGCTGGTGGATTCCGCCGAAGCGCTGCTCGGGGGCGAGGTTTACCACTACCACTCCAAGATGATCATGAAGCAACCCCGCGTGGGCGGCGCCTGGGCGTGGCACCAGGATTACGGCTACTGGTATCAGAACGGCGTGCTGTTCCCGCTCCTCACCAGCGTCTCCATCGCCGTGGACCGCGCCACCAAGGAAAACGGCTGCCTGCAAATGCTGAAGGGATCGCACCTGGCGGGCCGCGTGGAGCACATCCTCACCGGCGACCAGGCGGGCGCCGATCTGGAGCGCGTCCGCGAACTGGCCGCCCGCCTGGAATTGGTGTACGTCGAAATGCAGCCGGGCGACGCCGTCTTTTTCGATTGCAACATGCTACACCGCAGCGACCAGAACCGCTCCGAGCACCCCCGCTGGTCCATGATCTGCTGCTACAACGCCGCGCGCAACGACCCCTACAAGGAAGCGCACCACCCGCGCTACACGCCCCTCCACAAGGTGGACGATTCCTATATTCTGGAAGCCGGCGCCCGCCGTTTCGCCGAAGATTCCGCCGACGTAGCCTTTCTCGACCCAAAAGAAGACGTGAGCGCCAGGAGCCTGGCGGAAAAGCCAAAATGACCGCATCCGGTTTTCTGCGTGCCTGTTCCGGGTTCTCCGCGCCTCCGGGTGAGTACACCGCCTCTGAGTTCCTCTCATGACCTCTAAACAACGTATCGCCGCCACCCTCGCGCACCGCCCGCCCGATCGCGTGGCGCTCGATTTCGGCAGCACTCCCGTCAGTGGAATGCACGTCCGTCCGGTCGCCGCCCTGCGCCAGTATTACGGTCTCGAAAAGCGCCCCGTCAAAGTTCACGAGCCCTACCAGATGCTGGGCCTGCTGGACGACGACCTGCTCGACGCCTTGGGCGCCGACGTAGCCGGCGTCTCACCCCGCAAGACCATGTTCGGTTTCCCCAACGAGCGCTGGAAGGAATGGAATTTCCGCGGCCTGGATGTCCTGGTGAGCGAAGATTTCCGCATCTCGGAGCAGCCCAATGGCGACATCCTGATCTATCCCGAGGGCGACCTCGCCGCCCCGCCCTCCGGCCGGATGCCAGCCGGCAGCGAATTCTTCGACGCCATCATCCGCCAACCCCCTTTAGACGAGGAGCAGCTCGACCCCCGCGACAACCTCGAAGAGTTCACCCCCATAGCCCCCGAGGATCTGGATTACTTCGAGCGCGCAACCCGCGAAGCCGCCGCCACCGGACGCGCCGTCATCGCCAATTTCGGCGGCACCGCGTTCGGCGATATCGCCCTCGTCCCGGCCACGTTCCTCAAACACCCCAAAGGCATCCGCGACGTCGAGGAGTGGTACGTCTCCACGCGCTCGCGCCGCTCCTACATCCATCAGGTGTTCGAATCGCAATGCCAGCTAGCCCTGGAGAACCTGGTGCGCATCCACGCCCGCGTCGGCGATTGCGCCGACGCGGTCTACGTCTGCGGGGCCGATTTCGGAACCCAGACTTCGGCCTTCTGCTCGGTCCCGGCCTTCCGCGAATTGTGGTTCCCGTACTACAAGCGGGTCAACGACTGGGTTCACGCCCACACCGGCTGGAAAACCTTCAAGCACTCCTGCGGCAGCGTGGCGCGTTTTTACGAAAGCTTTATCGAAGCCGGCTTCGACATCGTCAATCCGGTCCAGTGCTCCGCCGCCGGCATGGATCCCGCCGGTTTGAAGCGCGACTACGGTTCCCGCCTGGTCTTTTGGGGCGGCGGCGTGGATACCCAGAAAACCCTGCCCTTCGGCACTCCCGCCGAAGTCCGCGAGGAGGTGCTCCGCCGCTGCGAAATCTTCTCCCCCGGGGGCGGCTTCGTCTTCAATGCCATCCACAACATTCAGGCCGGTACCCCCGCCGCCAACATCGTGGCGATGATCGACGCGGTCCACGAATTTTACGCGGCGTGAAGTTCCGTGCCGCCCGGTAGCCGGAAACTTCAGCCCGCCGAGACCCGGGGCGGCGCCCGGACACTCCCGCCGCGGCGGCGCTCCGGGTGGGGCGCCGTCGAAAACCTTCAGCGCCCACGGGGCCGGCCAGCCTCGGCATCTTCTCCTGGTTCTGTGCCCTCCGTGCCCGTCCCGGCTGGGTACCCCGGTTGGCACGTCTGTTGGTGCCATCCAGCGGGGTACACCCGCGCGGCCCCGCGGACGGCAGCCGGCTTGGCCCTGTCGCTGCCTCACCCGCTCGGCGGCAACCACCTGGACGGCGAGGCGTCTGGCGGGCGCAGGCCCAAGGCTTTGATCGCGCATGGCGTAACGCCTGGCGCGGCGGGCGGAATCGGCTAGGTGGCCGCGGTCGAGGTAGGCCATGGCGGTGACGGGTACATCCAAAACATGCCGCCGGTGGGCCTCCTGCGACCTACGGCTGCGCCCTGGGCGGCTGCGCCCACGGCTGGTGGCTTCCGGACCGCTGATTGGAGATCTCTGGGGCCTATCGAACCTCCGAAACCGGCGGTGAATGCGAGGAGCCGGCCCTGCCTCTCGACCGGCTGCCCATAATGACGGCGGGAATCGCCTCGAGAGGGGTGCCCTGCGCCGCCGCGCCCAGCAGAATCGCCTCGCGGGGCATTCCGAACACCACGCAGCTCGCTTCGTCCTGGGCGACCGTTCGAGCACCCGCCTGGCGCATTTTGAGAAGGCCCTGCGCCCCGTCCGCTCCCATGCCCGTAAGCAACACGCCGGTGGCGTCGGCTCCCGCGGCTGCGGCCACGGATGAGAACAGCACGTCCACCGAAGGCCGCTGGTAGCACACCCGCGGGCCGGTCTTGATCTCCACCGAATAGCGTCCCCCCGATCGCCGCAAGAGCATATGAAAATCCCCCGGCGCAACCAGCGCCAGGCCCGGACGCACGGTATCGTTGTCCTCCGCCTCTTTGACTTCCACCGCGCACAGGTGGTTTAACCGGTTGGCAAAAGCCCGCGAGAACACCGGAGGAATGTGCTGCGCGATGAGGATCCCCGGCGAGGATGCAGGCAGCCTGGAAAGCACCCAGGCAATCGCCTCGGTTCCACCGGTGGAGGCGCCGATCGCGATGACCGTCCCATCCGCGGCTGGCCCGGAATCTTCCACGGCCGGGTGCGGTTCCACCGGCTTCGGCAATGGCGACGGTTTCGGCAACGCGGGCCGCTTCAACCGCGCCGCCGCCGCCGCGCGAATCTTGGCGGCCAAGGTCTGGCGCAACTCCCCCACCGAATACGGCCCGCCTGGCTTGGCGAGCACCTCCACCGCTCCGAACTCCAGAGCCTCCACCGCGAGCCGGCAGGTGGGCTGCGCCAGGGAACTGATCAGAATCACGGGCAGGGGATGAAAAAGCATGAGCTTCTTGAGAAACGTGATTCCGTCCATCCGAGGCATCTCAATATCCAGGGTCAGGACGTCCGGATGGAGCGAGAGGATCTTGTCGCGAGCCACGTAGGGGTCTGGAGCGGTACCCACGACTTCCAGATCGGGTTCGCCGGCCAACGCCTCGGAGAGGATTTTCCGGACAATCGCGGAATCGTCCACGATGAGAACGCGGATTCTCCCCGGTTGGCTCATGCGGCGGTTCCGCCTTCCTGGAACATGACGCGGAGCGCGCCACCCGGCAGTTGGGCCTGGTATTCGATGCCGGGTGCGCCCGGTTCGGCCACGGGACCGATGGCCGCGGCAACGGCGGGCGGTGACAACCGAAACGGAGTTTCGCTTTCCACGCGGCTCAACACCGAGCCGCAGATCATATTGGCCAACTCCGCGACGACTTCCGTAATGCGGGCGGCCGCCAGTTCGCACTCCTCCTCCCCCAGAAAATCAGCGGCCATCCGGCAAGCCGCCTGGCGAGTGATCCGCAGGCGCAGCGTGCCCGGCGGGATCCCTTCGAAATCCACGCGGGCCACGATCAGTTCCTCCGGCGGGCGGTCAGGATCGGCGGGACCTTCGGTCTGGGTAAAGAACATGGTTTCCAGAACTTCATCGACGGCCTCCCGGAGCGAGGCGTAGAGGACGGTTTCGGTCATTCCGGCACCCCCAGAGTGGTTTCCAGTTGGGTCCGCAGCGCCTCCGGAAGAAACGGCTTGGCCAGATAACCGCGGGCGCCGATCTCCAGCAGGCGTTCCCGACGGTGGTGAGTGGCGTCGGTGGAAATCACAATCGCAGGAATCGACCGGAAGACCTCGTCCGCCGCCAACCGGCGCAGCAACTCCTCCCCATCCATGCCGGGCATATTGATATCGGTCAGGATGGCGTCCACCCATTCGCGCCGCAGCACTTCGAGAGCTTCCTGGCCATTGGACGCCTCGAAGCATTCGGACAGATCGAAGCCCGAAAGCCCGATCACCCGCCGGACGAAGGCCCGCATGGCGGGAGAATCATCGACGATCAAGAGCCGGTAGGCCATGGGTGAATCCTTTCTGTGGCGCTGCCGCCACCAGTTCTCGTTGCTCGCCGGCTTCCTGGAGCCACACGCGCCCGCTGCCGATCTGTAACCGTACGGTGCGCGAGTTGGCCCCGCCGATGGCCTCGGCGTGCACCAGAATCCCCTTCTTCCAGAGGATCTTGCGCATAGCCAGGTAGTTCCGCTTGCCGATCTCGAAGACGTTCTCCCGATCCATCATTTGCGCGCCGCCGGCGGCATGCACCATGAGCCTTTGTTTCGAGGCTCCCTTCCGGCAGACCTGGTCGAGGAGCAGCGCGATGCCGGTATCGGCGAACATGCACGGATTCTCGCGTCCGCGGACGGGATCGATGGCCGAATCCGGCAGCATGAAGTGCAGCAAGCCTCCCACATTGGCCTTGGGATCGTGAACCGCGAGGCCAATGCAGGATCCCAGGGCGTAAGTCGCCAGCACCTGGCCCGGCACGTCCGCTACCCGGCAGTCCGCCATCTGGACTACGATCTGCTCCACGAGTCGCGCCTCCTCGCCGGTTTCCGATAGACCGCCGGCCTCACATATTCCAGGGCGTGGGCCACGCGGGTGAGGCTTTCGGCATGGCCAACCAGCAGATACCCGCCCGGCTCCAGAGACTCGGTAAGCTGCCGGACGACCCGCTCCTGGGTGGGCTTATCGAAGTAGATCATCACGTTGCGACAGAAAATCACCGGGAAGGGCCGCGGCCAACCGTACGTTTCCAGGAGGTTCAGACGCCGGAACGACGCCAGGCTGCGAATCTGCGGCGTTACGCGGTACGCCTTGGGAGGGCCCGGTTCAGGCGTAAAATAGCGGCCCAGCCAAGCCGGTGGCACGCCCTGACAGCGCTCCGCCGGATAGCGGGCCTGCGATGCGAAATGCAGCGCTTTGCGCGAGATGTCGGTGGCACAAATCCGGATCTTCCTGGCAGGCAAGACGTCCTGGAACAGGCATGCCAGCGTCCAGACCTCCTCTCCGGTTGAGCAGGCGGCGCTCCAGATTTCGCTCGATTCGTGTCGAGCGAGCATCGGAACAACCATCTGGCGTACAAAATCGAAGTGGTCGGGCTCGCGGAGAAACGACGTGTGGTTGGTCGCCAGAGCGTCGATCATGGCCGCCAGGGCTTCGCCGGTCGAATCCTTCACAATGTGCCGGTAGTAATCGCGGTAGCTGCCGAAGCCACCGGAGAGAACCAGCCGGCGCAACCGGGCGGTCACCAGTTCCTCTTTTCCGGGTTTCAGATCCAGTCCGAAGGTCCTGTGAGCCAACCGGCGGAGCTGTTCGAACTCGTCCGGAGCGAGGGCCGGCACGGATTCCAGCTCGCCCCGCGGGATTTCCAGATTCCTAGAAATCAGAGGCACTGTTTGGTTCCTTGAACAGCCGGTCCAAATCGAGAATCAGGCCCACCCGGCCGTCGCCGAGGATCGCTCCGCCGGAGATCCCGGTCACATCTTTGAAAGTCTCCCCGAGGGCCTTGATGACCACCTCCTGCTTGCCAATCAGTTCGTCCACCAGGAGACAGAACCTCTGCCCCTCGACTTCGGCCACGATGAGGATGGATTCCAAGGGGTTTTCGGACCGGGGCGCGACCCGAAAACGCCTGTACAGCCGCAGCACGGGTAGAAGGCTTCCGCGAACCAGGGCCATTTCGGCCTGGTTCTGAACGGTCCAAATGGTCTCCGCCTGGGGACGGAACATCTCCCGCACCGAAAACAGCGGAACGATGTACCGCTCGGCTCCCACGCCTACGACCAGACCGTCGATGATCGCCAGGGTGAGGGGGAGTTTCATAAGGAAGGAAGAACCGGCTCCCACAGCCGAGCGGATCTCGATTCGCCCGCGAAGCTTCTCGATGTGTCTCCGTACGACGTCCATTCCGACACCCCGTCCGGAAACGTTGCTCACTTTTTCGGCGGTGCTGAACCCCGGCAGGAAGATCAGGTTGTAGGTTTCGTTTTCAGAGAGGGGCTTATCGTCCGGAACCAGTCCGCGCTCGACCGCCTTGGAGCGAATTTTCTCGCGGTTCAGCCCGCGGCCGTCGTCGGCTACCTCCACCACTACCTGACCGGATTGGTGGTGGGCCTTCAGGTATACGTGGGCCAGCGCCGGCTTACCCCGCTCCTGCCGCTCCTGGGGGCTCTCAATGCCGTGGTCCAGCGAATTGCGGACCATGTGCATCAGAGGATCGGAAAGTTCTTCGACAATGGTGCGGTCCAGCTCGATTTCATCCCCGCTGGTTTCCAGTTCCACGCGCTTCGAGAACTGGCGGGACAGATCGCGAACCAGACGCGCCATGCGGCGGAATAAAGGACCGATGGGCACCAGGCGCATGGACATCGCGGTCCTCTGCAATTCGGCCGTGATGCGCGTCAGTTGGGCAATCTTGCGCTGGAGTTGCGGGCTTTTGACGGCCGCGAGTTCACGGTCGTGACGCACCAGGGACTCCGCAATCACCATTTCGCCGGCCATATCGACGAGAAAATCGAGCTTGGCGGTGTCGACTTTGACCGCCATGGTTTCCGGGCGGGGCGAGATCGGCGCGGCGGGCTGTGGGGTGTTTTCCTCAGCGCCGCCCGCCTCCACGCGCGTGGCCAGGGTCGCCAACCCGGGCGGGGCCGTGGCCTCAGGCGTGGTGTATAGGCCACGGATGCGGTCGAGGAGCCCTTGATCGTGGGCGGGCGGCTGGGAGTTTTCACCGTGCAGGCGCAATTCCACGTAGGCCAGCCAACGGCGCAGGCTGTCCGCACTGAGCAGTATCACGTCGGTCGCCGCGGGAGTAATGGCCAGCTCGGCGTTGCGAGCCCGGTCCAAGACCGTTTCCACTTCGTGCGCCAGCTTCTGGACTTCCCACAGTTCCAGGAATCCCGCCAGGCCTTTGATGGTGTGGAAACCGCGGAAAGTCGCGTGGAGCGCCTCCGTATTGGCGGGATCGCGCTCCAGAATCAGGACTTGCGATTCGATTGCCGCCAGGTGCTCACGGCTCTCCAGGGCGAAATCCGCCAATAACTCCGGATCTTGCGCAATCGACTGATCCGCGGCGACGGGGGCCTGCATCCCGGCGTCGAGCGCCTGTTGCAACCGGGCGATGGCCTCGGGCAACCCCGCCATGGGTGTATCGCCATCCCAGTCCTCCAGGCTGGAGGCCTGGCGGATTTGCTGGATCGCGGAATCCGCGGCGGCCACTACCGCCTGGGCCTTCTCGGCCTCGGCGGCCTTCTGGATTGCCTGGATGGCGGAAATCCAATCGGCCAGCGCCTGGGCGGTTTCCGGGCCACCCATAACCAGACGCAACGCCAGATCCTCGATATGTTGTCGCAAATCGGCCGAACAGGGCATGGTTTACCCTCGTGTGGAAGTTCCGCAGCCGTCCCGGAGGCGGACCCTGAGGGCCGCGGCCGCAGAAAACACAGCTTCCGTATAAAACCGCATCGCGCCAAGGCTGGGGCCGCCAGGCTGCGGCCTCGCGGCCGCCGGGAGGCTTCGGCCGGCGGGCGGTTGCGAAGTATGAGGTAATTTCACCAGCGTTCCTTGAGGTTGCAACCCGTTTCAATGCGCCAGGATGTTGAGATTATGAAGTTCCTGGGTTGACAGAACCTTGTCGATATCCAGGAGGATCTTGACCTTCCCCTTGACCTTGGCCATACCGAGCAGATAATTTCCGGCGATTTGTTCTCCAAACTCGGGAGTATCTTCGATCTCGGCGCCGGTCAGGTTGAGAACCTCAGAGACGCCATCGACCACGATGCCCATCAGGACGGCGCTCGATTCTCCTTGCACCTGGGTCACAATGATGCAAGTCCGCTGGGTGTACTCGGCGGCGGGAATACCGAACTTCAGGCGCAGATCGATGACCGGCACAACCTTACCCCGGAGGTTAATCACTCCCTTGATGTGCGCGGGCGTTTGCGGGACCGCGGTAATCTCCTGCAGACCCATGATCTCTCTGACCTTGAGGACACGAATACCGAACTCCTCCTTGGCCAGTTGAAAGGTCAGATACTTGCCGGCGCGCCCATCGGACTGAGCGGGCGCCATCGGTTGGTTTGCGGATAGCATGGTCGAGGGCATCTTTTTCTCCTGATCTGTTCATACCTCCAGCGAGCAGGCGTGGCTGGGCGCGTGGAGTATGGGGTGGATTTTTTCCGCCTGGGTGAGACACATTTTCACCACCAGTTGGCTGCCTTCCCACGGGAAGCGCAACACGATCCATTCGGCGGTCCCGGCGCTTTTGGTGCGGAAATTCTTGCCGAAGACGACGGTCGGAATGCTCAGGCAGAGCGGCCCCAGGTCCGGTTCCAGGCCGTTCTTGACGCCGCCGATGATCATATTGGTCAGTTCGGCCACCGCATCGAGCACCTCCTCATCGACGGCCTTGGATTCCGTCATGAGCATCAGGCTACAGACACGGCAGGCCAGTTCGGGCGAGCACGAGACACTACCCGTGCCCATCCAGGGCCCCGCCAGTCCGACCAAGGAAACTACCCCGTCGTTCGCTTCGGGGTCGCCGGTCTCGATGGCCGTATCGGGGACATCCAACTCTACACCGAGCATGGTGGAGAAGACCTCCGCGGTCGAGCGGCGGATTCCGGCAATGATCAGTTGTTCCAGGTTCATAATGGCAATGCCGGTTCCAAGATGCCCACCAGCTTCTCCTTAATTTGATCGGCGGTAAACGGCTTTCGGACATAGCCGGCGGCGCCCAGGCGGACCGCTTCGCCGACCTTGGTTTCGCCGCCTTCGGTAGTGATCATGACGACCGGAATATCGCGCCATGCAGGCTCTGCCTTGAGAGCCGCGAGCAACTGGATGCCGTCCATTTTGGGCATGTTAATATCCGTCAGGACGAGCCCAATCTTCTGCTTATTCATAATCTCCAGCGCCTCCTGCCCGTTGCCGGCTTCGAGAATGTGGTGGATTCCCATCCCGGTCTGGTGAAGCACGCGTTGCAGGATTTTGCGGATGGCAGCGGAATCGTCCACCACCAAGACGTCTGGTTCCATGTGACTCCTTCCACTTACATTCATCGGCCGGAGGGGGTCAATCCATTAGGGCAAGGGACAAAAAATCGCGCGGGAATGCACGCCAGCGGGGCCAGTCCTTCCCGGGTGAAGAGATTTTGGCGGAAAAAAACTGACGGCGGGGGCTAAAGTTTCCGCGCGCGCCGCCGATCTTCTGTCCAGGAGCCTGAATTGTGAGCCGGCAGCTTTCGCAACAGGAGATCGACGCGGTCTTTCAGAACATGCAGGACCGCCGGCGCGAGACGCCTGCCGTGAAGTTCGATTTCCGCCGGCCGGACCGCATTCCCAAGTCTCAGGTCCGCGCCATCCACCTGCTGCACGATACCTTTGTCCGAAACCTGGTTTCGAGTCTTTCGGCCTACCTGCGCTCCTACCTGACGGTCAATCTGGTCAGCGTGGAACAACTCTCCTACGCCGAGTTTCTGGACGGGCTGCCTTCACCGACCTGCATGGTATCGCTCGGCCTGAGCCCCTACGACGGCAACGGCGTACTGGAACTGAACCCCTCCCTGGTATTCCCAATCCTGGAGATGCTGCTGGGCGGGACGGGAAGGTCGTCGGCTTCGATTCAGCGCGACATCACGGAAATCGAACAAAAACTGCTGGATGGGTTATTTCGCATTGTGCTCCATGATCTGCGGGAGGCATGGAAAGGGGTCACGGCGGTTGATTTCACCATCGAAGCCATGGAAACCGAACCCCAGTTGCTGCACATTCTGGCGCCCAACGAAGCGGTAGTGGCGATCGCCATCGAGGTGCGCATCGGAGAAACCGTGGGAATGATGAACATCGCCATGCCGTCGATCGTGATCAAGATGATGCGCCAGAAGTTCGACCAGCAGTGGTCCGTGCGCAAGACCCACGCCAGCGTAGCCGAGCAGGCGCGTGTGCTGAGGCTCCTGCGCGGTTCGTCGCTACGTTTGGAGGCGCGCCTGGAAGGGCCCACCCTCTCAGTGGGCGATCTCCTGGAACTCAGGGAAGGCCACCTGCTGACCTTCGACTTCCCGGTGGAGCGCCCTCTGGAGCTGAAAGTCAACGGAGAACGCAAGTTCCGCGCCCAGATTGTCGCCGCGGGAAAGAAGCGGGCCTGCCTGATCGACCACGTGTATCCCACCGCCTTTCAGGGCAGGATGAGCGAAGAGGGAGAGGGTTCCGTGGGAGGCGCGCCATAGAAATCCCACAGCAGGTTGAGGAAAGCGCGGCCGCGCGGCCGGCGGTTGCTCCGGTCGAGTTCGAGGCGTTCGAGAAAAACCAGCACGAGGAGCACGGCGCCGACCCGGGTTTTGGTGTGCCCGGCCTCCGTTTCCCGCCGCTGAAGCTCCTCCAGGCTCGCCTGGATGGAGCGATAAAGGTGCAAGGCGGGCCGGCCCTGGGGAAGGCTCTCGTAGTAGAGGCCGCTCTGGAGGGTCCGCCAGGTGCGGATCAGGGCGTCCAGGGCCTCGCGCGCGTCCGAATCCACGATTCCCGGAAGGCTCAACGCGGCGTGAACCAGACTGCGGGACACAAACGCCACCAATTCCTGATTTTCTTCGAGCAGTTTCTGCGAGACGCGGATGTCCTGATTCGGCAGATCCGCCAAATCCGTGGTCCCGGGAGCTTCGTGTTTGCGCGACTCCTGCAAGAACTCGCAGTCAAATGGGCAATTCACAGTGACTTCGCGTTCGGTTCCGCAGCATTGCGAGCAGATGTCGCCTGTGACTCCCGGGCAGTATCGCCGGGGGCGCCGGACTTGGCAGATAACACAGGGCATTCACTCAGTATAGAAGTCCGAGGGCCGCCTTGCCGACGGCCCAGTCGTGAAGATCGTGACGATGCACGGTGCAGGCGCGGTGGAGACTGCTGTGCGTCAACAACGGGGAATTACGGGCGGGCCGATCTGCTGTTCGTAGACGCGGCGGAAAAAACCGTCGGTCATACCGGCGATATAATCGCAGACCACGCGGTGGGGCGCTTCGTCTCGACCGGTCTGCTGATACGGCTCAGGCAGGCGGTCGGGGTGATCCATGAACCATTGGAAGAGTTCGCCAATCATGGCCATAGACCGGCTCCGGTCTTCGCCCAACAGGGCCGAATCGTAAACCCGCTGGTGCAACAATCGCTTCAACGCCCGGCTGGTGGCGGCAGCCTCCGGTGTGAAGCCGGCCAGGCGCGCCGGAAACGTCCGGACGTCGCTCCAGGTTTCCGCGGAAGCCTGCCGGGCCCTGCTTACGGTTCCTTCGATGACCCCCGAAACCAAGGAATCGATCAGGGGGCGCAAACCCTCGTGAAAACGCTGCCTGCCGGTCGCGGCTGGAAACTCGGCTTCCACGGCTTCATAAATGGCCTGATACTCGGGCACCGCCCGAGCGACGTCCTCGGCATTCAGAATGCCGGCGGAGAAGGCATCGTCCAGGTCCGCCGTATTGTAGGCGATCTCATCGGCCAGATCGATCAACTGCGCTTCCAGCGGAGGACGCAGACCGGGAAGAAATCGGTCCGCTTCCGGGTATTCTCCGGGGGCGAAGTCGCGCGAGTGCTTCACCATCCCTTCGCGGACTTCGAAAGTCAGGTTCAGGCCCGGGAACCGGGCATAGCGCTGCTCGAAGCTTTCCACGATGCGCAGGGCGTGAAAGTTATGGTCGAAGCGGTCGCCGAAGCGCGCCATCTGGAGATTCAATTCCTGCTCCCCGGCGTGCGCGAAGGGCGGGTGGCCGATATCGTGGGCCAGGGCCAGAGCCTCGGTCAGGTCATCGTCCAGTCCCAATACTCCGGCCAGGGTGCGGGCAATCTGGGAAACTTCGATGGTGTGGGTAAGTCGGTTGCGAAAGTGATCGCTCAGGCCGGTGGCGAATACCTGAGTTTTGGCCTCCAACCTGCGAAAAGCCCTGGAGTGAACCACGCGGTCACGGTCGCGCTGGAAGGGGTTGCGGTAGGGGTGGCCGGGTTCCGGATGGGCGCGCCCCATGGTTCGGGCCACCGGAAACCGCAGATGCGCCAGCATGGCGGGATGTTCCCGCCTATTGAGCCGGCAATGCGCCGTACGCCTGAAGCGCCACCTGGCCCACCGAGCCGGGCCGGTCCCGCAGCGGATCGAGCAGCTTACGCGCTTCGGCCGGCTTTTTCGGCCCGATGGACCGGGCCAGCGCAATGGTGGCCTGGTCTTTCGATACGAACACGGTAGGGTTTTTGATCAGGTCGCGCAGAAGCGCCTCGCCCTTGTCGGCGTGTCCTTCGGCGAAATAGACCTCCGCAAGCGACAGCTTGGCCAGCGAGGAGTACTTGGCGTCGCCATGATCGGCCACCTCGGCAAAGCTCTTCTCCGCGTCGGCCAGTTTCCCCTGGTCTGACTGGATGGCTCCCAGGTAGTATTGCGCGATTTCACCTTCGCTGCTGCTGCCATACTGACTTTTCAGGTCCGAGAAAGCCTTCAGCGCGGCCTGATCCTTGGCGTCCTGGGTAGGAAAGCTCTGCTGCCCTTGGGGCGCTGGTCCGACCGGAGCCTCCTCGATATCAATGGCTTTAGCCAATGCCTGTTCGCGAGCCCCATGCTGCCGTCCCGAGTAGAGCAGGAACCCGAAGATCACCAGGGCCACCACCAGGCCCACACCGCCATAGCGGATGATTTCCTTGCGGTGCTCCTCAATGAACGATACCGTGTGTTCGAACTCAACGGCGAACTTGTCTGTCTTTAACTGTTTACGGGTAATTCTAGCCACGAAAACCTCAGCTGTCCGGAAAGTTCGATTTTAACACGTCCGGGGGCCCGGCCGCTGAGACCGCCCGGGCTGTTATGCTGATGAGCTATGTATCTGAAAATTCTGGCTCACCCCGTGTTTACCGGCCTGAACTACCATATGCCCATGATCGTTGACCTGACGCATCCGCTGGTGATGTTGCAAGGGGAAAACGGTTCCGGCAAGTCCACCCTGCTGCACTCTCTGCATTATGCCCTCAAGGGCGAGCAGGTGGAAGGCTATGTGTACCGGCTTGAGCCGGCGGGCGTCAACATCGGCAAGAGCTTCCTGTTCGACGCCGAGCAACACAATCCGCGCAACCAGATGGACAGCTTCCAGGACCAGCCCGAGATGCTCGAATTCCTGCGCCTGGCGAGCCACGGCCAAGTGATGCTGGCGCTGTTCCAGGAGAGCTTTCCGAAGCTGCCCGACGGCACCATTCTGCTGCTGGATGAGCCGGAGATGGCTCTGTCGGTCTCCAACCAACGCCGCGTTTTGAAAATGCTTAAGGAACTTGTGGACCAGAAAGGCTTCCGGATTGTGTGCGCCACCCATTCCCCGGTGCTGATCGACTCGTCCGAAACCTATGTCATCAATCTCGACCGCCACGTTAACCGCAACGTGATGACCACGGACATGGGAATCGAAGGCGCCAGCACCATCCAATAGGATCTACATGACCTGCTGCCCGCAACTGGAACGGCTGATGGACCGGGATCTGGCGCGCCACGCGCAACCCTACCAACTCACCAACGGTACGATTATCACGGACATCGACACTGAGTATTTTCTGGTTTTCGGCGACGAGCGCCACCAGTTTGTGGGCCTGCATTACTGCCCGTTCTGCGGACGCGTCCTCTCGCGCCAACTCTGGAACCAGGAAAAGAAGAAATAGAACCGGCGTGGGCGTTGTCCTGTTCCGGCGACCTGGCTTCACCCCGCCAGGAAGATGGCTTGGCCGGCACGCGATGGGGGTGGGGCACCCTGTCCAGCGGTGAGGAACCGCACCGCGGGGGCCGCGGTGCCATAGCGGTGGCCCTGTGTTTGCTCACCACTGGTCCGGAGGGCAATATGGCAGGCAAAAACACGGCCGTTTTCGGCATTTATCCAAACCGGACCGCCGCCGAAGAGGCATTGGGACATCTGCGCAGTGCCGGCTTCCGCAGTACGGACGCCTCCGTGCTCTTTCCGGAGAATCAAGGCACCAAGGACCTGGCCCATGAAAAAAATACCAAAGCCCCGGAAGGAGTCGCGACGGGGGCGGCTTTGGGAGTGATTATCGGCGGGGCGCTAGGTTACCTGTTGGGCGTGGGTATCCTGGCGGTTCCCGCACTGACGCCCTACATTGCGGGGGGTGCAATCGTGACTGCGCTGGCCGGAGCGGGCGCCCTGGGCATTCTGGGCGGCATTCTCGGCGCGGCGGCGGGATTGGGCATTCCCGAATACGAGGCCAAGCGGTTCGAAGGGCGTATCCGCGATGGCGGGGTGCTGCTCTCGGTGCACTGTGACAATCGCGAATGGAGCAAGCGGGCGAAGAGCGTATTGGAGGATACCGGCGCGCAGGACATTGGCGCGGCGGGAGAGAAATCGGGCGATTTCGCAAACGGCGACAAGCCGCTGCCCCGAGTGCGCACGGTGGAGAACGTCAGTCCGGTGACCACAGAACCAGTCCATAGCAGACCGACAACGGTGGTGCGTCCTAACGCCGGCGATAGCGGGTTGAGCGGCGACGAGTTGTACACCGAGCGGGTGGTCCGGCGCCGCACCTTGCAGGACCCCGAGAAAGACCCGCAGGGGAAACGGGTATAGTCCAACGTCGCCTGCCCCGCCCAAACGGATCGGCGGTTAGCCGGGCCGGTGAAGTGGCCGCCAAGTCGGGGCGACCAAAAGGGCGTGTCGTTGTTGCCCGCAACGCGCATCGCGAACGGGCCGCGGGGCATTTGGCTGAGCCGGTCAACTCGCAGCAAGTGGTACAACGAGAAAAGCAACTGGCGCTGCCTGCGCCGTCTTAGCCATGTGGGCCGGCAGCGCGTTGGCTGGGCCGATGAATACGGCGGTGAACATCAGGCAGCGGGAAGGGTGCAGGGGCGTGAGGCGTGCCTGGTGGGCGAGGTAACTCGCCGCAACACCGGACACCGGGAAGGGTGGATCCGGCGCTGCCTGCGACCTCTTAGCTATGTGGGCCGGCGGCGTTGGCTGGGCCGAGGTAAGTCACCCCAACGCCGGACACCGGCAAGGGTGGATCCGGCGCTCCCTGCGCCCCGCGCCAAACGGCCCGGCGCGGCCACCTATGATTTCTTCGATCCTCGACGGGGCTTTCCCTCCGCGGATCCCAGGCTCGCGTGGTACGTATGCGGGGCGTGACGATCCGCGAGCCAGGAACCTCATCCGTGAAGCTTGTTAGGTTAGTGTCCGGGGGGCGCGACCGTGTAGTTGTGAGCAGCGACCCCGGCGATTCCGGCAGAGGCTGCGAAGTTGATGATGGCGAGTGTGCGGTATAGCCGGGGGCTCGGATGATGGCGCGTCAACAGATATTCGACTCCGGCCAATCCACCCTGGAAGCCGAGTTTCAGCAAGGCGCCCTGGGCGCCGAAGGTGCCCGAAGGCGAGGCCAGGG
>JASHSS010000158.1 GCA_030038565.1 Bryobacteraceae bacterium
GATTGCGCCGCTGGCCGCGGGCACGGCGGGAGGGTCGCCGCTGCGTGGCGGGTTCGCCGAAAGCCGACGGGACAATCGATTCGCCCGACGGCGACCCCCGGCTCGGGCGACCCGTGCTGCCGGCCGCGCGGCCCCGGCCGGCGTGGGCGCCAAAGCGACGCGCCGGCACGAGCTTCTTCATGAGGACCGATGATCCGCCTCCGCCCAGCGGCGATCCACGGCCGGGCGATCGCGCCGCCGGTCCGCGCGGCCCGGCCGGCGTAGGCGCCAGACCGAATAAGCGCCAGCGATCCCGCCTCGGGCGATCCGCCGCCGGCCGGCCGCGTGACCCCAGCCGGCGGGGGCTAAGCACGACGATGAATGCGCCGAACGAGAGTCGGCCGCGGGCACGGCGTGAAGTTGCTGGCTGCGTGGCGGTTCGCCGAAAGCGGGCGGGACAATCGATTCACCTGGTGGGTCGGTGCGAACACGCTGAGGAGTGCGCCGCCGAACGTCGGCTGCGGGCACGCGGGAGGTTCGGCGAATGTGGTGAACGCCCCTGCCTTGCGGCGATCCCCAGTTCGGGCAATCGCGCCGCCCGGCCCTGCGGCCACGGCCGGCGCGGGCACAAACGCGGTCAGCACGCACGCCGTGGCTACCAATGTTACCGTCCTACGCGCGCGCGAAGGAAACACGGGAGTTGCGGTTGGATCCCACACCGCCAACGTCGGCCGCGGGCGCGACGTGAGAGGGCCGCCGAATGCACGGCGGAGGATGAACGCTTCCGCCGGGCGGGCGGCCCACGGCTCGGGCGAACCCGCCGCCGGCCGCGCGCCCCGGCCGGCGGGGGCTAAGCCGACGATGAACGCGCTGAACGAGAAGTCGGCCGCGGGCACGGCGTGAGGTCGCCGCTGCGTGGCGGTTCGCCGAAAGCGGGCGGGACAATCGACTCGCCGGCGGCGATCCCCGGCTCCGGCAACCGCGCCGCCAGGCGCGCGGGCCGGCCGGCGTGGGCACCAGCACGGCGAACCACTACGAGCACGCTGAGGAACGCGCCGCCCAACGTCCGGCCGCGGGCACGTCGGCTGCCCCAGAGCGCCTCCTGCTACGCGGAGGGCGCTCCGCCCGACGTGTACGGGAATCGCCAGCCGGGTGTCCCATCGATTGGAGGGACCTCGGTCACGATAGCGAATCGCGAGATCGGCAGTGTGGCGGTGCAGATCGATCCCCCCTTCGCCTGGGATGTCAGTTGGTACCGGGCTTCTCCACGCGATCGATGGCAAGCACATCAAGCGGCGCTTTGCCCGATTCCAGCTTCAGCCCGAACTGCAACTGTCATTCCGCAAGGAATTCCGACAGCTTACTAAAAACCACAGTAGTGCCATATCTGACTCCAGGTCCATCCGTAAGTCCAGGTCTGTACTGTGGCGACGTGTATAGACGCTCCCCGTCCTGCGCCATACGTGTCTGAAACGTAGGCGAAATCGCGGTCGGGCGTATCGCTAAACCCTAAGCTGCCGGATATTCCCTTGTCGCTCCCCACCGACAATTCAATATCTCTGCCCGCGAGAGTGTCTCCGGCGAATAATGCTTCTTGGACGCCCGCGCCTGCCGAAGCTCCAAGAACGTATGAGCCAGGAGAGGCACCGAACGAGCCGTAGAAGCCGAAGCCGGTGGTCGAAATATATTGTCCAACTCCTACTTCTGCACCCACTCCAAATAAAAAGCCTATCTCCAACCCAGCAGCGAAGCCAAGGCTGATACCGACGAGACCCGATGGATCCCGCAACGATTCCGGGTTGTTGCGCGCATACGCATACAGATTGAGATCTGTCGCGTTGAACCTACCGCGCCTCCCGAACGCCCATCCATTCCCAATCGGATCCCGCGTCAGCCACCGCCCCAATTGGGCGTTGTACACCCGGTTCCTTGCAAATTCGAGGCCGGTCGCCGCGTCATAGTAATATCCGTCGAACCCTCGATCGCTGCCCGCCGCCGTGGCCGATAGCGTGGACCGGTTTCCGAGAGGATCGTAATCGTACTCGGCACCGATTACGTTCTCCGAAAACACCGTTCTCACGCTTCCCAGGGCATCCGTCAACTCGATCGATGCCGCACCGCTCGTCAGCGGAACGGACCCTTCGGCGAAATACACTTTGTCGGCCAACCCCACCGTTTGAGTCGAGCCTTTAGGAGTCACCTGTTGGGTGTTGTCGATTTCCACGCAACGCACGTTGCCGCACCAGGAATACGAGTGATTCGCGACTATAGCCTCCGTCGCTCCGGTGCGGGCCGACTCGACCACCTGCACCAGCCTACCGATTCCGTCATAAACAAACTTCGTTGGTCCGCCGCGGCTCACGGCCTGGACAAGCCTATTAAAGGCGTCGTAGGCATAGACACCGTTCGCACCATCCGCCAAGAGATCGCCGTTCCCGGTGGTGTCGTAAGTCGCGGATACCGTAGATGTCTGATCCGCCGAGGAAATGGTCGAAGTGGTAATCGTGTTCGCCGGGCCGTATTTCGTGCTCGTGCTATTGTTAAGAGTCGTAATACCAGTGCTCGTGGAACTCTCTGACAACAAATTGCCCGATAAGTCGTAGCCATATTGCGTCAAGGTCTGTCCGGCGGTAGACGGTCTGGTACTCCGGTTCTCCCGCTTGGCGCTGATCAACTGGTTATAGGCGTCATAGGTGTACGAAGTAATGTACGGGAAGCTGGTAGCCGACACCTCGAACGACGTCACATTCTGATTGGCGTCGTAAGCGTACGAGTATTGCCCAAGAGCCGTGCCGGTCGCCGATGTATACGTGATTTGCTGAAGTAGCCCGTCCCCTGCGGGCGGGTAGTAAGAGGCTGTAGCATTCGGGCCCAAAGAGCCGTTGGTCCGCCGGGTAACCCGCGCCGTGGCGTCCGCGTAATAATACGAAAAGGAGCCCCCATTATCGGAGTGCCCAGTGAGGCGGCCGATCGCGTCGTAATACCAGTGCTCGCTGATTTTGTCCGTACTTCCAGTGCTCGGAGTCAGCGAGCGGTTGAGCAGCCGGTCCAACTGATCATATGTATATTCGGAAATCGTTACAGTCGGCCCATGCGCAAGGTTGGTGCTGTCCGAAAGAGTCGTGACATCCTGTGAAATACGGTTCGCACCCACCGCCCCGGCCGAGCCGTACGAAATTGTCTCTTGACTAAAGACCTGACTACCGCTTTTTGCGGCAGATTGAATCCATCCCGTCATCCGCTGGTACCCGGCCTCATATGTATAGAAGGTCGGGGCGGCCTGGCCGCCCTTAATTTCGGAGATTGTATTGTCGACGTTATAGGTATACTGGACAGCCGGCTGATTGGGGACCGGCGAGGTCACCACGACCCGGCCACTGCCATCGTAGGAACGCCATTGTTGCGTACCGTCCGGATATTTGATGGTCACGATTCGCGCCTCCGTATCCGTGACATAGGAAGTCACGGAGCTAAGCGGGTCCGTGACAGTCTGTACGGCGCCGTCCGGCCAGTACGAAAGCTTCGTGATGCGCCCGGCCGGCTCATCGATTTCAATCAACTCGCGATCGACATCGTACTTCCGGGACGTCTGGTTGCGACGACGATCGGTAAAGCTCGTCAAATCTAGATTTGTGTAGCCCAGAAGCTCCGTGGTCTGGTCCGGGAATAGAGTCTTGGTCAGACGGTTGGCCGCATCGTACGAGTAGCTGAGCAGTCGGCCGTCCGGACCCATCGACGTGCTTAGCCGGCCATACGGATCATAGGTAAAGGTGTACTGCGGCATTTGCGGCGCCGCAGGGCCGGTGATCGACTGGAGATAACCGCCGCCCGTCGGAAAGTAGGTATAGGTCCAGGTATTATTGAGCGGATCGGTAGATGATTTTAGTTGTCCCGCGGCGTTGTAGGTGAAGGTGGTAGTCTGCCCGTTCGCCCATGTGACCTGCTGGGGCTCGTGCTGCCCGTTGTAATTGGCCAGCGCCACCAGCAAATCAGAGTATTGAGGTTTGCCGCCAGGAGTTTTCATCTGTGTTGTGTTCGTGACGGTTAGCAGGTCGATCCCGTTCGCGGCATAGGTGAATGTAAGCTGCCGATTTGGCTGGGTCCAGCGACTGAGTGAGTTTCCCGTAGCTATTGTACTGGTATTGCCATTCCTGGGTTGTTCCGTCATCGAGCACTCGGGCGATGAAGGCCGGTTCGTTGATCGCGCCGACACCGATGGTGCTTTGAGAATTAGGAAAGTCGTTCGCCGATTGGCCCGGATAGCCAAACCAAATTCGGCTCTCGAGCGGTTCCTTGACGCTCTCAGGGACGCGCGAGGATGTCAGCACGTTGGTGTTGGTCGGGGTGGGGTTAAGGTTGGTGCCGGCGTAATCCGTATGCAGCCAGTGGATCAGCCGGGCGCCCTGGTAGCGATTGCTGGTATTGTAGCTCGTCGTGTACTCTTGGGGGTTCCATATGAAGGTGTTGCGATACTGCAAGTAGTCGTTATACAGGTTAGGAATATTGGGAACTGATTGTTCCGAGCAAACGATACTGTAACCGGGAGTGGAGGTGGTATCGACGTTATTTGTACAAGTGCCGCCGCCTTGCCGATACTCGACGCGGCTTACCCGGCCGAGTGCATCCGTAATCGTCACGGAGCGTGAAGTGTCTGTCGGACTGGTCTCAGTCAGGGCGTCCGTGTACGCGAACTGGGTGGACCCATAAGGCGTCTTGAGGGTGCTGATGAAGTCGCTTCCGGGTGTATAGACAAAGGACGATTGGATTCCGAGCACGTCAGTAATGCTGGTCAGGTGCCCGGTACTCGGGTCGTAGCCAAAGTATGCCGAGCGTTTGAACGGATCGCTTACTTGCGTGACCTGGAGGTTGCTGGGCGGATTGGAGGTGTTGATGCGTGGGCGGCACGGTGAAGGTTGCGTCCGATAGCTGTCGTTGTAGCACAGCGTAGTCACCTGGTTGAGGGCGTCCGTCAGAGTGACAATACGCATCAGGCCGTCGTACGCGATCTTGACCGCGTTTCCTTGCGGGTCGTCCACCTCGGTCATGAAAAACTCCTTGTTCGCGCCTTGGAGTCCCGCCGAACCTGGCAACGGAAGGGTGAAGCGCTCAACCGATCCGTCCGGTAGGTTTCGCACGTAGCTGGTGACATTGCCGTTTGCATCTACATTTCTAGTAAGTGTAGCCTGGCTAAACTGACCTATGGGCGATGTGGTCGTTTGATTTTGGTTGAACAGGGCCGCGGAGCCGCCAGGACCGAGGAAGATGTAAGGTTCGGTGCCGCCGCCTCTTCGGTACAGTAGGGAGCAGAAGGTTCCCGTTTCTGTTATGCTGACCGAGACCTCGCTGCCGCCGGTTACGGTGACGGCGTCACCATGGAATCCGTCGCATTGGGCATCGTCGATGACATAGCTGAGCCAGCCGGTAGTCCACTTGTTTCCGAAATTGGTGTATGTGAACGTCATGGGTTGCTTCGCGTCGCGTTGAGAGTACTCCATGGTAAAGCGGATCTCCGGTCCAACGGGGGGCTTGTATCCGATCGGATCGTCGTGCAGGGACAATCCGTCCACCATGGCTTCCACGTTCCACGTAGTACAGCCGTCGCCGCCACACGGGAACGCGTGGATCTCCTGGCTACCTGTAGCTCCATCGTCGTGGTTGGCGCCAGTGTCGCCGCGTCCCCAGATATTATCCCCCTCAGTCGCATCCACTCTCCGCCAGCCTTCGGGTAGCGGTCCCGGAGCCACGAGGAAGTAACCGCTGGCTTCCTCATCGAACGTCGACGGGCGCACCATGATGTCCTCGCCAAAAGTAGGGTCTCCCACCAGCAGCCGGCCCGTTTGGTCTTTGCCCAGCAGAGCCGCATAGTGCCCGACCCTCCAGTGCACCACGGCCGGCATGACGAGCGGCGCCCCCGGGGACCGGAATGCCATCTGGTAGCCCATGCCGGCATCGGCCGAGATTGCCTGCACAGCTGTCAGGGAGAGGCCCTTGGGCGTCGATTGCGCTTCCATGAGGATCCGCCGGCTGCGGGATACGTCAGCCGTGGGCTTGAGCGTCAGGACGCGCGAAAGCGCCGATGGCCCGCACTTGAAGGCCATATCGGGTCTCGTTAGCATGTCGGCCAATCCACCCGCCGACTCGCTGATCAATTCGGCCGCGCTGCCGCGAATGGGGCGCGCCCGCAACTCTTCGAGTAGCGGCGCGAGAGTCTCCTTACGTCCAAGATAGGCCTCGAACTGCGACAGGTAGGCGGCAGCGGTGTCGCCCACTACCCGACCGTTCGGGTCGGTGTAACCCTTCGAATCGTCCCAGGCGGCCTGCCAGATTTCCAGCGCCTTCGAGAGGTTTCCCGTTCGCCGGTAAACGGCGCCGAGATTGACCAGCAACACGGGTTTCCAAGCGGATCCCGGATTGTCCGCCAAGAACTAAAGGATCGGCTGAACGGCATCACGGCCTTCCTGCCGGGCCGCCGCTGCGTAGGTAATCAACGCGGCCGCCAGCCTGCGATTTTCCTCGCGGTTAGTGGCTCCGACGGGAATCAGCGGCTGTGCAAACAAGCCCATGCGGAGGAATTCTGAGTTGGTGGGTGAGTCCGAAAACCCCAGACCCACCGACTTGGGCTTGACGTATAGGCGTCCGCTCCCGCCACCGAGTTCCCCAGTTGAAATGGTTTGCGCGCTCCCTATGACTGCAAGGGTCAGGTACGCAGCAGCGACAGCTCTGAACATACACAATTGAGGGCCCCCCAGGCTTTCCATGACGTCCTCCTATGAGATACATGAGATACTCAAATCCACTGCGTCGACGTGACGCAGAATGTCAACTCGGCTCTTCGAGAGATGAGAGTGGCCGCTCCAATTGAAGCCGCCAAATCTCAGGCGCCCAGCCGCTTCTACTGTAATAGGCGTAACCCGGACGGAAAAAAGATCAGGCGCTAGTCCACACCCTCGCAGCAGCGGCCGAACACCTTGACGGGGCCGGATTCGCAGAGCGAAGTGAGCGCAGCGCGCCCTTCCGCCCGCTTGGCTCCTCCGGCCGAGAGAATCAGGATCCAGCGGGTGGTTGGAAATCCGTCCTCGCCGCCCAATCGTAAATACGGTGTGCCCCGTCAGAGTGTCACCAGTCGATTCCATCAGATGTTACCGGAACGCCCGCAATCAGTTGCTACAGGGAATAAGGAATCTGGCTGCGGATGTTACAAAACGTCGGGGATCCAGCTCGAGTCGCCGGGTTCGGAGGGGGTCCAGATACTCAGGTTGCTGTTCGGACTGATCTTCTCGCACGGCGGATGCGCGGCGGTCGCTGAGCAAGCGTGCATATTGGACCGCCGGCACGGTCCAGAGCGTCGGAACCGGGTGGGAATGGAACGCTGCCACCCGATGGATGGTGATCCACGGCACGGGCAGTCGTGCCGCCCTGCCGCGCGGCCGGACCGCTCACGCCTGACGCCACTCAAAACTCTTGGCCGTAGGCAATAACTGGTGCCGGCATAGGGAAATGTGCGGCTAGAAAGGATAACTCCTCGGCGGCGTCCCGCATAGGCTGACCATGACCAGCACAAATCACCGAGGGATGCCGGCCGGCGGGGGCGCCAGCGCGGGCGCGGCGCCCTCCGATTATCTTTTCTTCCGCGGTTCCGCCCTCTATCAACTCGGATGCCTCGATGAGGCCTCGCAGATCCTTCGCCGAAGCCTGGGCACCCAAACCAATCCCGCACGGAAGATCGTTTGCCGGAATCAACTGAGCAGGGTACTGATGTCGCAGGGGCGCTGGGATGATGCCGAAGCCTGCTTCCGCGAGTGCATCGCCGAGTCCCCCAAGCATGGCGGCAACCCCTGTGCTCTGGCCGAACTGCTGCTCCGGCGCGGCCAGCCGGCCGCGCTTGCCCTGGATGCCGCGCGCTCGGCCGTTGCCCTCGATCGCGTCGCCGCAATCGGTCCAAAGCTGGACCAGGAGAACTACGACCTGAACCTCGCCGAATCCCTAACCGTCCTCGCCTGGGCCCTCGCCAGGAATCAGGCCGATCGCTCCGAAATCCGCTCCGCCCTCGACGAAGCCTTGCACCGCTGCCCTCCCACGACCAAGCCCGTCTTCGCCGAGATCCACTACTTTGCCGGCCAAGCCTGCGCTCTCCTTAGCGGGGAACCCTTTGGGCCCGCCGAGGCCGCCCGCCATTTCCAAACTGCCGCCGCAGCCGACCCCGCTGGCAACTATGGCCGCCTCTCCCAAGCCGCTCTTGCCCCTCACTAATCCGGCCGCCGATCCGCCGGGCGATTTCTTCCCGTCGCGCAGGCACAAACCGCCGACTCGGCGACCGCGGCCTGGTGGGCCGCGAATGAACGGGCGCCCCGCCCGCGGCGGCGGTGACCCCCGCGTCAACCTACAATCAGTAAAGCCCTCGATCGACCGGAACCGGGCAATTAACAGCAAGGCGACTACACGCTCCGGTGGGCTGGTTTCGGATGAGCGACGATCCTGTCAGGATCATGAATACGGCTTGCTCCCCGGACAACTCAGGCCGCAAGACACTGAGCCACTGCGTCAATCGCTGTCGTAATATCGGCCGCAGTTGTCTGCCAGTTGAGAACGCTGATTCGCATGGCTCGCATGCCATGCCAGGTCGTGCCCATGAAAAACCCACGGCCATCGGCAAGGAGTCGCTGTATCACTGCGTCCGTGTAACGGTCGTGGACCGTTGCTCCCGGATTCGGATCGCGAAAGCGCACCAGGCCCTGATTGAGGATCGGTTTCCAAAGCACTTCCACGCCCGGCATTCCGCCGATCCCAGCGACCAGATCCCTGGCGTGTTGACAACAACGATCCACCATTAGCTCGAGTCCTTGCCTGCCCAACTGGCGGAGAGCCGCATAGGTGGCAAACCCCCGGCCTCGACGGGACCATTCCGGATTCCAGTCGATTTGGTCACGCGCGTCGCCATCATGGATCAGGTACGGGGCGCGATGAGACATTGCGGCTCGATGAGGAGTTGGACGAGCGACAAATGCATATCCGCAGTCGTAAGGGACGTTCAGCCACTTATGGCCGTCAGTGGCCCACGAGTCGGCTTGCTCGTATCCTTCCAGCAGTTGGCGGTAATGGGTGCTCGCGGCGGCCCACAGTCCGAAAGCCCCATCTATATGCACCCAGGCGCCAAACCGGTGGGCAAGTGGGATCAGTTCGGCGTAGCGGTCGAAGGCGCCGGTATTTAGATCTCCAGCTTGTAAGACGACAACAATAGGCGAGCCATGGCAGGTTTCGAGTCGATCTTCCAGTGTTTCCGACCGGACGCGCTCGGTTTCATCTAAAGGCAGATCGGTGATGTGGATGGCTCCAATGCCGATCAGGCGCACTGCCCTTTCGACAGACCCGTGACGATTCGACGCAATTACGCAGATTGGAGGAGCCCCGCCCAGACCGTGTTGTTCGACATCCCACCCGCAGTGGTTCAAGAGCTCCCATCGGGCCGCAGCAAGGCAGGTCACGTGAGCCATTTGGCATCCGCTCACGAAGGCGAAGGATGAGTCTTCCGGCAGACCCAATATCCTTTTCAACCACGCGCCTGCCACTTCCTCGACCACCGCGGCCGCTGGGCCGCAGGCGTAAAGCGCCGCGTTCTGGTCCCACGCGGAGGTCAGCCAATCGGCCGCCAACGCCGCCGGTAGGCTGCCGCCTATGGCCCAAGCGAAGAATCGCCCGCCAGCAGAGCCGAGGATTCCTCCTTCGACATCGGCTACCAGTTCGGTAATCACTTCTTCGGGATCCATCGGAACGTCGGGCAATTCCTTGCGAAGCTGGCGTCGTAGACCCTGTAGCGTCGAAGCCGAAGAAACAGGCTTGACGGCAAGGCCTTCCAGATATTGAATCGCGTGTCGGCATGCAGCCAGCAGGGTTGCGTGATGTGGTAATTCATTCATATGCGCCATACTGTACACGCTGCGCCGGGCATCGAACCATCCGTTTGTTGCCGACAAATTCAGAACCTAGTTTGATAACTCCTCAAATCGCGCGCCGACCGGAACCTGGCAAAGGCCGTTTCAAGTTGACGGAAAACGCTAGATCCTTATCGCAAGGCCCCGGCCGGCGTGGGCGCTAAAGCGGTGAGCGCGCCGAGGAATGCGACGCCGAGCGGCGGCCGCCGACGGGGCGGGAGGCGCGCGCGGAGTCACGGTCGGAGCATTCGCGCGCCCCAGTGCCGCGGGCGCGGCGGTTCGTCGG
>JASHSS010000159.1 GCA_030038565.1 Bryobacteraceae bacterium
CTGCACTTGCACGCCCCGCTGCATGCGGTAATCCGCTTCGGCAAGAGGGCCGAGGAGCGGCTGATCCCCGTGAAACTGGGCGCTCGGCTGACCGAGATCGGCACGCTGGATACGTGGTGCGAATCCAAAGTCAGCGACAATCGCTGGCGCCTCGAATTTCAATTGCGCAAAGCGGCGGCCGAGCAGCCCGCCGGGCGCAAGGCCGCGGCGGTGGTTTCGGAGACCGCCGTGAAGAACTCGCTGGCCCTCCTGGAGGCGGTCTTTTCGCCCACCGCGAAATCGCCTATCGCGCCGGAGGAAGTCCCCGCCAAACTGGAGCAGGCCATGGGGCTGGGCAAGAACAGCTGGCCGCTTTCGGTCATCCGCCAACTGGCGGACGCCTTCCTGGCGTCGGCGGACGGGCGCAAGAAGAGCCCTTCGTACGAAGCGCGCTGGCTGAATTTGTGCGGCTTCTCGATGCGCCCGGGGTTCGGCTATCCGGGCGACGATTTCCGCATCGAGCAGGCACGCCGGGTCTACTCGGCCGGCCTCACGTACCCCAACCAGGTGCAGTGCGAAATCGACTGGTGGATTTTCTGGGGACGCCTGGCGGGCGGCTTGAACCGCAATCAGCAGGCGGATATCTACCAGCGCCTGGCGGGGTTCCTGCTGCCGCGGGGCAACAAAAAGCCACAGCGCCTGAATCACGCGCTGCTGCGCGAGATGTGGCGCACGGCCGCCAGCCTGGAATGGCTGCCCATCGGCACCAAGACCGAACTGGGCGAGGCGCTCCTCAAGCGCGTCAAAGCCGGCGATTACAAGGAAAGCGAACTGTGGTGCCTGGCGCGGCTGGGCGCGCGCAAGCTGTTCTATGGCCCCATCAACCTGGTGCTGCCGCCCGCCACCGTGACGCGCTGGGTGGAGACGCTGGTGAAGCTGCCGGCGGCGGGCGAGGCCGTGGCGAGCATGGCGCGCCAGACCGAAGACCCCACCCGCGACCTGCCGCGCGCCACCGTCTCCGCCGTGCGCGCGAAGCTGGAAGGGTTGCCGCACGCCGATCGGCTGCTGGCCCGGCTGGATGGCGAGGCGGAGGACGACAGCACGCTGGGGCGCATTTTCGGAGAAGAACTGCCATCCGGGCTGGTGCTGGCCGGGTAGGATTCTGCGATATACTGCCACCCATGCGAATCCGCCGACGAACGCTGCTCCGGTGGGTTGCCGGTGTGGGCGGCCTGCTGCGTCTTCCGCGCGTCCGTTCATGGGCGCAAGCCGCGGATTTTCCGGCCGATCAGAACGATACGCTGCACGCGCTGGCGGCGGTGGTGTTGCCGGCCGAACTGGGCGCCGCGGGAATCCGACGGACGGCCGATGCGTTCGCCGGCTGGGTCCGGGGCTACCACGCCGGCGCGGAAATGGATCACGGGTACGGCAACACGCGGCTGCGCTCAAAGGGGACGAACCCGGCCGCGGGTTATCTGCGCCAGTTGCAGGCGCTTCACCCGGCGCTCGCCTCGGGAGACCTGGAGGCGCAGCGGCAGGCGGTGACCGCCGCGCTGGAGCAGGCCCGGATCGCGGATTTGCCGCGAAGTCCCGACGGGCGCCAGGTGGCCGCCGATCTGATGGCGTTTTATTTCCGGTCCAGCGAGGCCAACGACCTGTGTTACCGGGCGGCCATCGGGCGCGACCTGTGCCGCGGCCTGGACGGCTCCGAGAAGGCCCCCGCGCCGCTCGAAGGGCCCGCCTGATGCCGCGCTACGAATCGGATGTTTGCATCATCGGGGGCGGCATCACGGCGGCCATGCTGGCGCTCAAGCTCTCCGAATTGCGCCCGGAACTGTCGGTCACCGTCGTCGAGGCCGGCAAACGGCTCTTCGACGCGGAGAACCGCATGGCCTATCGCCAGCGCAGCATCGAATACGCCGAGAATCCGTGGCCCGGCGATTTCATCGCCGACCAGGCGGCCCAGGGCATCATCTCGCGCACCATGGCGGTGGGCGGATCGGCGCTGCACTGGGGCGGGACGTGCAACCGGTTTTCCCAGGAAGATCTGCGTCTCCAATCGATGTTCGGGCTTTACACCGATTGGCCCCTGGAGTGGGCTGAACTGGAGAAGTTTTACTGCGAGGCGGAGCGGCGGCTGGGAGTCTCGGGCGAGCCGAGTCCCTTCGCCGAAGACCGCCGCTCCGAGCCGTATCCCATGCCCGCCATGGCCATGACGCACAACCTGATCGAGCTGCGGAAATGGGCCGAACAGAGCGGCATTCCCTTTCAAACCACCCCCCAGGCCAAGAATACCCAGCCTTACGACGGCCGCGCCAAATGTATCCGCTGCAATACGTGTACGATTTGCCCTACGGGCGCGCGCTATTCACCGGATTACACCTTCCGCCGCCTGCTGGGGCGCGGGAATTTCGCCCTGCACGACCAGACCCTGGTTCGCAAGCTCTCGCTCGAGGAAACCAAATCCACGGTGCAGTCTGCCGAGGCGGTGGCTTATGCGAAACCGGAGGAGCCCGTGGAATACCGGGCGGGAGTCTTCGTGTTGGCCTCGGGCTATTGCTGGAGTCCCCACCTGCTGCTGCTTTCGCGCTCGCCGCGTTTTCCCAACGGGCTGGCCAACCGTTCCGGGCTGGTGGGCCGCTACATGTGCGGGCACGCCTTCCAGAGCGCCATGATCGAGATCGACGCCCGGATTTATCCCGGCATGAACGAGCAGCATGGGCTGATTTCCCGCCAGTTCTTCCGCGCGCAGGATCGCGGGCGCTACGTGCGGCACGATTTGCGGGTGTGGGAAAGCGCCGCCGGGCACGAGCCGCGCCTGCGCTCGGCGGATGGCCGGATACTTCTGGGCGACGGCTTGCTGGCGGATTGGCGGCAACGGGCGCAACGCGGAACCGCGCGGGTGCGGGGATACTACGACGTGCATCCGGACCGGGAGAGTTCGTTGACCCTCGATCCGTCCGCCAGGAACCGCTTTGGCGACCCGCTGCCCAAAATCGAGCACCGCCTGGATGCCGCCACCGAAGCGCGCCGCGGCCTCACCAGGGAGCATTTCCAGCAGCTCTTTCAGAAACTGGCGCAGGCCGGAAACGGCAAGCTGCTGAGCACGGGGGCGGGGAATTACCTGGACCATCCGGCCGGCGGCTGCCGCATGGGCACGGACCCGTCTTCCAGCGTGTGCGACAGCTTCGGCCAGACCCACGACCACGAGAACCTGTTTGTAGCCGGGTCGCCGACCTTGCCGAACGCGGGATGCACCAACGGCACCCTGACTTTCGTGGCCCTGACGCTGCGCTCCGCGGAACGCATTGCGGCGCGCTTCCCCAGGCGATAGGCGAGCCTATGCGAACCCTCGTCCTAATTCTGCTCGCCGCTTTGCCGGCCGCTTTGTGCGCGCAGCCGGTGTATTTCCCCGGCGCGCAATGGCGCACGGCTACGCCCGAATCGCAGGGCGTGGATTCCACGGCGCTCCTGTCTGCGCTCGGCCAGGTCACGGAAAACCACCTGGGGGTCCACAGTCTTCTGGTCATCCGACACGGGTACGTCATCGCCGACGCTTACTTTTTCCCCTATTCCCCCACGGCGCCCCACGATCTGGCTTCGGTGACGAAGACCATCACTTCCACGCTGACCGGTATCGCCGTGGGCCAGGGCCTGGTCAAGCTGAGTGACCGGGTGCTCGGGTTCTTTCCCAACCAGGGACCCGCGGAGCCGGGCGCGGCCAGGGAGCGCATGACCCTGGGCGACCTGGTGCGCATGGAATCCGGTCTGGATTGCGGCTACGCGCCCGGCGAACAGGAACTGGAGCAGATGAAACGCTCGCCGGATTGGGTGCGCTTTGCACTGGGCCTCCCGGTGAAGTACGATCCCGGCACGCACTCGGCGTATTGCAGTCCCGGCTATCATCTGCTCGGCTCGGCGCTGGCCGCCGCCGCCGGCGAAAGCGAGGGAGACTTCGCGGCGAAGGTCCTGTTCGGTCCTCTCGGCATCCGCGACGTGATGTGGGCTGTCGACCCCCAGGGCCGCAATCACGGCTGGGGCGACTGCCATCTCTTCCCTGCGGACCTGGCCCGCATCGGGTATCTTTTTCTGCACCAGGGAGCCTGGAACGGCCGCCAGATCGTGCCGCGCGATTGGGTGGCGCTCTCGACCGCTCTGCCCAAGGCGCCGCGCGGCGAAGCCGGAGGGATGGGCTACGAGTGGAATGCGTCCACGGGGCCCAGCGGGCTCCAGTTCGGTGGAACCGGGCGCGGCGGGCAAAGCCTGATTGTCTGGCCCGATCTCGACATGGTCGTGGTCAGCATGGCTGGCGGCAACACCGGCCAGATTGCGCGATCGGTGCGGGAGGCGGTGAAATCGGATGGGGCGTTGCCTGCCGATCCCCAAGCCGTCCGGCGGCTGCAAGCCGGGATTGCGGCCGCCGGGCGCCCGCCCGCGCCGGAGCCAACCGCGGCTTTGCCGGCGCTGGCGACGTCCATCTCCGGAGCGGTTTACGAATTCCCGGTCAATTCCTCACGCCTGGACAGCCTGTCGCTCAGTTTCCCGAACCGCAACGAGGCCAGCGTCACGGTGAAGTATTACGGCCAGGCATTCACCTTCCCGGTTGGCCTCGACCGCGTCTACCGCCTCAGCGCGACCGGGCCGATGGGCCTGCCCGGGGGAGCCTGGGGCAAGTGGACTTCGGACCGCGAATTCCTTCTGGATTTGAATTTTGTCGCCAACATCAATCACTACACGCTGGCGATCGTTTTCCAGGGCGACCGCATCGAGGTTACCGCCGACGAAGCTTCCGGACTGATCCGCAAGGGCCATCTGACAGGAGTCAGAAAGTGAAGCCGGCGGTTGCGTCAGTTGGTAAAAGTTGCAGGAAGGAGTCGTGAGGTGGATCGGGGATGCCGGGGCGAATATCCAGCCTCGGAACTAAAAGACCCCCGGCAGCAATCGCCAGCGCACCTGATGGCAATATTCGACATACCCGGACAAACTCTCTGCCAGAAATCGCTCTTCATCGAAAAGCCGCCAGATGAATGCGAACGTCGTGAGTGCGGATGCGAGAAGGCCCCGGTAGGAACCAAGTGCCAGCGGAGTCCCAAAAAAAGTCAGCAACAGTCCTGAATACATCGGATGCCGCACAAGCGCATACGGTCCCGTGGAGATCACTTCCTGGTCCTGGGAGAGTTCGATTTTCGCAGAGGCAAATGTATTTTCTTTGGCGACACGGAAAACGACATAATAACCGAGCGCCAGGAGAACATCACCGGCCACGGTTGCGTAGAGCGGGACGTGTGACCATCCGAACCGATGGTCTAAGGCGGGCAAGACCAGCGTGCCGAAGAATCCGACTGAGACAATCAGCATGGCGATCTTCTGTGCTACCCTCTTCTCCGATAACGGTCCACCGCTGGATCGACGCCTGAGCAGGGCGGGATCTTTTCTCATCAGGTAGGCCGTCATCAAAGTGGAAGCCGAAACGACAATGGTCAGGTAGACCCACGCCTGCCAGTAATCAATCGTATCTGCGGGAAGAAAGAGAAGCAGCCCCATCACCAGCACAACGGTGGCGACACGGAGCCATGTCTTGGCTTCGAAACTCTTCACGGATGCGCCCCGACGCTAACGGGTAGTGTACCGCCGCTCACAGTTCAGCGCCGGGGTGAGAATCAGATCTGGAGCCGGAGACGGCCTTTGTGGACGGCATGCATGTGCGCGCGGTTTGTGACCATCTACAAGCCACAGCTCAAGGCCGTATCCGGAATCTGGATCATCAACATCCCACCTGGTCATGCCAATCGCTGCTGCCCAGGTCTTTTGGCCGGTGTGGGTCTGGATCGGGCATCCAGAAACCGGATGGCTCTTCCGCTTCCAGAATACCCGCACCGGTTGCCGCGTTGTGGTGCCCGTGGACGGCCGCCTGATGCTAACAGGAGGCCTAAAGGGATTTGGTGGCCGTCATATTGCAGGGATATACCATATCCCCCTCCGGATGTGAAGATCAAGTAGCTTCAGGTCACCAACCGATGCGGACCTCCAACTGAATATTGCGGGAAGTGGCGGCGGTCGTAGCTGCACCAAAGCCTGCGTTCGCCGGCAGCGAGCGGCCGGAGTTTACGACCCCATTGGTGTACTCGGGGTTTTCCAAGGTCATGCTCGCCGGGTTATTGAAGGTAGCTGTAGTTGACCGGCCGGTGATGGGCTCGGCGTTTACTGCGTTGAAAATGTCCGTCCGGAACTCGAAGGTTTTGGCTTCTCTGAATTTCCAGAAGTGGAACCTGCGCACAACCGACACGTCCGGGATTATCTGGGGACAGTATCGCAGGTAATTGCGCCCCGACTCCAGTTGGACGCTGCCGTAGCCCGGCCCTGTTACAGCATTTTCATTGAACCCGTCAAGCCGGGTGCCACACCCGCTGCCGAGATTGGCGCCCAGAATCGGGGCACCGGCAAAGTCCGGAGAACCGGTTATTTCGGTGTTGGTTCCGTTGGTTTGGTAGGAGTAACCGAGAGTATAGGCCGCTCCCGACTGCGCCGTCAGAACCGAGGAAATCTGCCAATCCTTCGTGAGCTGGTGCACGAAACCGCCCCTGTCTGTAATGCCCGGGACGAACCAGGTTATGTTGGCCTTGAGGAAATTCGGTATCTTATCCAGGGTCGAATTCAGGGCCTCGTATTGCCCCTCATCGGACCGCAGCACGAGTGCGCCGTTCTGTAGCGTGTACCGTTGGATCAGGCCGGTGTTGCCCTTGAGCTCGATCCCGCGCGTATAGTTGGCCACGAAAGAGACGTTGTCCCTCAGCCGCCGGGTCACGCTCAACTGGATCGAGTGATACACGTCATAGAACTTCGTCGCGTTTTCCGCGATGGATTGAAGGCCTGGGTACGGCCGAAGCAGATTCGTCGTGTAAGACGTCGCCCCTGGAACGGTCGAAGTGCCGAGGGTCGGGTCCTGATACTGCGGCAGATAGGCCGTGCCGAGGGGCACCTGGTTCTCGAGTTGTTGCGATCCTCCCTGCGTCGCCCCAAACCGGTTATACGCGTAGTAGCCCACATAGGACAGATCCATGACCATCTGGCCGGGCAGAGCTTTCTGGAAACCGGCATTCCACTGGAGGTTCGACGGGATTTTCGCGTTGTATTGGATAACAACCATCTGCCCCACCGGCTGCGGGCTCAGCCCCGCCTGGCCGATCGTCTGCAACTGCCCATAGTACAGGTTCTGATCCGTAACCGGTGTGCCGTTGGCGGCCACCACGCCCACGTTGCCCGGCGTCGAGAATACCGTGTTCCCGTCGGGACGGTCGTAGAACAGCCCCGTCCCGCCGCGGATCACCCAACCCGAGTTCCCCTTAACGTCCCACGCAAACCCGGCCCGCGGTCCGACGACCAAGGGCGACCAGGTGTAGTTCGTGTTGGCGATCCCGTGGCCCGCCTGAACAATCCCGTTCAGCGGATTGCCCACGCCCGGAATCGGGGTTCCGATCAACACCTGCGAGTTCGCGCCGCCCGACGTGATGACCTGTCCGGTGAGCGGATTCAGTGCGTCGCGTGTGTTGCCGGAGCATACCGTGGCGCCATTGGCGCAACCCGCGGTGTAGAGCACCTGCGAGTTTGCCCTTGAGAATTGGTTAGGGAAGAAGTTCGACTCCTGGTCAAATTGATCATATTGCGGCGTCATATGTGTGAACCGCATCCCGTAATCCAGGGTCAGGTGCTTGGTCACTTTCCAGTTGTCCTGGATGTAACCCTCCACGTTGTTATAGAGAAAGCTGCCTTCGACGTAGGTCGACTGCTGCAGGTACTGATCGAAGACCCCCAGGACCGCGTTCGAGAAACTGAACCCGCTGTCGAGGGGGTTGTTCGAGTCATTGCCGAAGTTCACGTAGCCCTGCCAGTACAAGTTCGAGACACCGCCGGCGCCCGTGTTCTGCGCTTTCCAACTGTGGTTGAGATAGGCCCCCATTTTGAGGGTGTGCTGCTCCCAGATCTTCGTCAAGCTGCCTGCTACGTCCTGCGTGTGGTTGACGTTCAAGTAGCTGGGGAAGATCAGGCTCGGCGGGCCGTTTGTAACCAGGCTGCCCCAGCCCCAGGCCGGCGGCATGTTCAACTCGCCGTTGCTATATTCCGGGGCCTTGCTTCCTTGGGCCTGCAGGACTCCGTAGGCGTAATAACCCGTATCCAGCTTGCCTGCATCCGGATACAAGTTCGGGAAGGCGCCCAGCGTATTGTTGCGGTTGGCCGCCGCATCCGCGAGGACGCCGGCGGGCGACCCGCCGCCCGCCAACTGGTTCTTGATCGTGCCGTAGGTCCCCTCGATGACCAACGTCGGGGAAATGACCAAGTCGACAGTAGCCGTAACGTTGTAAATGATGGGAATCGGAGTGTAATTATCGTTGAAGCCGGGGATTGTGCCCGGAATCACCACCGGGCGCTGGGTCTGCTCGCTTAACGCGGAGTTGAAGCGCAGTTTCGATGTCGGCGCGTAGTCGAGGTGGACAACCGGTTGCGTTGTTAACTGAAAGTACGAGGCCCCCTGTTCCGCATAATTGTAGGACAACCCCGGCGTTGACGGCAGATTCGGCAGCGGGTATTGGTTGAGCACCGCGACGCCCGGAGCATACAAACGACTTTGCGGAATGATGTTGCCTGGGAAAGGCGCATTGTTGGTATTGTCAATGATCGCACCGATCGGCGCGCCTTGATTGTTGAGGCTCTGGGAGAAGTTGCCGGCCCGCTCGAGCGCCGTCGGCAAACGCAAAAAATTGCCTGTGTTGACAACTGTATTCGCCGGCCGGAACTCGTCCGCGACGAAGAAGAACAGTTTGTTTTTCCCGTTGATAACATGCGGGATCCACACCGGCCCCCCTATGGTGAAGCCGTAGGTGTCCGAGTAGCTATACGCCTGTGGGGTGCCGTTCTTCTGATTCGCCCACGACCTGGAATTCCAGTTCGAGCTCGTCCAAATACCGTAGGCCGCCCCATGTACTGAGTTCGTGCCGCTCTTGGTCACGGCCGTGACCTGGACGCCGCTCGCTCTGCCGTATTCCGCCTGATAGCTCAGCGTAATGGCTTTCACTTCACCGATCGACTCGATGTTCAGGCTCAGCATCTGGCCGTTGTTACCCGTGTCCATGGCTGAGACGCCGTTCATCATGAAGTTGTTCTCGTCCTGCGTGTCGCCAATCCGTGAGATGCCGCTCGTCTGCCCGGGACCAACGCCGGGAGTAAAGGCCACCGCATTCGCGAAGTTCGAGTGGCCGATTGGCATGCTTTCGATCGCAACCTGTTCGATAGCGGCAGAGCGCTCACCGCTTTGCGTCTGTACCGGTGTCGCTTCGGCGGTTACCGTAACCGTTTCGGTGTTTCCGCCTACTGCGAGCGTAATGAGCGGAACGCCCACATGATCACCGCCGGTAACCAGGATCCCCGTTATCCGCGAGATCTTGAATGCGGGAGCGGTGGCCTCGACGGTGTACGTGTCGGCCGTGATATCCGCGAAGACGTAGTCCCCTTCTTTGTTAGTGACGACCGCGGCGCTCCTGTTCCCGTGCACTTCGCTGATGAGGACGACATGCACGTTGGGAACCACGCCTCCCGATGAATCGGCGACTCGTCCTGTTACCGTGCCGGTTGTAACCTGCGCCAGTGCTACCAGCGGCAACAAGGCCGCAGCGAAGCCGGCAAAAAAGATGCGGCAAGTTAAACGTATCATTCTTCCACCTTTCCGTTGGTCAGCTCTATCCGAAGGCGCCAGCAAGGCCACACCCGCGAATGGCTTGATACAAGCGTGCAAACGCCTCGGCGGCGGGTCGTGAATACCGGCCGCGGTCCGCTCCGACGCTCAAGCACACAGATAGCGGCGGGTTCACGCCGATGGCGAGCGTTGTCAATTCACTGGCCGAACAAATGAGATCCCCTCGGCCCCCGCTCCATCCTGGACAAACCCATGATTCAGACGAACCGAGTCAACCCAACGACCTTGCCGGTAATTTGCTCATTCAGGTCCCCTCCTGTCGCTTTGGAAATGAGCCAGGCCCCGTTCGTGCGAGGGTAGCTTCGCCCGGCCCTGTGACCGTGTGTCGCCATCCCTGGATGGGATGCGATGTTATCACTTTTGTCAAATCATGTAAACCATGTAGATGTAACAATTCCCCTCCGATGGGAATTCACTTGATTCAGGTCGCCGTACCATCCAGTCCTCCGGCCGCAGACTGCTGACCGGCCCGAAGTCCGCCAGCGCTTCGAATGTGAGGCACGCGCTCTCTCCGCGCTCAACCATCGCCACCTCTGCACACCCCACGACGTCGGCCGCGAAGGCCCGCGCGACAACCTCGTCATGGAGTTCAACCCAGGGCGAAACTCTGTGCGAGCGTCTCAAGCACGGCCCGCTGCCGCTCGACCAGGCCCTGTGCATCGCCAGCGAAGTGGCCGAGGCGCTCGATCGCGCTCACCGCACCGGCAATTATCCATCGCGATTTCAAGCCCGGCAATATCATGCTCACCTAAGGACAGGTCCAAGGTGCGGGATTTCGGCCTGGCCAAGAAGCGCGCCAATCGCCGGGTACCGCTCTGAGGGGCTCGGTGATGCGGACCTTCACTTCGCCGCTCACCGGGGAAGGCTCGATTTTCGGCACGCTGCAATACATGGCGCCGGAACAGTTGGAGGGTCAGGATGCCGACGCGCGCTGCGATATCTCCTCTTTCGGCATAGTTCTTTATGAAATGGTCGCCGCGAGGAGTCCCTTCGAAGGGCAGAATGCGGCCGCCATTTTGGAGCGCGACCCGCCTGCTCCCGGCGATATCGCTCCGCCCGCGCTGGACCGTCTGGTATGCCGCTGTCTCGCCAAAGATCCCGAGGATCGCTGGCAATCGGCCTGCGATCTGATGGACGAACTGCCATGGATTGCCAGCGTTCCTGCGGCAACCGCCCCGGCGTCGCCGCAAACCAGCGGGACCGATAGCATTTGGCGCTCTTGCGCCCGAAACCGAAAGAGCTGCCGCTTGTGCGGTTCCAGGTGGCGCCCCCGGCGCAATTGGGAGCATAGGCGGCCATCCGATATCGCCGGACGGGCGGCGAATCCTCTTCTTCACTTATTTGAAAGATCAGTCCCAGCTCTGGATTCGTTCTCTCGACTGGTTGACGCCAGTCCCTTGCCTGGCACTGAGGGGATCGGAATGTTTGTGGCTTTCTGGTCGCCCGACAGCCGGTCCATCGCCTTTTTCGCCGATGGCAAGCTGAAGAGGATATAAATCAGCGGACCCTCTGGCTGGGGGCCGGTTGCCGCGCAGTGCAACGTTGCGGTGGGCGCGGGCGGAACATGGAGCCAGGATGGTGTGATCGTGTTTTGAGGCCGGCCAGGACGGACTCTACCGGCTGCCTGCCAGCAAGGGAACTCCGGTGCCGCTCACCCGGCTGGACCTCTCCAAAAAGGAAAGGGCACATGTCTATCCCAGGTTCCCGGTGGCTATCACCAATGTAGACGGCCTTAGTGATCGTACATGACGTGTCTGGCGTATTCTTCTTGCACCTTGGGGTCCTCGGCATAGCTCTGATGCAGGATCCAAATGCCTTCGTTGTTGGCGACGAAAATCAAACCCCGGCGATCATCACGCGTCATCGCGGTTACTTCTTTGAATTCCCGCGCCACCTTGGGGTGGAGCGGATCGGAGAAATCCATAACGCGCACGGTCTGGCCTTTGGCAACCGGTGTAGGGGTCTCGACGCCGTCGGTGACCAGCGCGGCGGTTCCGGCCACTGCGTACAGGTTCGCCGATGCGTCTGTTAGGGCAGCGGGCAATTCGGCGACCACTACCGGGTGCGCAGTGTGAGTCACATCAAGCAGGGTAAGTTGACCGCCGCCGTGCTCGGCATAGAGGTAAGAGCTGCTGTAATGCTGCGTGACAATGAAGTGGGTCACTGCGCCGCCGGTCAACGGAATGTGGCCCACAACCTGAATTTCGTCTTGCGGCTCGTTTGGGGCCGGCTTGGGCTTCTTGCCTTTGGCTTGTGCGGCCGAAACGGCAAGCGAAGCCGCGGCGATCAGCACAAACGAAGTAGAAACACGATGGGTTCGCATAGAGGGTCTCCTGAGGCTCATTCGAAAGTTTCTCCGGGCTCGCGGCCGGCATTCACCAAAGCGAATCCGGCCGGCGCCAGGAACACGGTAAACACCACGGAAGCGGCGAGACCGCCGATCAGCGCGCGCGCCAGAGGCGCATACGACTCGCTGCCTTCGCCTAATTTCAAAGCCATTGGCAGCAGGCCGATTATCGTCGCCAGCGATGTCATGAGAATGGGCCGCAAGCGCACGCGGCAGGACTCCACAATGGCTTCGGTGGAACTGTGTCCCTCGGCCATCAGATGGCGCGCAAACTCGACAATCAGGATGCTGTTGGACATCGCGATGCCAGCCAGCATGATCACTCCCATCAGCGACATCACGTTCAACGTGGTGCCTGTCAACACCAGCGTCACCAGCACTCCGGCGATCCCTGGCGGCAGCGCCAGAAGGATGATGAAGGGGTCGGTGAGCGATCGGAATTGCGCAACCAGAATCAGAAACAGCAACACCACAGAAAGCACCAGGCCAATGGCGAAGCTGCGGAACGACGCATCCATGGCCTCGGCGCTGCCCCGCAATGTCACGCTGATGCCGGAGGGAACCTCCTCGCGCGCAATCGCTCGGCGCGCGACATCGGCCGCGGCTCCCAGATCTTCGCTGGCCGGCCTGGCGTAGATGTCCAGCTTGCGTCGAATCTGGTAATGGTCCACTTCAGTGGGGGCCTCGGTGCGCTGGATATCGGCAATCATGTCGAGGCGCGTCGGCTGGCCGACACCATCGGCGTGCAGCGGGATGGAGCGCAGATCGCGGATCGAGCGGACCTGGTTTTCGGGATACTGCACTGTCAGAAAGTAGTTGTTGCCGTTGCGCGGGTCGATCCAGAGATTGGGCGCGATCATCTGGTTGGAGGTGAGCGAAGTAATCACGTTCGTCAGGACCTCGCGTTCGGTGAGGCCCAACTTGGCGGCATGCAGCCGATCGACGTTGATGCGCAGCGAGGGGTAATCCAGATCCTGCGGCATAAACACGTCCGCGATGCGGCGCGACTCGCGAAGGCTCGCCGCGATGTTCTGGGCGATCCGGTTGTCGGCATCCAGGTTCGATCCCACAATCTGCACGTCGAGCGGCGCCGGAGCGCCCATGCTGACCACGGCATCCACCAGGCTGCCCGTGGAGAAGTACGTTGCAATCTCGGGCATCCGGCCGGCGATGCGGCTCTTGAGTTCGCGAATGTATTGGTAACTGCCGATGCGGTGATCGGGCTTGAGGCCCACCTGCACGAAGCCGGTGTGCATGGCGGCGTTGCTCGTGTAGACAGCCGAAAAGCCGTTATCCACGCCGATGTTGTCTACGAGAATGCCGAGATCGTCGGGGCGAACCGTCTGGCGTACTAACTCCTCCAGACGGGCAGCCTCACGCTCGGTAACACCCAGTCGCGTGCCCGAGGGAGCTTTGAAGGTAATGATGAACTGGCCCGCATCGGTTTGCGGGAAATAGGAGAATCCCAGTCGCGTGTAGAGAAGCAGGCTTGAGCCGAAGGCGACGAAGAACAGCGCCAGAGGGACGGCCGGCGCACGGAGCGCCCGTTGCACCGCAATTTCGTAAACCGAAAGCATGCGGCGGAAACCGGCGTTGAAGGAGTTTTGAAATCGCGCGCCGGCGCGCGACAGAACCGATTCGGCGTGCACTTCGTCTTCGCCGCTGTGGTGCACCTTCAGAAATCGCGCGCAGAACAACGGCACCACCGTCATGGCCACGAAATAGGAAGCGAACAGCGATACCACCACCGCCAGCGCCATCGCTGAAAACAGAAACTTGCTGACGCCGGCGAGGAGCGTGACCGGGAAGAACACCACCGCAGTAGTAAGCGTGGAAGCCAGCACCGGTAGCGCAACTTCCCTGCCGCCCTTCTCCGCGGCGACCTTCGGCGGCTCGCCGATCTCCAGCCGGCGATAAATGTTCTCCAGCACCACCACCGAGTTATCGATCAGCCGCGAGAGCGCCAGCGCCAGTCCGCCGAGCACCATGGAATTAATCGACGACCCGCCCAGTTGCAGAACGAAGAATGTGGCGCACACCGAAAGCGGAATCGAAAAGAAGACCGCCGTCGTAGCGCGCAGGCTGCCTAGAAAGAGCAGGATCATGAGACAGGTGAGGAACAGGCCGATGGCGCCCTCATGTAGCAGGGTCTCGATTGCGGTACGCACGAAGCGCGATTGATCGAACACCACGCCCGTGCGCATGGCCTCCGGCACATCCACCAGGTGTCCGACCGTCTTGCGGATTCCATCGACGATGGCGATGGTGTTGGAATCGCCGCCCTGCTTCATGACCGGGAGGTAGACCGAGCGCTGCCCATTGACGTGGACCACGTTGTACTGCAGCGCGTGCCCATCGGTGAGCTGGCCGATATCCGACATCAGCACCGGGTTTTCGCCGTTCATCTTCACCGGATATTGGCTGGCATTGTGCAGATCGAACTGCGCGTTGGAGTAAATGTTGTAATCGAGATTGCCGATCTGCACGTCGCCGGCGGGGAGAATCACATTGGCCTGATTCAGCGCGCGGACCACATCCATGGGGCTGATCTGCCGCGCCTCGAGCTTCAGGGGGTCAACATAGAATTGAATCTGCCGCCAGGGCCCTCCGAAGGGCTGTGGAATGGACGCGCCGGGAACTCCGGCCAATTGGTTGCGAACGAAATTCTGGGCGATGTCTTTGAGGGCGCCGTCAGTCATTCCTTGGCCATTCATCGTGACCAGGCAGACCGGCAGACTTGAGGCATCCGATTTCAGCACCACCGGCGGCAGCGTTCCCGGCGGCAGATCCTTCATGTCGGAAACGGCCAGGTTGGCGATAGTCGCGGCGTCGATATCCGCATTCGTCCCGGTTTGAAAATACACGCGGATGATGCTGACCCCATTCAACGAGCGGGATTCGATGTGATCGATTCCGCTGGCCAGCGTAAAGAAGCGCTCGAGGTGATAGGTAATATCGCCTTCGATCTGCTCGGGCGGCATGCCCGAATAAAACGTGGCCACCACCACCACCGGGATATTCATCGCCGGAAACATGTCCACCGGCATCTGGACCACGCTGACCGCGCCCAGAATGGCCACGATGAGGCAGGCCACTACGATCAGGTAAGGCGTTTGAATGGCGAATCGCGACATACCAGTCAGGGCCTCGTGAATTCCGCGGAAAGGACGGGCTGGACGCGCTCGCCCTGTTTCAATCCGGCGCGCGATCCGACAATGACCGAATCGCCATCGGCCAGATGGCCAGAGCGGATCTCGATGCGCTGCGCGTTTTCGAGGCCTAGCACCACCGGAACGATGTCGATCGCGCCCGAAGGCGTGACGGTGAACACGCGCGAAACTCCGCCGCTCGAATCCACGGCTTCCACAGGCACCGAGAGGACGTGTTTGCGTTGCTCCGTCATCAGGTCCACTTCCGCATACATACCCGCCACCAGTTCCAGATTGGAGTTGGGCACATCAACTTCGGTTTTCATCGTGCGTGTCGAGGCGTCCACCTTGTCGGCGAAGCGCGCCACCCGGCCCGGGAAGCTCCGATGGAGAGCCCCGACTTTGACCTCCACTGGCTCGCCCAGGCGAACCAGCGGGACCGCCGATTCCGGAACCGGCAGCGCCAGCCGCAGCAGGCCGTTGCGCGAAAGCCGGACCACCGGCATGGCTTGCGTTTGCGAGGAAGTTCCGGCTTGGATTAACGAGCCGGTGTTGGCGTAACGCTTGGTGATCACGCCGGTGAACGGCGCGGTGATGGTGGCATACTGCAAGAGCGTTTTGAGCCGCGACTGTTCGGCCTGCGCCACGCGGATGCGCTGCTGGCACGCGGCGACATGTGATTTCGCGGCAGAGACCTGCGCCTCAGATACGAGGTCCCGCGAGTGGCCTTCATCCACTTCCTGTTGCGGCACGAGGCCCGGCTCGCGCTTCGAAACATTCAGGATCCGCGAGTACGAAAGGTGCGCGAGGTCGTGAGCCGATTCGGCCCGCTGCACGTCGTCGCGCGCCGTGGCCAATTCCGCGCCCGCTTCCTCGATGGCCGCCGACGCTCGCGCGAGGTCGTCTTGCATCTCGGGGATTTCGAGAGTGGCGAGCAGTTGCCCCTCGCGCACGCGATCGCCGATATCGACTTTGATTTCGCGAATGTACCCGGACACTTTGGCCATCACGTCGACTTCTTCGAACGGTTCGAACTCGGCCGTCAGCACGAGGCCCGAAGAAAGGTCCGCGCGGCCGGCTTTGGCGACCGCCACGGTGCGCAGTTCGCCGGGGGGGAGAGCCGTCGTCGCCCCGCCGCGCGAGCATGATGTGAGTGGCAGAAGGGAGACAGCGGCGGCCGATATGGCAATCGTCCGCGAATTCCGTACCAGGTTCTTCATCGCAGAACTCCCGTTTGGTAGTCGAGTGCCGCGCGGCGGCTCAGGTATTCGTACTTGGCGGACGCCGCGGCAATCTCGGCCGAGGTCTGGTTCAACTGTGCCTGGTTCAGCTCCACTATGCTGCCCAGCGCGGCATCGTAGCGCGCCTGCGCCAGCCGCAGCGATTCATTCGCCTGCGCCACCAGACGCGCGGTCACGTCGAGACGAAGAAATGCGTCATGAGCTTCGAACCACGCGACCCGCACGTCGCGGGCGATCCTCACGGCCAGATCGTCGGCGGTTTTGTGAGCTGCTGCCGCGTCCGATTCGGCTTCTTCCCGCCGTGCCTTGAAGAGACCGCCGTTCAACACCGGGATGCTGATGTTGACCGCGGCGGCGCTGTAGGTGCGGGGCAGGCGATCGTCGCGAACCGGCGCGGCGCCGGCCACGGCAATCGCATTGACCGAGGGATTACGCAAGTCTTTCTCGGCTTCGGCGTAGCTTTCGAGAGCTTCGCGATTGTATTCGAGCGCGTTCAAATCGGGGCGCCGGCGCATGGCCTCTGCGATCATTTCGTTCACATCCGGGCTGAGCGCTTCGGGCAGAGGCTCGTCCGTGATCGAGTATGGCTGGTCGCCGGAATAGCCCATCGCAGCCGATAATTCCGCGTGGCTGGCCCTGGCCTGGTCCTCGGCGCGGTTCAAGTCCAACTCCGCCTGCGACACGTTTACTTGCGCGAAGCTCACGTCGAGCGTGGAGCGTAGAGCGCTTTGGGCCAGAGCCGTTACCTGCCGCAACGTAAGCCGGCGGAGGTCGAGCGTGGCTCGCGCCACCTTCAGCACTGACTCCGCCGCGAGCGCCTGGTAATACGTCTGCCGCACTTCGAGGAGCACCTCGGCGCGCGTGCTGACTACCTGGCTATCCGCAGAAGCGGTGCGCAGCCGCGCGCTTCGTTCGAGGTTGGAAGTGCGCCCGAAATCCGCGATCAGTTGGTTCGCCATGAACCCGGACGAACCGCGGCTGTACAAGCTCGAAGTGGTGACCGCGCCCGCAGACAGCACCGCTCCGCGATCCGAGCCGGCGCCGGTGACATTCACGTTGACGGTTGGCAGGTACGCCGATCGGATTTCCTGAACGGCGAATCCGTTCGCCTGCGCCTGGAACTGCGCGGCGGCGATGCGCGGATGATTGCGCAGCGCGGTCTGCTCGGCCTCGGAAAGCGAGAGTGGAGGTTGCGCCCATGCAGCGCCAAACGCAGCCGCGCAAGCCAACCCAACCGAGCGCCACGCATAGGCAGGCCGGCTCTTCATTGGGCCGTTCCGGTTGTGGCCTTCAGAACCACGGTTTCATGAGCTTCGATGAGACCGTCGGTTACCAGCTCGATCAGCGCCGGAAGAAAACGATCGAGATTTCGCTGCTCGTCGATAAACTCGATCCGCAGCGGCATGTGCCCCGGCGAATGGATGCCGGTATCGTCGTGTAAGCGATGATGCGAGCCGAAGCCTGTTTCGGGCCGCAGCAGCGTAGCTCCCGCCACTCCTTCACGGAGCAGCAAGGCGAGAATCTCGCGGCTCAGGAAATCGCTTCGGGAGCTGGTGTCTTCGTTCAGGTGAATCGTGACTTTCTTAGCAGGACCGGGGTGCAGCATCGCTTCTGTTTCGGTTGTAGCATCGGAAGAGGAGCTTTTCTCCTGAAGACTTGCTGATATCTTGAGCCGCCGGAATGTCAGGAAAATATCAGGATCGTGTCAGTTGCAAAAACCCTTCGGCGCTCCTATAAATGAAATCGTGAACATCCTTGTGGTCGAGGACGAACGGAAAATGGCGCAGGCCCTGCAAGACGGCCTGGAAGCCGACGGCTACACGGTCCGCGTTGCCTATACCGGCGAAGAGGGCTTTTACCTGATTCAAGCGCAAGCTTTCGATCTGGCGATTCTGGACGTTATGCTGCCCGGCCACGACGGGTTCGAGATTCTTGCTACGCTGCGGCGGCGCGGCGTGAGAACCCCGGTGCTGCTGCTCACTTCGCGCGATGCGGTGGAAGATCGTGTGCGCGGCCTCGATCTCGGCGCAGACGATTACCTGGTAAAGCCGTTCGCTTTTCCCGAGTTGCTGGCGCGCATCCGCATGCTCTTGCGCAGAGGCCAGCCGGTTTCTTCCGCGCGCTTGAAACTGGCGGACCTCGAAATGGACCTCGCGCAGCGTCTGGTGGTTCGGGCCGGCCAGAAGCTCGACCTGACCGCGCGCGAATTCGATCTGCTGGAATACTTCTTTTCGAACAATGGGCGGGTGGTTTCGCGCGAAATGCTGGCGCGCGATGTATGGAAGGAGACCGCCCGGCAGACTCCGCTCGATAACGTCATCGATGCGCAAATGGTGCGTCTGCGCCGCAAGGTCGATGGGCAATCGGAGCACCGCCTGTTGCACACCGTGCGCGGCGTCGGCTTCGTCCTTCGAGAGGGCAACGAGACCTGATGCGGCTGCGGCCCACACATCTGCGCGCCCGCTTGACGTTCTGGTACGTCTCCGTACTGGCGGCTCTGCTGGCGCTCGGTTGGGCTGGAACCTGCACGCTCCTGTTTCTCCAACTGCGCAGCCAAGTCGATCGCTTCGCCATCGAGGAAATCGAAACCGTGGAGGGCCTGTTCTACTTCGATGCCGCAGGCGCACTGCAAATGCGCGAGAACTACCACAACCATCCCGAATCAAAGGAAGTGATCGACCGGTATGTGGAGGTGCTTTCGCCGGAGGGCGCGGTTTTGTTCCGCAATGAAAAGTTGGGGCGCCGCCCACTCGGCGGAGCGCCTTTCGCCGGCGAGGGTGTGGGCGGATATTCGCAGAGGACTGCGCGGCTCTCCGATGGAACGCGCCTGCGCCTGGTGAGCCGCGTGCATTCGCTCGATGGGCGAGCCTTGCTCATTCGGCTGGCCCACAGTGAAGAGCCGCTATACGCAGGACTGGACGAGTTATTACTGGCTTCGCTGCTCGTCTTGCCAGTCGTGTTGCTCACGGCGGGGGTTGCGGGCTACGTCCTGGCGTGGCGCGCGTTGAAACCGATCGAAAGGATGGCGCGGCACGCCGAGGAGATCACCGCCGAGCGGCTGGACGCGCGCCTGCCGGACGATGATACTGACGATGAACTCGGACAACTGGCGCGCGTCTTCAACGAAACCCTGGCGCGGCTGGAGCGGGCTTTCGAGCAGCTTCGGCGCTTTACATCGGACGCTTCGCATGAATTGCGGACGCCGCTGGCCATGATCCGCAGTGTCGGTGAGGTCGGCTTGCAAAAGGATGGCTCGCGCGAGGAGTATCGCGACATCATCGGGAGCATGCTGGAGGAGGTCAACCGGCTCAGTTCGCTGATCGACAACCTGTTGACCATCTCGCGTGCGGATTCCGGCCACCTGCAGCTTCATAAGGCCGCAGTCCCGGTGATGGCTCTGGCGCGCGAGGCGGCGGGGCTTTTCGAGATTCTGATGGAGGAGAAATCGCAGCGGCTTACTCTGGACGGCGATGAGACGGCCCAGGCGGAAGGCGATCGCCTGTTCTTGCGGCAGGCTCTGGTCAATATCCTTCACAATGCCGTGAAGTACTCGCCGGTTGGAGAGACCATCGCCCTGCATGTACGACGCGATGACGGCAGGGTGTTGGTGGAGATTCAGGATCACGGGCCGGGTATACCTGCCGAGGACCATCAAAAAGTCTTCGACCGGTTCTACCGCGTGGACAAAGCGCGCTGGCGCGAATCAGGCGGCGCGGGTCTGGGCCTCGCGATTGCCAAGTGGGCCGTCGAGGCGCACGGCGGCACGCTGACGCTGGAAAGCAAACTCGGCGAGGGATCGTCATTTCGGATCAGTTTACCGGGGGCTGGTCTTGATGGACCTTTTCCGCCCGCTGTTCCTGCCCATGCGTCCGGATTCACATAGTTGAACGGCCGTCGGCGCCGATGCTGGGAGAGCGTTTCATTCCTCCGGATGCCGCTGAAGAAACTGGCCGCGTTTCTTGGCGTCGGTCTTCTCGCGGGTTTCGAACGGGAATGGTCGCGCAAAGACCTGGGAGTGCGCACATTCGCTCTCACCGCGCTGCTCGGAACGCTGAGCGCGATGATTTCCGGGACGTTTGCGCTTGCCGCCCTGGCAGCGGTCGGCGTGGTGATATTGCTGGTCAACATCCGGACTTTACGGTTGCAGAGGACGCTGGAAATCACCACGTCGGTTTCGCTGCAATCCGGGCTAAGCAGCTTCGCCGGCGCCTTGCGTCCTGGGGAAATCCGGAGTGCGATCCTGCTGGGCCTGATCGTTTGTGATTTATCCGCTGATGCCTGATCGCTTCATAGACGCATGGAAACTGATCAATCCGCTGGGATCCTGGATTACCTTGGTCGCGATCGCTGCGATCGGGTTCGCAAATTGTGTGCTGCTGCGGTTGTATGGTGGCGGCGGCCTTCTTTTTACAGCAGTCCTCGGTGGATTGGTCAACAGCAGCGCAACAGTAGCCGCCGGGATTGCGGTTCTTCCAATCGCGGTAATGAGTGGCGGCGCCTTCGCACTGGGGTGGTTCAGCCACTCATCGGCGGAATTGAACCACGATCTGAAGCTCTCCTCGCCGGTCTCGATCCGCAAAGTGTTGTCCTTTGGAGAATTGTTACTGGCGATCAAAGTGGCGGGCGCCCTTCTATTGGGGGACTTGTGAGCAGCGCGAGCACCACTGCCGCGGCGGCATTGCTGGCGGCTCATGGCGAAACGTCGGCATACATCGCCGGTTTGGCGACGATCGTCACCTCGGCCGCGAGCGCTGCCTCGAATCTTCCCGTGATCAATCGGGTGACCGGAAGCTTGCCGCTTATAAGGCGGTTGATGCTCTCGACAGCCGTCATCGTCGTGGCCGGACCAGGGATTACTGCAAGCGAAATCCTGCTCGACAACTTTCACTGATTTGATGCTGGGGGAGCCTTTAAACATGCGTGCTAGGATAACCATTCACATGAAACGTATTCTTGTTCTTGTTTTGCTGTGTTTGCTGGTAAGCTCCGCCGCACCCAGAAGGCCAAAGCTTGTGGTGGCGGTGATCTTCGATCAATTCCGATACGATTATCTGACGCGTTTCCGCACTGAATACCATGCCGGATTCGACCGCTTGTGGACGCAGGGGGCCGTGTTCAGCAATGCGCGGTATGAGCACTATCCGACTGTGACTGCGGTGGGGCATAGCACGTATCTCACCGGTGCGACACCTGCCATCAGCGGCATTGTCGGGAACTCCTGGTACGACCGCACCGAGGGAAAGTCAGTCACAAGTGTGGTCGATAGCGGTACGAAGCTGGTGGGAAGCGACGGGGAGGGTTCGTCCCCGCGGAGATTGCTCGTGGACACGGTGGGTGATGAGTTGCGCAAAGCTAGCGGCGGGAAGTCGCACGTGATCGGAATCTCGCACAAGGACCGGGCCGCCATTTTGCCGGCCGGGCACTCCGCTGACGCTGCCTATTGGTTCCTCGATTCCACCGGCGGATTCGTCACCAGCGACTATTACCTGAGCCAACTGCCTGCCTGGGTGCGCGATTTCAACGCGTCCCATCCATGCCAGGCTTACGCCGGGGAGAAATGGCTCGGCCATACGCTTCCAGCATCCGGCGGAAAACTATGCGAAGCGGTAACCGCCAGTCCGTTCGGCAACGACTTGATGGAACACTTCGCCGAGCGTGCCATCGAAGCGGAACAACTCGGCAGACATGACGCCACCGACCTGATGGCCCTCAGCTTCTCTTCCAACGATGTGGTGGGTCACCAATACGGGCCCGATTCGCACGAGGTGCACGAAATGTGCGTGACCTCCGACCGTGTACTTGGAAGGCTGATCGCCGCGCTCGATCGACAGGTCGGATCGGACGGCTATGTTCTCGTGGTCAGCGCCGATCATGGAGTAGCGCCGACCCCGGAAGCCAACGCCACCCTCAAGATGCCTGGCGGACGGTTGACCGGACACCCAATAGAAAAGGCTGTCGAAGCCGCTCTCGGCAAGCGGTATGGCGATGCCAAGTGGGTGACGAACGCCGGCGAAACGGGTTTGTACCTGAACCTGGAAGAGATCGAATCGAAGAAACTCGACCGCGCCGAAGTAGACCGTGTGGCCGCGAACGCTGCCATGACGCTGCCCCAAGTATTTCGCGTCTATACTCGCGAGCAGTTGCTCAACGGTCAGTTCCAGGACGATTCCATAGGGCGGCGGGTGCTGAACGGCTTCTTCGCTCAGCGTAGTCCGGATATAGAAGTGGTGCTGGATCCTTATTGGATCACCGGTTCCTCAGGCGCTTCGCACAGTACGCCCTTCGGCTATGACACTCACGTGCCGGTCGCATTTCTAGGGGCCACGATCCGTCCCGGGCGTTACGACGAGCCTGTTACGATCAACGACGTAGCTCCGACACTGGCAACACTGCTGGCGATCGAGACGCCCGCAGGGTCCGTGGGACGAGCGCTTTCAGAGATCTTCGCGCAATAGGTGCCCGCCTTGCCGTCTTCCAAAGGAGCAGTTTAGGGTAGCGGTTTGCTGACGCGCTCTAGAGGCGCGGTTTGCACTTTCGCGGATCAGCCTACGGGCCCATCTCCTCCGTAACTTCACCGCGGTCTCTCGACCGAGAACGTCGCTGACTCGTGGTGAGGCGCTATTGCATCTGAGCGCCAGATATTAAGGTCACTCCGCGGGATTCCGGTTCGCCTAGACGAATCAACTTGACATCCTCCGGTGCGAAGCCGAGCTTCCCTTATTGCATCTTCACGTGGTCATCCGCACCCCAGTATGCCTTCATGATCCTACCTTTGGGAGTGTCGGACTATGGCTGCCAAAACATGCGTGATCCCGTGCGCCAAGGTGTAGCCCAGCAGACAGCCTCCGATGTAAGGCTCAGTTTGGTTCACTCGATCGAGGAAGACCACCACATGTATTGATAGGCGCCGCTGATGGTGACGCCGCCGAACAGCGTGGCGCATTCCGGGCGCGCGCCGGCGTAGCGCCCGATGCTCTTCGACGGCAGCAGCAGCGGCGCGTACTGCTTCTGGTATTCCGGGCGGATGAACGAGCGCCCCAGTCCGAGCGCCGGTCCGATGCGGTCGAACAGGTCCGCGCGGAACCGGGAATAGGGCGCCGCCGGCCTGGCCCCCGTCACATCGAGCGTATGGCCCCCAGATAACCACACCGGAAGCCGTCGGACAGGCGGCAACAAAGCGATCTGTGCGGCGGCGGTGAAATCGGCGATGCGAGCGGCGTCCTGGCCGAGAAGTTCGGCGGCGGCCAGCGTCCCCGCTCCGCGCCAACCCTACCGGTCGCGGCTGGCCGGGGCGGCCGCCCGCGTGGCCTCCGCCAGCCTGGCTTGCGCCTCGGCCCGTGTGGGCTGATTGCCCTCGGGTTCCTGGCTGCAGTACTCCGCCAGGTACCTCGCGGCGCGCGCCGCGTCGTGGCCGGCGGCGAGCAAGCGGTCCGCGGCGCGATAGTAGGGGGTCAGATCGTCGGGGACATGGCTCTGGGCGGCTTCCAGGAGCGCATCGAGTTCGCCCCAGGAACGGCGCGCGGCATACACCTCCGCCAGGATGGAGTAGCCCGCCACGCGGCCCGGGTCCAGGGCAATCGCATCGCGGCCCTGCTGCGCGGCCAGGTCCAGGTTCAGGTGTTGAGGCGCAAGCTCGTAAGCCGCCAGCGCTTCGCGCGCGCGGAAACTGGCCGGCCCCGCCTCGACGGCTTTTCTCAGCAAGTCCTCAATCCGGCTGCTCTCCTTGCGGTATTCCGCCAACCGGGCTTCCGCCAGCCAGCCTTCCGGGCGATCGATGGCGGCGATGCGCGCGGCGGTCGAGCGGGCCTTCTCCTGGTCGCCGCCGGCAATTCCCGGGGCTAGCAGGTAGAACTCCAGCTGGTCGCGGAGCGCCTGCACGTCGGCCGGATCGAGCGCCAGGGCGGTATCGATCTCGCGCTGGAACCGCCGCGCCAGCAGCAGTTGCCGGACCACATTGGCCTGCTGCGCCATCACTCCAATCACCTCGGCCATCTGGCGGTGGTACCTGGCTACCTGGGGCGCCAGTGCGACGGCCCTTTCGGCCAGCCTGGGCGGCGTTTGGCGGTCGCCGAAGGCATTGCGGATCTGCGACAGAAGAAAGTTCGCCAGCGGATCGTCGGGGGCCTCGCGGTAGCGCGCTTCCACGATCGCGCGGGCGCGCTTCCAGTGGCCTTTGGCGATCAGGTTCTCCGCAGGGGTCAGCGCCCAGGCGGCCGGCGGCGCCAGCACCCACAGCGCCAAAAGCGCGAGCCGCAGGGTCACTTCCGGGCCGCGTGCCAGGCGGCGAAAGCGGCGGCCGCGGGCTTGCCCATGAAGCGTTCCAGGGTGGCCGCCGGAGCGGTACGCAGATCCACCATGATGAGCGCATCGAGGGCGTCGGAAAAGCCGCGGTCCACGTTGAACGCCAGAAGGCGTCCGCCGGTCTTGAGGTACTGCTTCACCAGGATCGGAATGCCCTTGCCATCGGATTCCATTTCGGCGATCAGGCCCGAGAGTTCGTCCAGGTCACCGGGTACGCGCGTCACCACCCCGGTGCGGCGGAATACGCGCCCGGCGGGGCGATAGGGGCGCCGCGGCGCGACCAGCGGCGCCAGTTCGCCGGCCCGGCGCTTCTCCAGAAATTGCACCATCAGGTGCTGTGACACCGGGTGGTAGGCGCCGCTGATGGTGACGCCGCCGAACAGCGTGGCGCATTCCGGGCGCGCGCCGGCGTAGCGCCCGATGCCCTTCCACAGCAGCAGCAGCGGCGCGTACTGCTTCTGGTATTCCGGGCGGATGAATGAACGCCCCAGTTCGAGCGCCGGTCCGATGCGGTCGAACAGGTCCGCGCGAAACCGGAAAAGCGTGCTGGTGTAGAGGCCGCGAATGCCATGGCGCGGCAGAATATCGGGGGTCGGCCCCAGCCGGTAGGCGCCCACCACCTCGCCAGCGGCGCGGTTCCACAGCACCAGGTGCTGGTAATAGCGGTCGAACCGGTCCAGGTCGATGGCACGGCCGGTGCCCTCGCCCACGCCGCGAAAGGCGATCTCGCGGAGGCGGCCGATTTCGCGCAACACCGCTGGGAATTCGCCGGCCGCGCCCAGAAAGACCGCCAGGTCGCCCGCTTCCGCGAGGATTCGGCCGGCAGGCAAGGCTGCGATGTCGCGCGCGACTTCGGCGGGCGGGGCGGGGGCGGCGATAGGAGCTTTGCGCGGGAACATCAGCAGGGGGTGAAAGCGGTTCGCCGCGGCGTGCCCGCCCGTTTCCAAAAGGTAGGTGCGGCAGCGCAGATACTCGATCGCCTGGCGGCCGCTCTCGAAGCATTCGAGCGTGGCGGGCGCCACCGGGCGGCCGATGCGGATTTCCACCCGGTGGCCTCGCTTGTTCAGCAGTTCGCGCGGCAGACTGGCCGTCCGCAGGCTGGGATGCACCGCCCCTGCCAGCTGAAATCCCATGCCGTTAGCCCCGGCGAAGAAGATGGGCACCGCCGCGGCTCCGGCGCGCTGCGCCACCCGCGCGATGGAAGGATGCCACGGCGGATCGGCCACCGCGCCGGTTCTGAAATCCACGTGGGCCACTTCGCCGGCCGGAAACGTGGCCAGCAGGCCGCCCGCAGCCATCCACGCGCGGCACTCGCGGAGCGCCGCGGCATTTCCCCCAATGGTGCCCTTGCGGCCGAACGGATCGATGAAAATACAGCGCTCCGCCAACTCCGGAATGCCTGCCAGCAGGGAGTTCGCCAGAATCCGGACATCCGGCCGGATCTTCGGCAACACCACCGCCAGGATGGCGCCCTCCAATAATCCAAACGGATGATTGGCCACGGCCAGCACCCCGCCGGTGCGCGGGATGTGCTGGATTTCCGCGCTGTCCAGTCGCCAGGTGATGCCCAACAACGCCAGCAGCCTCTCCAGGGTTTCCGCCGGATGGCCGGCTGCGCGCGCGCACCGGTAAGCCTCCCACAACCGGTCGAACCAGAAAAGCTTCTGGATCGCCGGCTCCATGGGGTTCAGAATGCTTCGCAAAGGCTCACCGAGGAGCCGCGAAACCGAAAGCGCGGCGGGCCTTTCTAATTCAGCTTGCATGACATCGGGCGTCTCGATTCAGCCTCGCGCCGTGGGCGTTTCAGGGCGATGAAAAGAGTATGAATTTTGCGGCGGCATCCCGGGCGAAGCATGCGGGGGCGGGCCAGCGGCCCGGTAGCGTGACGGATCGTGAATCCACGGTCACACCGGCGAGACTGCGCCTCCAGGACCACCGGTGAGCGCCTCGCGGAGGCGCGCGTCGACGATATGCAATTTAGGCGGCAGTTTCCGACGCGGCCTCCGGCAAACTGGATTGCGCAGCCGGCTTCCACGTCCGTGGTGTCCATTCGGGCATGCGTCTCCCCCGTGTGTTGCGCGATCGGTATAACGGGGGTCCAGCCGTTCACGGCTGCGCTAAGCTGAAACCGGGTACCGAAATCTGATTACCGGTTCGCGGGATTCCCGGGCTGCTCTCTCGTTCCGGAAACCGAATCTTATCGGATCTGTAACCGAACTGCGTTCCCGCCGGTGGTATCACAAGGGTAACCGATGGGAAGAATCGCAACCCTGTTTCTCTATTCCGCGATGGCCGCGAACGCCCAACACGTGATCGTCTTCGGGATCGACGGGCTGAGCGTCGACGGGGTCAACCGCGCCCACGCGCCACGTCTACACCAAATGATGCAGGATTCCGCATGGACCTTGGAAGCCCGCGGCGTCATGCCCACGCTGAGCAGTCCCAACTGGTCGTCCATGATCGACGGCGCCGGTCCGGAGCAGCACGGCATCACCTCCAACGGCTACCTCAAGCCCATGGCCGAACTGGAACCGGTCTGCCGCGACGAGGCGGGCATTTTTCCCACCGTTTTCGAGGTTCTGCGCCACGAACGCCCGGCCGCCGATATCGCCATCTTCCACGATTGGCCGGGTTTCGCCAACCTGGTCGAGAAATCGGCTCCGGATGTGCTCCGGCATGAGCACGGCGCCCCCAGAACCGTCGAGGCCGCCCTACGCTACTGGCGCGAGAAACACCCCGAACTGATGTTCCTGCAACTCGACAACGTGGACCATGCCGGGCACGCCTCGGGCTGGTCCAGCCGGGAGTACCTGCGGGAGGTGGAGAACGACGACGCACTGCTGGGCCAGGTGCTCGATATGCTCCAGGAAACCCCTGTGGGCGAATCCACCTTTCTGCTGGTCACCTCCGACCATGGCGGCAAAGGGCGCAATCACGGCAAGAATTCGCTCGAGGAAATCCTGATTCCGTGGATTCTGCACGGCCCCGACGTGGCCGCCGGACGTCTCGTGGCGGCGGTTTACACCTTCGACACGGCCGCCACCATTGCCTGGATTCTGGGTGTCGCGCCGCACCAGTGCTGGATCGGTCGTCCGGTGATGGCCGCCTTTCAGCCGGCCGGCATCACCGCTCGCAGCGGGTCCGGGCAGGGATCGTGCGCCGGGACCGTCATCGCCACCCCCGCCGCCGGAGCGTTTGGCGCGCCGCTGGCGGCTCATTCGGGAGACCGTCGGAATTGAAGCCGATCCTGGACTTCATCTACATCGATTCCGGCGGAGGCCACCGCGCCGCGGCCACGGCCCTGATGGAAGTGATTCGCCGCCAGCAGCGGCCCTGGGAACTGCGCATGCTCTCGATCCAGGACCTGCTGAATTCGATCGACGTGATCCGCAAGTCCACCGGGATCCAGTTTCAGGAAATCTACAACATCATGCTGCGCCGCGGCTGGACTCTCGGCACGGAGCAGATCATCCCCGTGATGCACGCCATGATCCGGCTGTTTCACCGCGACGAGGTCCGCGTGCTCACCAGCCACTGGAGCGCCTCTCCGCCCGATATGGTGGTGTCGCTGATACCGCACTACAACCGAGCCATTCGCCAGGCTCTGGACCGGATCGCGATGGGCCGCGGGGGCGCGCCGCCGCTGGTGACCATCCTGACCGATATCGCCGATCATCCGCCGCACTTCTGGATCGAGCCGCAGGACCAGTACGTAGTCTGCGGATCGGCGCGCGCCGCCGGGCAGGCGCGGGACATCGGATTGCCTCCCTCGCGCATCCTGCGCGTCTCCGGAATGATCCTCAACCCGCGGTTCTACGAGCCGCTGCCGGTGGACCGCGCCGCAGAACGCATCCGCCTGGGTCTCCGCCCCGATTTGCCCACCGGCCTGGTGCTGTTCGGCGGCCAAGGCTCCATGGAAATGGTGAAGATCGCCCGCGCGATCGATCGCTCGCCGGTCGAAACGCAGTTGATCCTGCTCTGCGGCCGTCACCCGGAAGTCGCCCGCGAATTGCGCGCCATGCCGCACCGCATTCCCCTGTTCGTCGAAGGCTTCACGCGCGAAATTCCCTACTACATGTCGTTGGCCGATTACTTCATCGGCAAACCCGGCCCCGGCTGCCTGAGCGAAGCCCTGGCCATGCACCTGCCGGCCATCGTCGAGCGCAACGCCTGGACTCTGGCGCACGAGCGCTACAACGCGGACTGGCTTCTGGAGCAGGGCGCCGGCCTGGTCATCGGCAGCTTCTCGGGGATCGCCGGCGCGGTGCGCCAGCTCCTTTCGCCCGACGAATACCCGCGCTACCGGCAGGCCGCCGCCGCCACCCGCAATGACGCCGTTTTCGAAATCCCCGCATTGCTCGACGGCATCCTGCGCCAGCCGCCGGTTGGCGTAACCGCGGCCCAACAAAACCTGCCCAACCGCACCCGCCTGCACTTACAATAAGTAGCGGTGAACATCGCTATCATCGGCTTCGGCTTCATGGGCGCCACGCATCTGGAGGCGCTCCGCGCGGCGCCCGGCGCGCGCCTGGCGGGCGTGGTCACCCGCAATGCTGCGCGCGATGCCCCCAAACTGCCCGCGGGCGTTGGCTGCCTGACGCTCGAAGCGGCCCTGGCGGATGCCTCCATTGACGCCGTGGATATCTGCCTGCCCACGCATCTGCACGCCCGCGTGGCGATCGATGCGCTGCGCGCCGGTAAGCACGTGCTGGTGGAAAAGCCCATGGCGCTGGATCTCGCGAGCGCCGAAGCCATGGCCGCGGAAGCCGAGCGCCAGGGCCGCATTCTCATGACCGCCCAGGTGCTGCGCTTCTGGCCGGCGTATGTGGCGCTCCGCGAGACGCTCGTGGCTAACCAGTTCGGCCCCGTGCGCCACGCCCGTTTCGAGCGTCGCGCGGCCGTGCCCGCCTGGGGGCCCTGGCTCAAAGATCCCGCGCTCAGCGGCGGAGGCGCCTTCGACCTGCTGATCCACGATGTGGATATGTGCCTGCATCTTTTCGGCCCGCCTTCGGGCGTGGCCGCTGTGGAACACGTGGATGCCATTGCCGGCTCCAGCCTGCTGGACGCGCAACTCTACTACCCCGGCATGGTGGCGCACATCTCCGGCGGCTGGCAGCATCCCGGGGCATTCCCTTTTCGCATGGAATACACCGTGACCTTCGAGCGGGCTACTGCCGAGTACAGCTCCATGGGGCGCCCCGCCACGCTTTACTGCGCCCACGAAACCCGCCCGCTCGAAACCGGTGCGGGCGACGCCGCGGCCGCCGCGTACGCCGGCGAAATCGCTTATTTCGCAGACTGCTGCCGGACGGGCCGCGCGCCCCGGCTTTGCCCCCCGCGCGAATCGGCCGCCGCGGTGGCCCTCACGCTGCTGCTCCTCGAGGCCAGCCATGAGAATGGAGAGAAAATCGATGCACCGTTTGGAACCGCTTGAACCAGGAGTGATGTTCTGGGCCGAAAGAGATTCGCTTGAGGGAATTGCCGCCATGGGCGTGCGCTGCGGCCAGTTGGGCCTGCCCGGCGAGATGCCGCTGGCGCCTGCCGCGGCCGAAACCTGGCGCCAGGATCTGGATCGCGCCGGCTTCACCCTGGTGACCGTGTTCGCGGCCTACGCGGGCGAAAGCTACGCCGATATCCCCACCGTCCAGCGCACCGTCGGTTTCATCCCGCCGGCGACCCGCGCTGAGCGCGAGCGCCGCACCCTGGAGGTGAGCGACTTCGCCGCGCGCCTGGGCGTCCCCTCGATTGCCTGCCACATCGGGTTCGTACCCGAAGACCGCGCCCACCCCGATTACGCCGCCGTGCGCGACGTGGTTCGCCGCGTGGCGGACCATGCCGCGTTCCACGGCCAGACCTTCGCCCTGGAAACCGGCCAGGAACCCGCCCGAATCCTGCTGCGCTTCATGGATGACGTGGGCCGCCCCAATCTGCGCATCAATTTCGATCCCGCCAACATGATTCTCTACGGCACCGGCGACCCCATCGAGGCCCTGCGCACGCTCGCGCCGCGCGTGGCTTCGGTGCATTGCAAGGATGGCGACTGGCCGCCTGCCGGCGCCGCCGGCGCGCTGGGATCCGAACGCCCACTGGGCCACGGCTCCGTAGGGATGGCGCGATTCGTCTCCACGCTCAAAGACATCGGCTTCACCGGCCCGCTGAACGTGGAACGCGAAACCGAAGACCAGCCCGCGCGTTTGCACGATATCGCCGCCGCCATCGGGCTGCTGCGCGAACTGGTGGGGCGAAGCTGAAGAAAGCCTGAGCCGAGCAGATGGCTCGCCTGCGGCGACGCTTGCCGGCCGTCCGTATTCTATCGCCCTTTTCCGGCGACCCGGCGCTTGATTCGGGCCGCTATACAATAGGCCCAGGGGAGGTTTCCTATGCGATTCCCAAGAGCGTCCTGTGCGCTCGTCCTGCTTTCAACCGCGGCCCTGGTAGCCCAAACCGATCAACCGGTCTTCCATCCCGAAGTGCCCTACGTGCCCACTACCCCGGAAGGCGTGCACGCGATGTTGAAGCTTGCCGACGTGAAGAAAACCGACGTGGTTTACGACCTCGGCTGCGGCGATGGCCGGATCGTGGTCGCGGCCGCCAAAGACTTCGGCGCGCATGCCGTGGGCATCGACATCGATCCCCAGCGCATCAAGGAGGCCCGTGAGAACGCCCGCAAAGCCGGTGTGGAAAACCTGGTGCGCTTCGAGGAGAACGATCTCTTCAAAGCCGACCTTCACGACGCCACCGTGGTGACTCTCTTCCTGCTCACCAGCGTGAACTTAAAACTCCGCCCCAAGCTGCTCGCGGAATTGCGGCCCGGCGCGCGGGTGGTCTCCAATACTTTCGAAATGGGCGATTGGAAGCCGGACAAGGAAATCACCGTGGGCAGCCAGGAGGATGGATCCTACTGGAGCCACCACCTGCTTCTGTGGGTCGTTCCCCCGCGGGATGCCAAGTGACGGCCGGAGTATTACTGCACCTTGCCGATCACGATCATCCCGAGACTGAGATCGCCGATCTTTACATACAGCACCTGGTCCGAATCTCCCTCTGCGGTCACTGAGGGAAAAGCCGCTCCCGCGGCCGGCTGCTCCAGCGAATACACCGCCGGATGCGAAGTGCCGGATGCCTTGGTGCTCATTGTCACCAACGCCTGGTAATCCGGAAGCGCGGCCGGGTCCGGGTCCGCCGCAATTGGCGTCAGCAGGGCGAAGTCGCGCTGCGGCGCCACGCCCTGGTGCGAGCCATCCACCGGGTAGTCGCTGTAGCGCAGGGTGTACAGGCCGGCTTGGATGGTCTGCCCGCGGCGGTCGTATCCGCGGCCCGGAAAGCGCAGCACGCCGAGCAGCGTGCCTTGCGCAATCGGGAAAACAATGGCGTCGTCCGGCCTGGCGCTCTTGGGAATCGATGCGCGAAACCAGATCTCCACCCAGGCGCCTTCCGGCCCCGCCACGCGGTAGCCTTTCGGCCCCAGGACCCCTGCATAAGCCGCGGGAACTCCCGGCGGCGGACTATCGATGGTCTCGACTTTGTAGCTCCCGGCGAAGAGCCTGGCTGCCGCCAGCAAGGCGAGCGCCGGCAGGACCGGGAATGCCTTCGTCATAACTCCACGAAGCACTCGCGGGCCGGGCTGCACTCGATTTCATCGACTGCCTTCCCATCCGGACCGAGGCATTGATAAGTGTGCTGGCACCAGAAGGATCGATCGTTGCTGGGCTGGACCGTAGAGTCCCAGACCGTCTCGATGTACATCCCCTTCCAGCGCAGCTTCTCGCAGCGGCTCGCGCCGGGTTCCGTCAAATCGTGCCTTTCCATGGCTACGCCTTTCCCTTCACCGCCTCCAGCAGCGCGCGTTTCACCGCTACCGAGGCCAGTTGCACCTTGTAGGCGTTCCGGCTGAGCGGCTGCGCGTCTTCCACCGCCGCCTTGCCGGCTGCTTCCGCCGAGGCCGCAGTGATGGTCTTGCCGGCCAGGGCTTTTTCGGCGGCCGCCGCCTCCCACGGAATCGGCGCCACGTGGCCCATCACCACCTTGGCGCCGGCCACGACGCTGCCCTTCATGGTGAGCGCCACCGATGCCGCCGCCAGAGGCCAGTCCAGCGCCTCCTTCTGCCGCACTTCGTAAGTCGCGCTGTGTACCGCCGGGGCGGGCACCAGGATCTCGCTCAGGATTTCGTCCGGCCGCAACACGATCTCGCGCGTGTTCTCGTCCTTGGGCGCCACGAAGAAGCTCTTCACCGCAACCTCGCGGCTGCCCTTGGCCGAAACCAGCTTCACCCGCGCGCCCATCGCCACCAGCGCCGGACCCAGGCTGGAGGCGCTCACGAAATATGCCGGCCCTCCGCCGAAGATGGCGTGATAATGGTTCTCGCCATCCGGCACCAGCGGCTTGCCGTTGTCCGTCGCCAGCAGGCCGAAGCCGCCGCGGAAATACCAGCACCGCGGGCGCTGGCAGAGGTCGCCGCCCACCGTTCCCATGTGCCGGATCTGGGGGCTCGGAATGCCCGCGGCCGCGTCCGCCAGGGCTTTGTACGAGGCCCGCACCTCGGCATTCCTGGCCAGTTCGTCCATGGTCACCAGCGCGCCGATGCGCAGCCCGCCGGCGGATGCCCGGATGCCCTCCAGTTCCTGGATGTTCTTGATGTTCACCAGGCGCTTGGGGGTGTGGATGTAGTCCTTCATCAGGCTGATCAGGTCCGTGCCGCCGGCCAGCACGTCGGTCTGGCCGCGTTGCGGCGCGAGCAGCGCGACCGCTTCCTGCAGCGTGGAAGGATTGGCATACTCGAAGGCTTGCATCAGACGGTCCTCCCTTCGAGCGCGGCCAGCACGTGCTCGGGCGTCATGGGAATGTTCGGCACGCGCACGCCGATGGCGTTAGCCACGGCATTGCCGATGGCGGCGCAAATCGCCACCGCCGGCGGTTCACCCAGGCCCACCACGCCGCGCTTGTCGTTCTCCGGCCGGATATCCAGGTGCACCACAATATCCCCGATGTCCCCGATCCCGGCCAACTTGTAAAACTCCATGTTCGGGTTCAGCATTCGCCCGGTCTGGCCGTCCATGAAGCGCTGCTCGTAGAGCGCCGTGCTGATGCCCTGCGAAATGGCGCCGTAACACACGCTCTCCGCCAGGCGCGGGTTGATGATCAGCCCGCAATCCTGCACCGCCACGTAGCGGTTGACCTTCACCACGCCGGTCTCGATGTCCACCGAAACATCCGCCATCTGCACTCCGGCCACGCCGCCCGCCATCAGCCCCATCGGATTGCGGGGATTGGTTTCGCCTATCTCGGAGATCACCCCGCTGGCGGGAATCCTGCGGCAGGCCGCCTGCCAGGTAATGCTCTTCGCGGGAGTGCCTTTCACCCGGATGCGGCCCTCGGCGGCCTCCAGTTGGTCGGCTGTCGTGCCCAGCGTCTGCGCCGCCAGTTCATACAGCTTGGCCAGCGCATTCATGGAGGCCTTGCGGGTGGAAGACGAAACGCCGCCCACCGTCGTGGAACCGCCCGAAGCGCTGTCCGGCGGCAGGTCGTTGGAACCGATCGCCAGCTTGATGGCGCCGATCGGCAGTCCCAGCGTCTCGGCGGCCACCTGGAGAATAATGGTGCGCGTTCCGGTGCCCAGATCCTGGGTGCCGATGTCCACGTTCACCGATCCATCGGCATGCAGCGTCACGCGGCACTGGCTCTGATGGCCCAGACCGGCCCACGCGTTGAAGCCTATGCCAAGCCCGCGTTTCATCGGTCCAGGACCGGATTCGCCGCGCGGATGCCACAGCTTCTTCCAGCCGGCCAGTTCCGCCGCCTTGTCGAAGTGGAACAGGTACGTGTCGCGCCGCGCCTCGGGGGTGTAGCGGGCGTTGATCTTGAAGACCTCCAGCGGATCCAGTCCCGCCTTAGCCGCAAAATCTTCCACCGCCCCGCAGGTCATGTAGGACGCCTGCTGGTTGTTGGGAGCCCGCCACGCCCGCGAAGGCCCGATGTTGGTGGAGACCGCCGTGTGATTCATCCGCTGGTTGGGAATGCCGGTAATGATATACGGCAGCGGTGGCGAGCCGCCGCCGGTGAAGCCGCCGGTCCCCCAGGTCCGCGACTCCCACGCCGTGATGGTGCCGTCCCTCTTGCCGCCGATCTTGATCCAGCCGTAAGCCGACGGACGGTTTCCCGCGATTTTCTGGTCTGTGGCGCGGTCGAGGAACAGCTTGACGGGCCTGCCGCCGGCCTTCTGGGAAAGCCGCGCGGCCACCTCGCCCCAGGCATCCGGCGAGAACTTGCTGCCGAAGCCTCCGCCCACGTGATCCTGCCGCACATGAATATTGGCCGCCGGCACTTTCAGGTTGGGCGCCAGGGAGCCGGCGTAGTGCGTCACATCCTGCGTGGACACCCAGCACTGTAGCTGCGAGTCGTCGCCCTGGCCCTTCCACTGCGTGACCGAGCCGTGGGTCTCCAGGCACACGTGGTTGATCACCGGAATTCCGTAGTGCCCCTCGGAAGTCACCTCGGCTTCCTGGAAGGCCTTGTCCGGGTCGCCGGTGAGCCTTTCACCCGCCGCCTTGGCGCGCGCTCCGGCCTTGCTCAGGTCGGTTTCGTTTACCAGGTGCGGCAGGACTTCGTATTGCACCTTGATCTTGCGCACGGCGTCCCAGGCGATCTCCGTGCTGGTGGCCGCCACTGCCGCGATCTCCGCGCCGGCCCACTGTATCTCCGTGCCGGCGGGAGCGGCCACGTGCACGGCCATCACGCCCTTGGTGCTCTCCGCCTCGCTGGTGTCCACGCTCAGCACCCGCGCGTGGGCGTGCGGGCAGGTTTGGTAGGCGCCGAACAACAGATCCCGGCTAAGGTAATCCGAAGAGTACTTGGCGCGTCCGCTGGCCTTCGCCGGCCCATCCACGCGCTTGTAGGGCTGGCCGATCACCTTGCGCTGGTCCATCGGCGGCCAGCTATAGTCGGGGGTATTAGCCATGTTTCCCTCCCTGCTGGATCGCCTTGGCGGCTTCCATCGCGGCCTTGCGGATGCCCATATATGCCCCGCAGCGGCACAGGTTGCCTCCCAGCCCGTGTTTGACTTCCTCCACGGTGGGGTTGGGATGCTCGTCCAGGAAGCCTTTCATGGCCATCACGAATCCGGACGTGCAATAACCGCACTGCTGCCCGTCGTTGTTCCAAAAGGCCTGCGAAATCGGGTGCAGTTGCCCCGGAGCCGCCAGGCCCTCGATGGTTTCGATGTTCTTGCCTTGCGCGTCGATGGCCAGCACCGAGCAACTGTAGACGGTCTTGCCGTTCATGATGACCGTGCAGCCGCCGCACGTGCCGCGGTCGCAAACCCGCTTGGATCCGGTCATGCCGAGGTGTTCCCGCAGGGCATTGCTCAGGGTCACCCGCGGTTCCACCGTGAGAGTGACCGGTTTACCGTTGATGTGGAGCGTAATGGGAACCGCGCCGGGGCCCACCACGCTCGCGGGAGTAGTTCCCGCACCGGCGTTTTTTTCCAGCAGGCCGGTCCCCAGCGCGCCGCCGCCGATGCCCACGCCGCGCATAAACCCGCGGCGTGAAAATCCGGAAGTCGGCTTCGCTGGGGGATCGGGATCTTTTTTGGAGTTCACCAGACACCTCTCTTTTAAATAGTTACAGTTCTTAAACTCCTAAATATGTCGATACTATAGCAAAAAAGGCGCCCGAATCACACCGAATCACACTGCCCCCCGCACCACCCGGGTACGCCCGCGGCCCGGGCGTGCGATAGTGGGATGATCGTGGCCACGGCCAAACGGCCTCGCGCGGCCGAATGCTCCGGGGAGCGGACGGTCACCGGCGCCGAAGGAGTTCCGCGCCGGGCGCACGCGAATCCACTGTAATGCCGCCCAGGGCAGTGGAGCATCGTGTAAAATGCCGGAAGGAATCTCACGAGGTGTAAGTTGCACCTGGAAGGAGCAAACCTTTGTTAAGTTCGAGAGACGATTGGCGAAAAATAAAAGAGAAGTACGGCATCCCGGACGGAATCTGCAGCTTCAGCATGGGCGAGCGTGTGGATGGCTGGAAGAAGAAGGACGAGGCGGCCAAGAACGCCAAAGATTTCGCGGCCCGCGTAACTGCCGCCGAGGCGCTGCTGAAGGACATGAAAACGTATGAAGAAGCACTAAAAAAGGCCAAGCCTGCCAAGTTCAAGGGTAAGAATTCCGGCGAACAGACCAAAAACCAGCAGGATGCGGAGCATGCCTTCCAGAAGGAACTGACCGATCTGGAGAACCTCAAGAATAACTATCACCGGCTGGCCAATCCCATGCACGAACTTCAGGCCCAACTCAAAAAGGCCCGCCAGACGCTGGCCGGCATCCAGAAGACCGATTTAGCCGCCTTGACCAAGTTTTATGGCCAGGAAATCCGCAACAATGTGGGATTGCCCGTAATCGCGGTAGGGAAACTCAATACGGATCCCAAAATCAAACTGGCCCTGGACGCTTACACCAAACAGGGCGAAGTTTTGAACGCCCTGTGCAACTCCAGCAAGGATAAGGATCCGAAGCAGATCTGGGCGGCTTGCCAACTGGCCCTGGCGGGTCTGGCTTTCGGGATCGGAGCGGATTAGTTTTCAACCCGGTTCGATTGTCCGGCCCGTTACCCCGGCCGCGTTCCGGACGCACCGTGCGGCGCGCGGCTGGACTATACTAATTCATTAGTATGGTCCGCGATTTCCAATGGGCGTTGCGCTGGCTGCGCAAAAATCCCCGCTTCACCGCCATCGTCGTTGCGATTCTGGCGCTGGGCATCGGCGCCAATACCGCCGTCTTCAGCATTGTCGATGCCGTGCTTCTGCGCGTGCGGCCGTACGAAGCCTCCGGCCGGCTGGTGCGCGTCGATGAGACCAAGAACGACCGGCCGATTGCGGGCCTGTCCGCGATCGACTACCTGCGCTGGCGCGACCGGAGCGACCTGTTTCGGGAAAGCGCCGGCATTCAGCGCGACACCTTTACGGTCACCGGCGCCGGCGAACCGGACCAGGTGACGGTCCAGCGCGTTTCGCCCGGGCTGTTCGCGATGCTCGGTGTGCGCGCGCAGTTGGGCCGCACGCTGGCGCCGTCCGACGAGCAGAATGCGCCACGCGCCGCGGTGCTCAGCGACCGGCTGTGGCGGCGGATGTTCCACGCCGATCCGGGCGTCATCGGACGCTCCCTGGTTGTGGAGCCGGACGTTTATACGGTGGTTGGCGTGATGCCCCCGGAATTCGAGTTCCCGGATGCCAATACGGAAATGTGGGTCCCGTTGCACATCAACGCCGGCTCCGGGGGCTTGATGCGGGTGGCGGCGCTGCTTCAGCCGGGGGTCCCGGTGGAGCGGGCGCACGGCGCTCTGGCAATCCTGGCCCAGCAGTTGCAACAGGAGGATCGCAAGGGCAATGCAGGCCTGCAATTCACCGTCACGCCGTGGCGCGATGAGCCGGCCCGCAGTTACCAACTGACTCTGTTGTTCGTTCTGGCGGCGGTGGGGCTGGTCCTGCTGATCGCCTGCGCCGACACCGGCGGACTGCTGCTCGGCCGCGCCGTCGAACGGCAGAAGGAAATGGCCATCCTTGCTTCGCTGGGCGCCGGATTCTGGCGCGTGATGCGCCAGCGGCTGGCCGAAAGCCTGGTGCTGGCGGTGGCGGGGAGCGCCGCCGGAATCGCCCTGGCGCACTTCGCCTTGCAGTTTCTGGTGAAGCGATTGGCCGCGCTGCCGATCGTGCTTCCGCACATGCGCGCCGCCTCGCTGGATGGACGCGTGCTGGCGTTCAATGCCATCCTGTGCCTGGCGCTGTCCGGCCTGTTCAGCCTGGCGCCGGTTTTGCTGGCCTCCCAAACCGACTTGCAGGCGGTGTTGCGCGGTGGGTTGGCGGGCGGCGGGGTGAAGCGGTCCACACGCCTGTTCGCCGTGTTAATCGCCGCGGAAGGGGCCTTTGCTTTTCTGCTGCTGGTGGGTTCGGGACTGATGATTCGCAGTTTGATCCGGCTTGAGCAATCCGACCACGGCTTTCATCCCGATCACGTACTTACGCTGCGAGTACCCATTGGTAACATGTTCGGGGCGCCTACTGGTAAGTACAGTACTAAGCCGCGGCAGATGGCTTACCTGCACGACTTACTCCAACGAATAAACCGCGTGCCCGGCATACGGGCCGTGGCGGTCGTCAATAACCTGCCGCTTTCGGGAGTTAACACAGCGGTCGATTTCAAGGGCCTCGATGGCAAGCGCCTGCTGCTGGCCACCCGCAACATCAGCCCGGGCTATTTCGCCGCCATGGGCATTCCGCTGCTCGCCGGCCGCGCGTTTACAGAGGCCGACCAGGCGGGCGCGCCCGGCGTCGTGATTGTCAACCAATACCTGGCCCGCCAGTTATTCGGCGAACGCAACCCGGTGGGGTTGCCCCTGCCCGAGGACCGGCCGGGGACTCTACCGACCATCGTGGGAGTGGTCAAGGATTCGGCGCAGATGAGTTACGACCAGCCGGCCAAGGGCGAAATGTACATTCCTTACCAGCAGATGCTCTTCGGCGCTTTCATGTCCACGGTGGTGGTGCGGACAGTCGGCGATCCGCTGACCTTGGTTAACTCGCTGCGCCGGGCGGTGTGGGATGTAGACGCCAACCAACCGGTGGTCAAAGTGGAGACCATGCAGGATGTGGTGGACGATTCCATCTGGCGTCCACGCTTTTCCGCCTGGGTGTTCTCCGTGCTGGGCGCCCTGGCCTTGCTGCTGACCGCGGCGGGAGTGTACGGGGTGGTCGCCTACACCACTGCCCGGAGGGTGCGCGAGGTGGGCATCCGGGTGGCTTTGGGAGCCCGGCCCTGGCAGGTGGCTTTGATGGTCTTGGGGGATGCCCTGAAACCGCTGGCGATCGGCCTGGCCCTCAGCCTGATTGCCGCGCTGATGCTGTCGCGCTGGCTGGCGAGCCTCCTGTACGAGATCGGCGCCGGCGACCCCGCAACTTACGTGGGTGTCGCTATCCTGTTGCTAGGGATTGGGTTGGCGGCCAGTTCGGGACCGGCTTGGAGGGCCGCTTTGGGAGATCCCATGCAGGCCTTACGCGCCGAGTAGACCCTCACTTGCCGCCCGACCGCTTCTCGATCGCCATGCGAGCGTCCTCTGCCGGGCCGGCGTCTTTGCGCGGCCTGCCCCGGCGCCTTGGCACTGACGGGGCTTCGGCCGTGCCTCGCTGCTTCTGCGCGGCCAGCCGCTCCAGGCTGGCTATGGCCGTATCGATATTCTCCAACTCCAGACGCAATTGGGCCAGGACTTTCGCGAGATCCACGGCAGCTCCTGAATCTTCATCCACCGCAAACGGGGTACCAAAATCGGGCCGGAACAGCTACACCGCGCGGCTGAAAAGCCCGTCCTCCGCCGCACCCGACGTTTCCGCATTTGCTTGCAACGAATCCAGCGACTCCAGTACTTTCTCGAGTAAGCTGTCGGTCTGGGAAACGGTGGTTTTCAATACCTCGATCGAGTGCGCTTGGGTAGTGAGGCGATCGTCCAGCGAGACCATGGTCTTGGTAAGCAGTTGTTCCATGGCCGAAACGATCTGAGACGTGGAGGGGATCGCCGCAAGTTTCCCTGAGTGCTCTTCAAGCCGCGATTCGATCTGCCCCAAGCGTGCCGCCGTGGCGGTCTCCTGAGCGGCCAACCGGCTTTCCAGATTACTGACGGAGCGCCTCAATTCCTGGGCCGCTGCGGAACTTAGCGGGCCGGCGCCACTTACACCGGAAGCCCCGTTCTCCGTGGTTTCCGGTTGCCCCGGCGTCTTTCGTGAGACGAGAACGCCGGTGATCGCTCCCGCCAGGAATAGGGCAATTCCCGGAATGTAATCTATCGTCTTTTGCATCGGTGTTTTACTTATAATACTTTACTGAGTTCGATGCAAGCAGCCAATCCGGTCTAATCCGGTCTATATGTTCCTATATACCTTCCCATAACCGGCGAAACGTACCAGGTACGTGTACTACTCGCTGATTCGATTGAAATACTGTCATCCTGGCTAGGATAGATCCTCTGGAATAGGAGACGTCTGATTGCAGTGGGGATCCGAGCCCGGGTGTGTTCCCCGGCGGGTTTTGTCGTCCATCAATCCGAGCAGCGGACCTGGCCAGTTTTGGCGGCCCGCACCTCTAGCGGCGGGAAGTATGGGGCCCTCTTCCGGTCGAGCTGAGCCTGCTCCGCAGCCCTCCGACAGGGCCGCCACAACGAGCCTGATCAGTCTCCAGAATCGTTTCATCCAGCGCTACTTCCGGCTTCAGCAGGTGGAGCGCAAACTGCTCCGGCGAGCACGCCACCGGAAGCCCGGCGCGGGGCGGAAGGCGATGGAGCAGATTGAACTGGAGCGCCAGCGGCTGGGGCGTGATCTGCACACCGGAGTCGGCCAGATGCTGGCGGCCACCCGGCTGCAATTGGAAATCATCGATTCGCAGATGCCCTCGCCTCCCGCCGCCGTCCGGCAGGCGCTGGACCGCGTAGCAGCGCTGGCAGGCCAGGCGCTCGACCAGGTGCGGTCGCTTTCGCGACGCCTGCATCCCCCCGAATGGCAGCGCTTGAGCCTGGCCGACGCCCTCGGCCAGCTTTGGGAACTGAGCGGCCTGCCACAGCGCACCCAGGCCGCCATTTCCATCGCTCCAGGAATTCCCGAACCCGAACTGGAGGTTAAGATCCTAATCTACCGCGCCGCGCAAGAGGCCCTTTCCAACATCACCCGGCACTCCCGCGCCACTTCCGTCAGCCTGTCGCTCGAGACGCGCCGTAACCGGCTCGCGCTCACCGTGCATGACAATGGAATAGGATTCGACGTAGCCGCCTTGCTGAATGCACCGGCCAACCTGAGCCGCGGACTTGGGCTGCGCACCATTCGCGAGCAGGCCTCCGCCATCGGCGCTGATTTTGCCGTGCACAGCGGTCCGGATGGAACTACACTGGAGGCTTCTGTTCCAATAAGAGAGGTCACCGGCAGTTCCGACTGAAGGAGCGTGTGCATGCAGGAATCCCCCCAATCCACGGTAGTCGTGGCCGACGATCAAGCCATCGTGCGGGAAGGTTTTGCGGCGCTCTGTACGGGAGCGGGCATGCAGGTAATCGCGGAATGCCCCGATGGCGCAGCCGCCTTGCAGGCGATCGCCACGTTCGAACCCGATTTCGCCATCCTGGATCTGCACATGCCGGTGATGACCGGTGTGGACGTGGTGCGCCGGCTGCGCACCGCGGGATGCGCCACCAAGTTGCTGATCCTCTCCATCAGCCGTGAGGAGAACTGCGTGATGGAGGCCCTGCGCGCGGGCGCCGATGCCTACCTTTTGAAAGACGGTCCCTTCCGGCATCTCGTGGACGCCCTCAATTTCATCCGCGAGGGCGGCGTGTACGTGTCACCGCTGCTGCGCGGAGCCGGCCTGTTTACCAAGCCGGACCGCGCCGCCGAAGATCCTCTGGCGGCCCTCAGCCCGCGCGAAATGGAGGTCTTCTCCTATCTGGTCAGCGGGCTGCGCGCCAAGGACATCGCCGACCGGCTGGAGATCAGCCCCAAAACCGTGGATACCTATCGCGCCAGCCTGATGCGGAAGTTGAATGTCCACGACCTGGTGGGCCTGGTGAAATTCGCCATCGAGCGGAATCTCACGAGCACTTCCGCGCCGCGTTGAACGGGATGCACGGAGCCTTGGGCCGTTTGGCCTTCTCGTAGTTTTGTAACGAAACGATGAGTTCGTCCACAGCGGCCTTGCGTAAGTAGAGGCGTTCCAGCGCCCGTCGCCGCATTTCGTAGACATCCAGCCGATAGTGAGGGGCGACCTCGTACAGTGGCATCAGCATTATCCTATGTATTCGGAGATACCCTAGGGAGAAAACCTAGAATACCGAGGAGATCCCATTAAATCAAGACCGAAATAAAGGATTTTAATATCTTTTTTTGGGGGGGGGAGCGTGTCACCGCATTTCTCTCGGTGGGGCACTTCCCGCCCTTCTTTCGCGAAATATCGTAGTGCGATATAATTAAAGGGTGCCCGACACCGAAGACCTGACCGACTCCGACTACCGTTCTCTGGGCGCCTTCCGCTATCAGATCCGCCGTTTCCAGCACTTCAGCGAACAGGCCGCCAAAGCGGAGGGTCTGGAGCCACAGCAACATCAGATGCTGCTGGCGATCCGCGCCCTAGAACAGCCCACGGCTACGCCCACCATCGGGCAACTGGCCGAACACCTCTTCGTGCGCCATCACACCGCCGTCGGGATGATCGACCGCCTGGCCGGCCACGGTTTGGTGGAACGCCTCCGCGGAGAGGACGACCGGCGCCAGGTGCGCGTCCGTCTGACCCCCAGCGGTTGCGAGAAGTTGCACCACCTGTCGCGGATCCACCGCCGGGAATTGCGTCAAAGCGTACCGGCGCTGGTGGAAACGCTCCACAGCCTTTTGGAGCAACGCGCATGAAGGAAGCCAGATTGGCCGATAAATACAACAGTCCGGCGGAGCGGCTGGGGGATTTCACCACTTCCTGGCGGGTCCTCTGGATCTCCTCCCTGGCGATCGGGATCGGCCTGGTGAGCGCGTATATCGCCCTGGCACTGCTGCGCCTGATCGGCTTATTCACCAACCTGTTCTTCTTCGGGCGCTGGAGCACGGCGCTGGTTTCGCCCGCGGCGAACCGGCTGGGGTGGTGGGAAGTGGCTATTCCCGTGGGTGGCGCGCTGGTCATCGGCCTGATGGCGCGCTACGGTTCGGAGCGCATCCGGGGCCACGGCATCCCGGAAGCCATTGAAGCCATTCTGATCAACGGCAGCAAGGTAGAGCCGCGGGTCGCCATTCTGAAGCCGCTTTCGAGCGCGATTTCCATCGGATCGGGCGGGCCTTTCGGCGCCGAAGGTCCCATCATCATGACCGGTGGGGCTTTCGGCTCGATGATCGCGCAACTGTTCCGTCTCTCGGCCACCGAACGCAAGACGCTGCTGGTGGCGGGAGCCGCCGGCGGCATGTCGGCCACATTTGCCTCGCCCGTGGCGGCCGTGCTGCTGGCGGTCGAGTTGCTGTTGTTCGAATGGAAACCGCGCAGCCTCGTCCCGGTGGCTCTGGCCAGCATAACGGCGGGCGCCGCGCGCCGTTACCTGTTGGGCTCGGGCCCCCTGTTCCCGGTGCCTCCGCACCCCGTCTTTATCGGCCCCCAGGGCCTGCTTGGGTGCGTCGTAACAGGAGTCCTGGCCGGCGCCCTGTCGGCTCTGCTGACCCTGGCCGTGTATGCGGCCGAGGACGTGTTCCGCCTGCTTCCCATTCACTGGATGTGGTGGCCCGCCCTGGGCGGCCTGGCGATCGGATTCGGCGGGCTGATTTTCCCGCAGGCTCTGGGCGTGGGCTACGACACCATCGCCGCGCTCCTTCAGGGCGAAGTCCCGCGCGCCATGATCCTGGGCATTCTGCTGGTCAAATCGGCCATTTGGGCGATCTCGCTCGGTTCCGGCACGTCTGGAGGCGTGCTGGCGCCCTTGCTCATGATGGGCGGGGCGCTGGGCGGCATCCTCTCCATGTTTTTGCCGCATGAAGGCACGGGGTTCTGGCCGCTGGTGAGCATGGGCGCCATTCTCGGCGGCACCATGCGCTCGCCCTTCACCGGGGTGGTCTTCGCCCTCGAACTGACGCACGACGTGAACATGCTGCTGCCGCTCCTCCTGGCGGTCACCATCGCACACCTCTTTACCGTGCTCACCCTGCGGCGTTCGATCCTCACCGAGAAGGTGGCCCGCCGGGGGTATCACCTGAGCCGCGAATATGCCGTGGATCCCCTGGAGATTCTCTTTGTCCGCGAGGTGATGCGGTCGAACATCGTGGCGCTGCCCGGATCCATGACCAGCGCCCGTGCGGCCGACCTCACCACCAATGATGGCCGCCGCGGCCAATATCTCTATCCGGTGGTGGACCAGGCGCGACGGCTGCTAGGAGTGATCACCCGCGGCAGTCTGCGCAAATTGCTCGCCAACTGGCCCTCGCCCGACCGTTCTCTAGCCGACCTGGCTCGCCAGGATCCGGTAGTGGCCTATCCCGATGAGTCCCTGCGGGCGGTGGTCTACCGCATGGCTGAAACCGGGCTGACTCGTTTCCCGGTGGTGGAACGCTCCGACGAGCGCCGCCTGGCCGGCATGGTGTCGCTGGACGACCTTCTGCGCGCCCGCACCCGCGCCCTCGAGGAGGAACGCCACCGCGAACGCGTGCTACGCATCCGCCTGCCGTTCCAGGCTCGGCACACCGCCCCAAAGTGAGGCAACCGGGCGGCAACTCGCGAAGCGCAGCAGCCGCAAACGCCGCCGAGGGACCCGGCTGGGCGGCGATTGGCCGCGCCAGCCGGCTCCCTGGCCAGCCCTAATTGCCCAAGGTAATGCCGTCGCTCGACAGCGTATTCAGGATGATGTTCATCGGGTCCAGCGACTGGTTTTGCGCCGAATAGGCTGCCGACGCCCCGAATAACTGGCTCAAGCTGGCGGTCGTGGTGGTGCTGGAAGTCGAATTGGTCGAACTGGTCGAACCGCTCGAACCTGTGGCGCTGCTGGAGCTACTCGAAGACGAACTGGCCGCATCATGATGGTGATGGTGGTGCCCGCTCATGGCTTCCGCCAGATCGGAAACGTTGGGAAGCTGGTTGCTGGTCGACGCGTTTGTGAAATCGGTCGAAAGCGTGCTGAGTTCCTGCGCCTGGGTGGTGTTCCCGTTTGCCTGGGCGGTCTGCGACGCCGTTTGCAGGTTGGCCGCAATCTGCTGGGTTACCTGCGAATACTGGGTCGGGTTGGTCTGCTCAAGCTGTTGCAGCGTGCTCATCAACTGAGCGAATGGGGAAAGCTGCGGCGAGCCATCCTGCGGAATCCCGGTGGACGAGCTGGTCCCGCCGGTGCCGGCCGTGTTCTGAAACGAGTTCAGCGCGGACATGGCTGCGTTGGTCAGCGACTGGATGTATGGGTTGGCAATGTTGGAAAGCGCATTGACGTTCATGCCGCTCTCGGAGGCAGTTTCGAGGCCATCCGGAAGCGACTCAAAACAAAGGAAGAGCAGCCGAATCGTGCGACAGTTTTCTGCCGCTGCGACAGAATCCTGGCGCGCGCGTGTTACGCTGTATTTCAGCCCTGAATCAGATGCGAAACGTCATCATTATAGGATCCGGTTGCGCCGGCAATACCGCCGCGATTTATACCGCGCGCGCCAATCTCAAGCCGTTGGTGATTGGTGGTCACGAAGCCGGCGGCCAGCTTTCCCTTACCACCCTGGTGGAGAACTTCCCAGGTTTCCCCGAGGGCATCAACGGACCCGACCTGGTCGAAAACATGAAGAAGCAGGCCGAGTATTTCGGCGCCGAGTACCTGCACGGCTCGGTCACCGATACCGACTTTTCGGCCCGTCCGTTCCGCCTGAACGTGGAAGGCGAGTGGATGGAAACCCGCACCGTGATCATTGCCTCGGGCGCTTCGGCGCGGTGGTTGGGGCTCGAATCCGAGCAGCGCCTGATCGGCCACGGGGTAAGCTCCTGCGCCACGTGCGACGGGTTTTTCTATCGTGGAAAAAAGATCATGGTGGTGGGCGGCGGCGATTCGGCCATGGAAGAGGCCAATTTCCTCACCCGCTTCGGCAGTGAAGTGACCCTGGTGCACCGCCGCGATGAGTTTCGCGCCTCCAAAATCATGCTCGACCGCGCACGCCGCAATCCCAAGATCCAATTCGTCACCAACGCCGCCGTCGAACACATCTTCGATGTCTCCCAGAACGTGGTCACCGGCGTGCGCCTGCGCAACCTGAAAACCGGCGAGGTCTGGGAGCGCGACGTGGACGGGTTCTTCGTGGCCATCGGCCACATCCCTAACACCAAGATCTTCAAAGGCCAGATCGAAACCGACCCGGACGGCTACATCCTCTCCAAAGGCGGCGCGCGCACCAACATCCCCGGCGTTTTTTACGCCGGCGATGTGCAGGACCGCGTTTACAAGCAGGCCATCACCGCCTCCGGCGCCGGTTGCATGGCGGCCATCGAAGCCGAACGTTACCTGGAAGCGGAAGGACACTGACACCCATGATCGAGCGCATTTTTCCTCCGGGAGCGCCTCAGCCGCGCGGTCCCTATTCGCCGGCCGTGCGGGCAGGCGATACCATCTACGTGGCCGGGCAGGTTCCCATCGATCCGGTGAGCGGGCAGGTCGTGCTGGGCGATGTGCAAAGCGAAACCCGCCAGGTGCTCACCAATATCCAGAACATCCTGGCCGGCTGCGGCGCCACCATGGCCGACGTGGTACGCTGCGGCGTGTATCTCACCAACGCCGGCGATTTCCAGGCTATGAATGAGGTCTACGCCGAATTCTTCGGCGCCTCCAAGCCGGCCCGCACCACTATCATCGTGGCTGCGCTGCCGCTGAAGGAAGCCAAGATCGAGATCGACGCGGTGGCTTACAAGCCACGCTAATCGGACGCCACGCCACGGCCCGATGCGTGCGCCGTCTCGCGGCGTCATGCGGAACCTGTTCCGTCTCAGGCTGCGATAGCCCGGATCTACGCCTTCGTGCCGGTGAACTAACTGCCCTCCAGCCTTTCCAGAAAGCGCTCGTCCACTTTGGCTTTGACCGTCCGCCGGTCCAGCCCCAGCTGCCGCGCGGCCGCCTCGTAACTGCCCGTCCGGCTATAGATCAGGGTCACGTAACCCGCCAGTAATTGGTCGGCGGTCAGGCGTCCTCCGAGGATTTCTCCGGTAAACTCCTCCAAAACCCCGGCGGCTACCGTTCCCGAAGGCCGGTAATCGCGCCGGATCAGAACGTTCTTCACGCACTGCTCCAGTTCCCGGTAATTCCCCGGCCAGGCGTAGGCGGGCCCCAGGTTGGCTTCGATCCAGCGCATCACTTCAGCGGCCAGTTCGTCGCCCTCCGCGCCCGCTACGCGCCGGGCCATGTAGCCCACCAGCTCGCTGAGCACCCCGGGAGAATCCGCCAGTTGCTCCGCCAGGGAGGGCGTGGTCACCTGGTCCGAGCACAAGCGGTAATAGAGATCCTCACGGAACTGTCCTTTTCTCATCAGCTCCGCCAGGTTGCGGTTGGTGGCCGTAATCAGTTTGCCGCGAAACTCCAGCGGCGCGGTATCGCCCACCGGATGGAACGCCCGCGTCTCGATTACTCGCAACAGCTTCACCTGAATGGCCGGGTCCAGTTCGCCCAGCTCATCCACGAATACCGATCCCAATTCGGGGCAGGTCTCCAGCCATCCCTTGCGGTCGGCGATTGCCCCGGTAAACGATCCGCGGCGGTGCCCGAACAGTTCCGATTCCACGAGCGCCGGCGATAGCGCCGAAATATTGATGGGGAAAAACGACTTCGCGCCGTCGTTCGCGAACGCCAGCTTCTGTTCGTCGAAAGGCGCGTATCGCGATTCGGCGATGGACCGCGCAGCCAGTTCCTTGCCCGTCCCCGAAGGCCCCGTGATGAGCGTGGCGAACTCGCCCATGCGCGCGTACAGGGTGCGCCGGTAACGCCGCATATCGTGGGTGAAGATGGATTGCCAGATAGCCCCGCGCAGCCGCGCCGCGGCCAGCGAGCTGCCGATGATGTCGCGGAAGACCAGCTCGAAGGCCCGCTGAATCTGGCGGAAACAGGCGAAGGTGTGGCGTGGATCGTGGCCCGTTGGAAAGCTCACGCCCTCGATCCGGAACCAGTGCCGCCAGTCCGCCAGGAACTGATTGTAGAAGCGCCAGCGCGAGGGGTTGGGCGAATCCGCGCGGGGACCGAATCCGGCCTCGAAGAAGTGGGCGTAATACCGCGTGAAGAGGAACAGCATTACGGCGTCTTCGTACAGCACCAGTTCGGCTTCCCCGGCCGCCGATTCCGCCAGGCGCCTGCGCAGATCCTCTGCCAGCGGCTCCACCACCTGCTGCACGCGGACCACATTGGTGCGCGTACCCTGCTGCCCGGCGCGGTAGCTCCACACCGGTTCGCCCTCCTGGAATGCCTCGCCCAGGACCGCGCGCTCCAATTCCACGCGCTCCGGCAGAAAGGGATTGGCATACCCGAGCCGGGAAATCGATTCGAGCAGCGCCCGCTCGCTGGGGGAAAGAAATGCCATGCAGAGAACATTTATTGTACAGGCGGGCGCTGTCCTCCCTAAACTCAACCCCACACCGGCGCGGGCGCGCCCCGCATCGGACCCGGCTGCCCGCTAAAATAGAACGGTGCGATTTTTCCCCCTCCTGGTTCTGGTGCTGCCATTGGCCCAGGCCCAGGACGCCGGCGAAGTTCGCGGCCTGGTGGTGGACGGACGCGGCGGCGAGGCTCTTTCCAACGTCAGCGTTCAACTGGTCGGGGGAGCTTATCGCACCACTTCCGATAGCGCCGGACGCTTCCGCATCCCCGGTGTGGCGGCCGGCGATTACGTGCTCAACGTCTCCACGGTGGGCTACCACCTGGTCAAGCGGCCCTTCCACCTGAATCCCGGCGAGACCAAGGATTTCGAGGTGGTGCTCAACTCCGATACGCTGCGCCAGACCACCACCGTGGACGTCCAGGCGGGCCCTTTCGAAACCGCACGCCAGGACAGCCCGGACACCCTGGTGCTGGCCGGCAACGACGCCAAAAACCTTGGCAGCGTGTTGGCCGACGATCCTCTCCGCGCCGTCCAAAACCTCCCCGGCGTCAGTTCCAACAACGATTTCGATGCCCGCTTTTCGCTCCGCGGCGCCGATTTCAGCCGCATCGGCCTGTACCTGGACGACGTCCTCCTGCACGCGCCCTTCGACATGCTTCAGGGGGAGAACGCACAGGCTTCGGCGACCGCCTTCAATGGCGACATGGTGGAGGAGATGGAACTTCACGAAGGCGCCTGGCCGGAGCGCTATGAAGACCGAACCGCTGGAATTCTCGACGTCCATACCCGCGACGGCAACCGCGATAACTTCACCATACGCGCTTCGGCAAGCGCCTCCAACGCCGGGGTGATGGCCGAAGGCCCCCTGGGCAAAAGCAAGCGCGGTTCCTGGATTTTCGGCGTGCGCAAGAGCTACCTGCAATATATCTTCGCGCGCACCTTCCCCAATACCACCGTGATCTTCGGCTTCGAAGACGCCCAGGGGCGCTTAACTTATGATTTGACCCCACACAACACCGTCACTCTGTATGTGCTGGAAAGTTACTCCACCCTGGGCCGCTCGAATCTCTCTACCCTGGGCGTCAATTCGTTGAGCGGCGCGGCGTATCACTATACCTTTGCTAACCTGGGCTGGCGCTATTCCCCGGGGGAGAAGTTCTTAGTCTCCACCCACGCCGCCTGGATGCGCGAGAAATACGACGACACCAATCCCACCAGTCATCCCCTCGCCAACGGTTTCTACGGCGAATGGGTAGCCAACAGCAACGCCACGTGGTACTGGAATTCGCGCACCCTGCTCGATTTCGGCACCTCCTTGCGCCAGATTCGTGAATCGGGAGATACCATCCAGTACAACAACGTGGTCACGAATCTTCAGTTACTGGACCACTCCAACGGAGACGCGCTCCATGCCGGCGGTTACGCCCAACAGTCCTGGACCGGGTTGGAGGGGCACCTGCATCTTTCGGCCGGCGCCCGCTGGGACCACTTCTCGATCGGCCAGTCCGCTCCGATTTCCGCGCAAGCCTCGGCTGCCTTCGTTCTGGGGCCTTCGACGCGCTTTCAGCTTGGCTGGGGCCAATACGCCCAATACCAGGAACTGGCGCTGCTCACCTCGCCACTCGGCGGCCACGGCTTGCTGCCATCGCGTTCGAACCAGGCCATTGCGGCGGTCGAGCAGCGCCTGGGTTCGCGCACCCGATTGCGCCTGGAATACTACAACCGCGCCGATCGCGACCTGGCCTTTCAGCCGCTGGATTACCCGCGCCTGTTATGGCCCAGTCTGAAAGTCTTCGCTCCGCCGCTCAACCCGCCATATGTCAATTCCGAACGCGGTTACTCGCGGGGCGCCGAGGTGTTCCTCCAGCGCAGCAGCGCCAATCGCTTCACCGGGTGGATCTCTTACGCCTACGGCCACGCCGAAATGACGGACGGAATCACGCTCTCGCATTTCCCATCCGATTACGACCAGCGCCACACCGTCAACATATACGGCGGCTACCGGATTAAGCCCACCGTGAATCTGAGCCTGCGTTCCAGTTATGGCAGCGGCTTCCCCATTCCCGGCTATCTGACTAAGGTGGGTTCTTTGTATTACCTCACCCTTGTGCGCAATCAGTTACGTATGCCCGCTTACTCCCGCACCGACTTGCGCGTCAACAAATCCTGGACCAAGGCCAGGTGGAAGCTCACGCTCTATGGCGAAGTCGTGAATCTGACCAATCGCACGAACTACGTCTTCGACAGCTTCAATGGCTATAACGCCACGACCCACCAGGCCTACCTGACTCTCGACACCATGTTCCCCATCCTGCCTTCGGCGGGGATCGTCTTCGAAAAGTAGGTTACTCGCAGGAGCACGGAAGCCCCTTCCAGGCCCGGTGCGGGCGCGGAGCCACGCGGCGCTTGGAGCGGGCGCCCGGACGGAGATGCACTGCCGCCCCGTGCGGGCCGGGGACGGGACGTCGCGGGGCTCGGGCGCCCAGGGTAGATCCACTTCCGACCCGTGCGCCACCCGAACCACGCGGCGCTTGGCGCGGGACCCGAGGCGTAGGTGCACCGCCGCCGATGCGAGCCGGCCACTAAAGGGGCGGGGATTACTCCACCAGCGTCCAGGAATTGTCCGGGTCGAATCGCGTGATCGGCACGGGCGGCTTACCGGGAACGGGCTGGATGTCCTTTTGATAAACCACGCCTTCCTGGTTCACGATGAAAGTGTGAATTCCGGTGACTCCATACTCCGCCGGCCAGGCCACCAGGCCGAATCCGCCAATCAGCTTGCCCTTGACCAGGTAATTGTGCTCGCCTCCCGGTGCATTCGGCCCCTGGCCATCGAGAACCCGGAAATAATAACCGTGGTAGGGTTTGGCGTCGCCCTTGCGGCTGCCGTCCCACGCGGCTTCGGCGAAGCGTTCGGGAATGAGCGGCTCGCTGGATCCCTTCCAGTACAGGCCATCCTGGCTGCCGGGTGTGCTCTTCAGCCGCGGAGTGTACTCCAGTAAACCGTCCCGGTCGCGATCCTCGGACGCGTATTTCATCTGGGCGGCTACATACCCGTGGCAAATCTCGATGGCGTCGAGTTCATCGGCCCCGATGTGCCGCGCCCGCATTTCGACCGGAGTTTGAGAAGCGTCAAAACTCCATTTGCCGTTGACTTTGACGATCGGCACCGGAAAGGGCCAGTCCTCGTCGCCGATCGAGAGGACAGCCCGGTTGGGGTTCATGGGAGAGATTTCGAGGTGGTGCTTGTCGCGCGCGAGGCGCGCGAATTCGGATTGCTCGTTGCGATCCTGCTCGGGCTTACCGGAAGTCAGAATGCCTTTCGCCTGTGGACCGACGATGGCCTCGAGGCGTCCGGCATCGTGCCCGGCGGCCGCATCGATCAGGGCCTGCGCGGCCGCCTCGGCCGAATCGAAACGTTCCTGGGCCATGGCGGCCGTGGCGCAAACCATCGCCGCTGCCGCATATATACTGCACAATCTACCTGTCATGGACTATCGCCTCCCGCCGCCAAATCCGCCCGGGTGTCCGCCGCCGAAACCACCCATGCGCGCGCCCCCGCCGAATCCCCCAAAGCTGCGCTGCGCGCCCATGCTGCCAAAGCCGCGGTCGCTTTGCATGCGCGCCATCCCGCCATTGTGATACCCGCCGAAAACGCTGTGATTGTTTGTAAAGCCGCGCTGCTCGAATCCCGGACTTCCGAAGCGCTGCTGGGCCGGCATCGCCGCGCGGTTGAACGTCTCGCCGCGCCCGCCGAATCCGCCTTCACGGCCGACGGCGCCTCCGCGCGCGAACCGCTCGGCCACACCGGCATTGGCATACGGCACTCCCAGCCGATGGTAGGGATTGTGCATCCACACGGAATTGCCCAACATCCCTCCGCCGTAACCGTGGAAACCGAACCGATGGAAAAAGGAGCCATCGTTGTAAATAGTCCCGCCCCACCAGTTCGGGGACCATCCCCAACCGCCCCAGCCCCAGCCGCCCCAGCCTCCGAAATAGAGACCCAGGTCGATGCCCGGAAACCATCCGAAGCCAACATCGATACCGGGGTACAACAGCGCCGGATAGGCCCCCCAAACCGTTGGTCCCCAAACGTAGGCTGGGTTGTAATTGGGGACGTACCATTCATCCGGGTTAGCCGGCTCGATGGTGATCGCGGGCTGCCCGTTCTCCTCCCGGGTGGTGACGGTCTCCTGCGGGGTGGAGTGCAAAATGCCCTTGGCCTCGGCCTGCGACCGCATACGCTGCACGGCCTGCATCACATCCGCCTGCTGGGCCAGGAAGGCATTACCAAGCTGGGTGGTCCAATTAATATTCGCGCTCAAGCGGCCGAGCACGTCAGGAAACGCCACCAGGCCCTGGATGCTGGGGTCCCAGTTCTGCTCCTTGGCTTTATCCATGAGCTTGGAAGGTTTCCAATGGGAGTGGTCGTGCAGCCATTGTTCCGCTTCCGCGATCTCCATAGGGTAAGTCGAAGCTGCCAAAACCTCGGCCACCAGAGGGTCGGGATACAGGGCGATCGGCGCTACCAGGTCGTCCAACTGCTGAGGCGGGAGCGGCGCCGCCGGAGGGGGTGCGGCCTGAGAATATCCCGCGGCGGCCGCGCAGACGAACAATAGAACCGTGAAAAACGCCCCGCGGCAACGGTTTTCCGGATATAAGGACAACCATCGCACGGGGGCCGAAACTGGATTCACCACGATATACTCCTCAATAAAGGCGATGCCTGGGCAAGCCTATCCCCACGGCCCGGCGGGAAACGGGAATTGCCTACGCTCCGCAGGCAGCCCTTTGGGTACTACGCTCCAACATAGTGCATTTTTAAAGCCCATCCCATCGGTTGAGGAGAGTATTCCGCGGCTTATCTGCGAAGTAGATGCGAACTCGAAGTGCGGCATCGCACGGAATCCGGCCAGGCATCGAGTCAACTTATCGGCGGACGAGTCGGCTGGTCGACACTACCGGGCACGGAACAACTTCCGGACAACTTGGGCAGTCCTTCGGGCCGACCGCGGGACCTCTGCCACAGCCTGGTGGGTCAGCTCGGGACGCGCCCCCTGGAATTACCGGTCAGGGAGAAACGCTGGCAACGCCAAAACAACGCCAACGCCCCGCTTGCAGGTTCCATTTCATTGCGGGTATGATTCAAGGGTCTGTGTTCTACCGGCCTTTGGGATAATCGGGGCCTAATACCCATGGCACATTTTCTCGCCAATTTGTTCTCGAGCGATTTCATCGCCCATCGGATGTGCTACCGGAACGATGCCGGAGTTCTCTGGCTGAACGTTATTTCGGATTCGCTCACCGCTCTGGCCTATTACCTCATTCCGCTGCTGCTCTTTTACTTCATACGGCGGCGCAGGGATGTCGGGTTCCGGTGGATTTTCGCGGCCTTCGCTATTTTCATCCTGGCCTGCGGCACCACCCATGCGTTGGGCGCCCTCACCGTGTGGGTTCCGGTCTACCGGCTGGAAGGCGGGGTGAAAGCGATTACCGCGCTCGCCTCGCTGACCACATTTTTCCTGTTGGTCCGAATGATGCCGGAGATCCTGGCTTTGCCCAGTCCCGCGCGGCTCGCGGCAGTGAACCGGCAACTCGCGGACGAGATTGAGGAGCGCCGCGCCGCCGAGACCGAAGTCCGCCGGATGAACGAGGAACTCGAAGAGCGGGTCTTGCGGCGCACGGCGCAACTGACGGAAAGCGAAGGATCCTTCCGCCAACTCGCCGACGCTCTGCCCCAGATGGTATGGATGGCCGGTTCGGACGGCCGAATAGAATACCTGAACCGCCAGTGGAGCGAGTACGCAGGAATCCTGCCCGGCGAAGCGGGTAGCCCCTCGTCGTGGACCTCCATCGTACACACCGCGGACGCGCCCATGGCCGCGGAGCGCTGGCAGGCTTCGGTTGAAACGGGCGATCCCTTCGACGGCGAGTACCGGCTGCTGGGCAAAGACGGCGGCTACCGCTGGTTTCTGGGCCGCAGCCGGCCGGTGCTGGGCGAACACGGCAAGATTCTCCGCTGGTTCGGCACCTTCACGGATATCGATGGCCAGAAGCGGGCGGCGGAAGAACTGAGCCATGCTCTGGAGGAATTGCGCATTGAAATGCGCCGCCGGCGTGACGTCGAGGATCAGTTGCTCCAGGCCCAGAAGATGGAAGCGATAGGCCGGCTGGCGGGCGGGGTGGCCCACGATTTCAATAACCTGCTGACGGTAATCCTGGGGTATAGCGAACTGCTGCGCGAGGAGAGCGCCGGGAACCCCACGGCGCTGGAGTTCGTCTCGGAGATCCGCAAATCCGCCGATCGCGCGTCATCCCTCACCAACCAGTTGCTGGCCTTCAGCCGCCGCCAGGTCTCCGTGCCCCGGGTGCTCGATCTGAACGAAGTGGTGTTGCAAATCGAGAAGATGCTCCACCGCATCATCGGCGAGGACGTCCAGCTAAACCTGCGGCTGGCCGATGGCTTGCCGTTCGTCAAGGTGGACCCCAGCCACATTGACCAGGTGATTATGAACCTGGCGGTGAATTCACGCGACGCCATGCCTCAGGGAGGCCGATTGACTCTGGAAACCGCGGCTGTGCGCTGGTCCAGCGAGTATGGGGATGGGCATCCCAACCTGCCGGCCGGCGATTACGTCATGCTGGCGGTGAGCGACAACGGCTGCGGCATGGATGCGGTGACGCGCGGGCGGCTGTTCGAGCCGTTTTTCACCACCAAGGAGAAAGGCAAGGGCACCGGCCTGGGCCTGTCGATCGTCTATGGCATAGTGAGGCAATCGGGCGGCGACATTCTGGTGTATAGCGAACCCGGCCAGGGCACGGTGTTCAAGATCTACCTGCCGGCCGCCGCCGGAGGGCCGGAGGGCGCCCCGGCCCCAACCGAGCCAGCCCGCCCCGAGACTGCGGGCGCGAACACCGCGGAAGGCCCAGCCGGCCCGCCACAGGCTGCCAAAACCATCCTGCTGGTGGAGGACGAAGTCCAGGTGCGCAGCCTGACCCGGACCATGCTGTCCAAGCTCGGCTACCAGGTGATCGACGCCGGTTCGGCGGCCGAGGCGCTGGAATTGCTCGACCGCACCAGCGAGCCGATCTCGCTGCTGCTGGTCGATATTGTGATGCCGGAGATGAGCGGCCCGCAACTGGCTCAGCGGGTGCTGGCCTTGCGCCCGGCAATTCCTGTGCTGTTCATGTCCGGCTACACCGACGGCATGGTGGAGCAGGGCCTGCTCGACTCCGGCACGCCGTTCATCCAGAAGCCGTTTACGGCCGAAGGTTTGGCGCAGCGGGTGCGCGAGGCGCTGGCCGGCAGCGAGGGATAGCCGGCAGGAAGCGCGGAACCCACGGCAGTCCAGCCCCCGCCGCGTCGCCCGCGTTCCCGCGGTACCGGTGGCCGCGTCTCAAAACATCGGCTGGTATGATAGAAAAATGACGTTTCGCAACAGCTTTTTGTGCCTCTGTCCACTGGTTTGCCTGATGGCACAGACCCCGCCGTCCCAGTCGGCTCCCCCAGCGCCTCCCACCACCGGTTCGGCCCCGGCTTCGGTGCAGCCCGCGCCGGCTACCGTGCGGCCGCCCGGAATGCAGAATCTGCCCTTTGGACATCCCACGGCGACGCCCCCTCCCCCGCCTCCCACGGTTCCCCCCGATCGCGTCGTGATTACGGTGGGAGATGTGAAGATCACGGCCGCCCAGTTCGATCAAATCCTGGGCCTCTTGCCTCCCCAGTCTCAAGTGCAAGCTCGCACCGCCACCGGCCGCAAACAGTTTGGCGATGCCGTGGTTAGGATTCTGGCGCTATCCGACGAGGGCCGGCGGCGCAAGCTCGATCAAACGGACGCTTTCCAGATGCAGCTCAAATTTGCGCAGGACAACCTGCTGGCCGGGATGACGTCGATCGAGGTGGGCAAGGAAATCAAGCTGGACGATGACGAGTTGCACAAGTATTACGACGCGCACCTGACCGAATACGAGCAGGCGCATGCCCAGCACATTCTCATTCGGGTGAAGGGTTCGCCCTCTCCGCTGCCTCCCGGGCGCGCCGACTTGAGCGACGCCGAGGCGCTCGCCAAGGCGCAGGAGATCCGCCAGAAGCTCGAAGGGGGCGCGGATTTTGCCGCCCTGGCCAAAGACGAATCCTACGATACCTCGAACGCCTCCAAAGGCGGCGACCTGGGAGAGATGCGCCACGGACAGATGGTCGGACCCTTCGATCAGGCCGTGTTTGCCATGAAACCGGGCGAGATCAGCCAGCCGGTGAAAACCCAGTTCGGCTATCACATCATCAAGCTGGAATCCAGGGAGACCAAGACCTTCCTCGAAGTGAAGCCCGAACTGGAGCGCCGCCTGAAACCGGAAATGACCCAAAAGGCCATCGAAGATATTGTGAAGAAGGATAACCCGGTGATGGATCCCGAGTTCTTCATGACGGCCAGCAAGTAAGCCGTGCGCACCCGCAAGCTGACTATCGCGTGCCCTACCTGCGGGTCGGGCGAAGTGTTTTACAGTTGCACACCCGGCTGTTGCTTCAACCACGTCTGCGCGGAATGCGGCACCACCTTTGAACCGGTTACCCAAGCGGCCGGCGGCACGCTCGCGGGAGTTGTGCCGCCCGACCCCCTGCCGGAGGCCGCCGACCCCACCGTGGCCTGCGCGCGGTGCGATTCGACCGCCGTCTACATGACCGGCGAGGGCGCCCTGGTGTGCGCCAAATGCGGCGCCCTCCTACGCCTGGAGCTGACCGAAATCGCTCCCGGCTAACCAGCCTACTGGTTCTTGTGGGCCAGCCGGCTGCAGGCAGTTTCGGCGCCGCTGGGGTCGATGGCTACGCTGCCTTCCTCGATATGGATGATCTTGCCTTCTTTGTCGATCACGAATGTAGCCCGGTTGGCCACTCCCGCCTGGGGGATCAGCACGCCGTAAGACTTGGACACCTCCCGGTTCGCGAAATCGCTCAATAGCGGGAAGGAAGCATTCACCTTGGCGGCGAACTCTTTCAACGAGAAGGTGTTGTCCGTGCTGATTCCGAAGATCCTGGTTTCCGCGGTGTCAAACTTCGAATTCGCAATACCAGCCTGGTATGCCAATAGTTCCTTCGTTCAACCACCGCTGAAAGCCGCCGGGAAGAACGCCAGGACGACGTTGTCCTTCCCCCGGAACTCGGAAAGCGTGACCTTCCCGCCCGCGGTGGACGGCAAGGTGAAATCCGGCGCCATATCGCCCTCTTTGAGCTGGGTGTGCGGCGGCTGGATATTTTGAGCCAGAAGGTTGACGGACAGGATTGCCCCGGCAACCGCGAATTGTAGGAATCGCATATTCCCTCCCGTGACGTTAGCTTACCATTCCC
>JASHSS010000160.1 GCA_030038565.1 Bryobacteraceae bacterium
TCAACACCTTCATGCTGGCCAGCGATTTCGGCCTCGTGAACTTCGTCCAGAAGGTCACCGAAATCTGCAAGGGCAAGGCCTACTTCACCACCCCCTTCAACCTGGGCCAGTACCTGTTGATGGATTACATGAACCGCAAGACGCGCACGATCCACTAAGAACCGCCCGTTCCGCGCCGCGGCCGGCGCATGGCTGAACCGCCGGGTGATTGGTTTTCCAACCAGGCTGGTCTATCCAGCCGATCTCTGCATTCCGTTTACCCGGCCCCCACCCCTCACCCGGTTATAATTCCTTCTTGACACCCCCAACCGCATTCCTCTTCCCCGGACAGGGTTCCCAGTTTCCAGGCATGGGCAAGGCGCTCGCCGAAACGTATCCCGCCGCGCGCCGCGTCTTCGACGAGGCCGACGAGGCTCTCGGATTCCCCCTTTCCTGCCTGTGCTTCGAAGGCCCCGAAGATCAGCTCAAGCTCACCGAAAACACCCAGCCCGCCCTGCTCGCCGTGTCCACCGCCGCCTGGGCCGCGCTTCAGGAACACGGCTGGCGCCCCGATTACGTGGCCGGGCACAGCCTGGGCGAATACTCCGCGCTGGTGGCCGCCGGCAGCCTGCCGTTCGCCGCCGCCCTCCGCCTGGTGCGCCTGCGCGGCCAGTATATGCAGCAGGCCGTGCCACCCGGCGTGGGCGCCATGGCCGCACTCCTGAAATTGCCCGAAGGCAAACTCGATGGCTTGCTGCGCCAGGCCGCCCAGGGAGAAATCGTCAGCCCCGCCAATTGGAACTCGCCCGACCAGGTGGTCATCGCCGGCCACGCGGGCGCTGTCGGACGCGCCATCGAACTGGCCAAGGCCGCTGGCGCCCGCCGCGCCGTCGCCCTTCCCGTCAGCGCTCCCTTTCACTGCGCCCTCATGGCTCCCGCCCAGTCCCGCCTCCGCGCCGATCTCGACGCCATCGAGTTCCGCGACCTGGCCATTCCGCTGGTGAATAACTATCAGGCGCGCGAGATCCTGTCCGGCGCCGATGCGCGCGAAGGCCTCTACCAGCAGATTCCCAACCCCGTGCTTTGGTCCCAGAGCGTTCGCTACCTGGCTGCCAAAGGGGTAACCCGCTTCATCGAAGTGGGAGCCGGCGGCGTGCTCACCGGTCTCCTGCGCAACATCGATCCTTCCCTCGCCGGCGCCAGGTTCGGCGAGCCCGCAGACCTGGAAAAGCTGTAGCCCGCGCCGGCCGGCCTCCCCGCCCGCCTCACTCCCCAAACCGCACGTACCCCCACCGCTCCGGCACGTGCATATTAATCACCCCCTGCGGCGACCACACCCAGTTGTCTTCCTTCTCCCCGGCCGGCTTCACGTACTTCCCGTTCTCCACCTTCGTCCGCCATTCCACCCGCGAGAAGTTCACCCGCCATTCGTCGCCCGCATTCGGCCGCTGGACCGGCGCGCGCGAACCGAAGGCGGACCACGGAAACGCCATCTCTACCGTCCAGCCACGGTCGCGGTCCCCAGGGTCGTTCAGCGTGCCATCCACGTGCACCGCCGTCCGCAGCCCCGGTATCTCCCAACTGTTGTCGGCCTTCCCGCCCTCCCGGTAAGGCTTGGCCAGGAACAGGTCCCAGCTTGTATTGAGCGCATTGATTTCGAACTCGAAGTAGTTGTGTCCGTCGCCCGATGGATTCAGAAAGACTTCGAAATCGTTGTCGTGGAAGATCACCGCATCGTGCTCGGTGAGGGTCGCCCACACGTCCGGTTCCTCCAGTTCGGCGGCCACGTACACATACTCGTCGTCCCACAGCATCTTGACGCGGGTCCGAAAACGCGGCGCCGGCATGGACGGTCCCTGGATATCGACGAACCACCCGGTCCACGGCGCCTTCGCCCACGCCGCGTCGTCGATCCTCCCGTCGATCCGGACCGGCGTCCCGGCCCGATGGCAGGTGTATCGTTCGGGCGTCTGCGCCCAGGTCAGGCGCCCAGCGGCTGAAAGTAGGAATACAGCAAGGAGTTTGATCACGTTCATCCCACGGCAGATTGCGATATCTTAACTCCATTCCTGCTTCATCGTTAAGATCTGCCCGGTTCCGCGGCGCCGGGAAAGCCGCTGAGCAGGCGCCCACGTGTAACCCCGTCATCGGTGCCCAGCTGGTCTTCTGACGGCACCGGCGCACGAAATTGCAACGACTCCTCATCAGGGACCGCCGCAATGCGGACATAGCTTGTCTCTGACAGGGTCGCCCGGGGCCTCGCGCCCACGCCGGGGCGCTGGTCCCAGCGATTAAACGCGCAGCGGTTTAAATCCAAGGCCCCCATCACTTGAGCCTCTTGCAAAATTCAGCTAAACCGCAGAGATAGAACAGAAGTACAGAATTACGTTTTGAAAAGCTCGATCGGCGGCTAAGCTGGTAGTAGGCAGGAGGCATCCACCATGAAGCTGACGCTCCGCGAGCAACTCTCCCAATTCAGCCATCTCCTGCAGACAGCCCTCTTCCCGACTCTCGAGCCGCAGGTCGGGAGCTTGGATTCGACGGCCCGGCGCCTGGTTGCGGTCTTGGAAATGATCCCGCTGGAGCGCTTTCTGCCCTGCTCTGGCGGCTGGGTAGGCCGGCCCGCCAAGGATCGGTATGCGGTGGCCTGCGCCTTCGT
>JASHSS010000161.1 GCA_030038565.1 Bryobacteraceae bacterium
AATGCCGCCCCTCCGGACGCCTCGCTGGAGGCCACCAAGAAGGCCATGGTCGATAAGCACGTCGAGTACATTCGCCAGGCCGCCGGAGCCGGCGCGCAGATCGTGTGCCTCCAGGAAATCTTTTTCGGCCCGTACTTCTGCGCCGAGCAGACCACCCGCTGGTACGATCTTACCGAGCCTATCCCGGACGGCCCGACCATCCGGCTGATGCGCGACCTGGCGCGCGAGCAGCACGTGGCGCTGATCGTGCCGATCTACGAAGTGGAGCAGGATGGCATTTACTACAACACCGCCGCCGTCATCCACAACGACGGGTCGTATCTCGGGAAGTACCGCAAGACCCACATCCCGCACGTGGCTCCGGGATTCTGGGAGAAATACTATTTCCGCCCCGGCAACCTGGGCTTTCCGGTTTTCGATCTGGGTTTCGCCAAAATCGGCGTGTACATCTGCTACGATCGTCACTTTCCGGAAGGCGCGAGGGCGCTCGGCCTCAACGGCGCGGAGATCGTTTTCAATCCCTCGGCCACCGTGGCGGGATTGAGCGAATACCTGTGGAAGCTGGAGCAACCGGCGCACGCGGTGGCCAATGGCTACTTCATCGGCGCCATCAACCGGGTGGGCACGGAGGCCCCGTGGAACATCGGCGAGTTCTACGGCAGCAGCTATTTTTGCGATCCGCGCGGGAGAATCGTGGCGCAGGCCTCGCGCGACCGCGACGAGGTGCTCACCGCCGATCTGGATCTGGGCATGATCGCCGAAGTGCGCAAGACCTGGCAATTCTTCCGCGACCGCCGGCCGGATATGTACGCTCCCCTGGTGAAAGCGTAGAGCCAAAACGTGACCGCAAATGACTAAAGACGAAATCATCCTGGCGAACGAGAAATTCCTGTTCCCCGCCGTGTTCCACTATTTCCGCGAGCCGCTCGTCGTAGCGCGCGCCAAGGACCAATACGTCTGGGATGCCGATGGCCGCCAGTACCTGGACTTCTTCGGCGGCATCGTTACCGTCAGCGTGGGGCATTGCAACGAAGAGGTGAATGCCAAGGTGCATCGGCAGCTCGACACGCTGCAGCACGTGTCCACGGTATTTGCCAACGAGCCGCAGGCAGCGCTGGCCGAGAAAATCGCCTCGCTGACGCCGGGCGGGAAGCTGACCAAATCGTTCTTCACCAACAGCGGCACGGAGGCCAACGAAACCGCCATCCTGACGGCGCGCTGCTACACCGGCAACACCGAAATCGTGGCGCTGCGGCACTCCTATCACGGCCGCTCGGCCATGGGGATGACGCTCACCGGGCAGGGGTCCTGGCGGCTCGGCCCGACCGAGAGCGGCATCGTCCACGCGCACAATGCATATTGTTACCGCTGTCCTTTCGGCCTGACTTATCCGAGCTGCGGAGTGAAGTGCGCGCAGGACATGGAGGAGCTGATCCGCACCACCACCAGCGGGCGCATCGCCGGGTTCATCGCCGAACCCATCCAGGGGGTGGGCGGGTTCATCGTTCCACCCAAGGAGTATTTTCCGATTGTGGAAGAGATCGTCCGCCATCACGGAGGCGTATTCATCAGTGATGAGGTGCAGACCGGCTGGGGCCGCACGGGCGGCAAGTGGTTCGGCATCGAGCACTGGGGCGTCACGCCCGACATCATGACCGGCGCCAAGGGCCTCGGCAACGGCAGCCCCATCGGCCTGACCGTGGCGCGGCCGGAGGTGGCCGATTCCGTCAAAGGCCTGACCATCTCGACCTTCGGCGGCAATCCCGTCACCGCCACGCAAGCCAAGGCGGTGGTCGATTTCATCGAGGAGCGCCACCTGCCGGAGAACTGCGCCGAGACCGGAGCCTACCTGCGCGGGCGCCTGGAAGAGCTGAAGGACAAGCACGAAATCATCGGCGACGTGCGCGGTATGGGGCTGCTGCAGGCGCTGGAACTGGTGGAGGATCGCCAGACGAAGGCGCCGGCCGCGGCGCAAACCGCCATGGTGATGGAGGCGGCGCGGGAGAACGGCCTGCTGATCGGCAAAGGCGGGATGTACGGCAACGTGGTGCGCCTTTCGCCGCCCATGAATATCGGGCGCGGCGACGTCGATCAGTTCGTGGAGTTGCTGGACCGCAGCCTGGCGGCGGCGCCCGTGGGTCCGGTGACGGCGGCGGCCGGGAGGTCGCGGTGAGCCCGGCGGACAAAGGGCACATCCAACCGCTGGCGCGCAATCTGCGGCAGTTTCCGGAGCTGCATCCGCCGCTCGATTCCAATGCCGCGCTGGCGGAAGCCAATCGCTGCCTGTTCTGCTTCGATGCTCCCTGCACGGCCGCCTGCCCGACGCACATCGATGTGCCGCGCTTCATCAAGAAGATTTCCACCGGCAACCTGCGCGGCTCGGCGCTCACCATTCTCGACGCCAATATTCTGGGCCTCAGTTGCTCCCGCGTTTGTCCGGTAGCCGTGCTTTGCGAGGGCGCCTGCGTGTTGCACCGCTACAACCAGAAGCCCATCGAAATCGGCCGCCTGCAACGCTTTGCCATGGACCGGTTTTACGAAGACGGCGCGCCCGCCGGTTTTGCGGCAGTGGTTTCGCCGCGCACCGGCCGGGTGGCCTGCATCGGCGGGGGACCCGCGTCGCTGGCCTGTGCTGCCGAGTTGCGGCGCCAGGGCCACCGTGTCACCATCTTCGACAATCGCCCGCTGCCCGGCGGCTTGAACACCTACGGCGTGGCCGAGTACAAGCTGCGTCCCGCCGACAGCCTGCGCGAGGTGGAATTCGTGCGCTCCCTGGGCGTGGAATTCCAGCACGCCGAAGTGGGAACCCTGGTGCCGATCGAACAGTTGGAAAACGAGTACGACCTGATCTTCATCGGCATCGGATTGGGCGCGATGTGGAAGCTGGGGATTCCGGGCGAGGATTTGCCGGGGGTGATCGACGCGCTGCGCTTCATCGAGCGCTACAAGACGGCCGAGGATTTCACGGTGAACGGCCGGGTGGTGGTGATCGGGGGCGGCAATACCGCCATCGACGCCGCTAATGCCGCCAGGCGCCTGGGCGCCCGCGAGGTCCACCTCGTATACCGCCGCACCGAACGGCAGATGCCGGCGTTCAGCTTCGAATACCACCATTCCAAAGTTGAGGGCGTGCGCTTCCACTGGCTGGCGCAGCCGGTTGAAATTGTAGCGGCGGACGGCCGCGTGGCGGGGGTGAAGTTCATCGAGACGCGCCTGGCGGGGTCCGATTCGGGCGGCCGGCCCGAGGTCATTCCAGTGGCCGGCTCGTATTTCGAACTGCCCTGCGACCTGGTAATTCCGGCGCTGGGTCAATCGCGGTTCCTGGGGTCGTTGTGCGAAAGCCGCGGCATCCGGCTGAACGGCCGCTCGATCGCGGTGGATCGGCCCACCGGCGAAACCTCCAATCCGCGGTACTACGCCGGCGGCGATTGCGTCAACGGCGGGCGCGAGGTGGTGGACGCCGTGGCCGACGGCAGGCGCGCCGCGCTGGCCATGACCCTGCGCATGGAACCGAAACCAGAGGCCGTCCATGGCTGATCTGAACACCGTCTTCGCGGGCGCCATCCGCACGCCCAATCCGTTCTGGCTGGCGTCCGGCCCCCCCACCAATTCGGGCGAACAGGTGATGCGCGCCTTCGATGCCGGCTGGGGGGGCGCGGTCTGGAAGACTATCGGCGAACCGATCGTGAATACCTCGTCGCGCTACTCTTCGGTGGATTGGAACGGCCAGCGCATGATGGGGCTGAACAACATCGAGCTGATCTCCGACCGCCCCATCGAGGTCAACCTGCGAGAGATTGCCGAGGTGAAGAAACGCTATCCCCGGCACGCCGTGATCGCTTCCCTGATGGTGGAGTCCACCCGCGAGGCGTGGCACGACATCGTGAAGCGTACGGAAGACGCGGGCGCGGACGGCCTGGAGCTGAATTTCGGCTGCCCGCACGGCATGAGCGAGCGCGGCATGGGCGCGGCCGTGGGCCAGGTGCCCGAGTATTCCTGCATGATCACGGAGTGGGTGAAGGAAGTGGCCCGCACGCCCGTGCTGGTGAAGCTCACTCCCAACGTCACCGATATCCGCGCGGTGGCGCGGGCCGCCCGCCGCGGGGGAGCGGATGGTCTCTCCGCCATCAACACCATCAACTCCATCACCGGGATCGACCTGGACACCTTCACCCCGCGCCCCAACGTGGGCGGCTCTTCGGCGCACGGCGGCTACTGCGGGCCGGCGGTGAAGCCCATCGCCCTGCACCTGGTGCAGCAGATCGCTTCCGATCCGGAAGTGGGGCTGCCTATTTCCGGCATCGGCGGAATCGCCGGCTGGCGCGAGGCCGCCGAGTTCATCCTGCTGGGAGCGACCACGTTGCAGGTTTGCACCGCCGCCATGCATTATGGATACCGCATCGTCGAAGACATGGCCGACGGGTTGAGCCACTGGATGGACGGGAAGGGCTTTCGCTCGATCGCCGATTTCCGCGGGCTTTCGCTTACGCGCATCACCGAGTGGAAGCACCTGAATCTGAATTACCAGATCGTGGCGCGGATCAACCGGGAAACCTGCATCGGCTGCGATTTGTGCTACGTAGCTTGTTGGGATGGCGCGCACCAGTGCATTCACCTGGATGGCGAGGGGGCCAAGGGCGCGCTGCCCGCCGCCATGGAAGCCGCCAGCCGCGCGCGGATCTCAACCACTCCCATCGCCACGCTGGATGCCTCGCGGGCTTTGGACGGCCGCACGCCGCCCGAGCGCATCCCCCGGGTGGATGAAGCCGAATGCGTGGGGTGTAACCTCTGCTGGCTGGTGTGCCCGGTGGAGGGCTGCATCACGATGGCGGAAGTGGGCGCCGGCCGGCCCAGCCAATCCTGGGACGAGCGCACGGCGGCGGGAGGTTAGTCCAGCCTTTTTTGCACGCCAAGCCTCCAGTTCTGGACCGTGGGACCGGCTCTGGATCGATTCGCCATACGAAAAGGTCGGGGGTTAGGGTATACTTCAAATGGGTATGAACTACAAAAAAGCGCGTCCGGATAACGCAGCACGGCGATTGGTCGCGATCGCTGAGGAACATCTGCGCGGGCTGACGCCCGAAGAGCGGGCTAACCGTTTGGACGCCTTCCGTCAAGTGGTTGCTAAGATCGGTCCTCGCGCCAGATCTGGAGAGCCTCGCGGAAGCTCTCCGAGTCGTCGCGGAGACCTAAAGCGCGCATAGCGGCGACGAATTCTTCTTCAGTTCCGAACTCAAGGAGCTTCCGGAAATCGCGAAGCAGTTGTTCCCGGCGACGTCTCGTTTGCAGGTCGATCGGACGGCGCCCTCGGCTCGCCTCCTCCCGTCTGACATCTTCCACATCAGATCGTTCTGGGCGTTTCTTCTCCATCTCCATTCGTCTCCGCTCTGCCGTACTCCATCAAAGATGCTTCTTCGTCGCTCGTTCGGTCTCCCGTGCTGCGCTTTTTGTCCCTACATGCACCCTGGGGAGCGAAGTCTCCAGTATTCGCTCCCTCTCGTTCCACACTGCCGGTAAAACGACCGGACCATCCGCTTTCCATTCGATGTACTTAAGAAAGGATTGCGCGGCGACGGTTCCGCCACGCTTTCCATGAAAAAATGTGATTCGAAACGCCAGCGCGTCTTCCTTTCCGATTGGCTGGATTGCCAACCGGCAGCTCTCACGATCCCAAAGAAGATGCGCGAAGATCGCTCCCGTTTTCGAGAGGACGTCTCCTGCATCCTTGTTGAAGGCGATCCTGCCGGAGCGTATCGTCACCTGTGGCGCACCAAATTTGATCGCTTTACTGTCGAAAACCTCGTAAGCCATTTCTGCCTACCGATCAGGATACAAAGGATAACCATGTGGCAACGTCTAAGCGAATTCTCATGGGTATTCTTGGGGGTATTCCAAAGAATCACGACACCCGCCTCCCCGTCCTGGCCCGATGCTCACAGGTGGTGCTACGGTCCAGATTCCGTCGCAGTGCGCCGGAACAACCGCCCCGTGTCAACCAAAAGGGCCCGCTCTCACTCCCGGTCACGCCCAGGAAAATCGTTGACTTGATCCCGGTCAAATGATATAAAGACTGCAAGCTCAGAGGGGCCGTGTATCCGCCCGTTCCCGCCCGTGTCGGCGCATTTCCGGTTGACGTCAGCGTGAGGTAGTTGACTCGAAGACGAACTATGCGCTACTTGCCGTTTTCATCCATCGCCGCAGTTACGGTTCTGGCCACTACCGGGGTTGGCTGGCTCCACGCGCAACCCGCCGCGACGTCCCCCGATTTCTTCGAATTGAAAGTGCGGCCGGTGCTGGTCAACAACTGTTACTCGTGCCATGGCGACTCGGGAATGAGCGGTCTGCGGTTGGATAGCCGCGAAGGCCTGCTCAAGGGTGGCAGCCGCGGCCCGGCGCTGGTTCCCGGCGATCCCGACAACAGTCTGTTCATCAAGGCCATCCGGCAAACCGAGGGCGCCCTGAAAATGCCCATGGGCGGCAAACTCGCGGACAACGAGATCGAAGACCTGGTGGCTTGGGTGAAGAACGGCGCGGTGTGGCCTGCCACTGCCGCGGGTCCGGCCACGGGCGCGGGCGGGGCGGCCTCAGGGACCGGTAAGTACGTGATACCGCCCGAGCGCAAGAAATTCTGGTCGCTTCTGCCGATTCGGGATCCCCAGCCGCCGCAGGTGAAAGATCCCCGCTGGGCGAAGACCAACATCGACCGTTTCGTGCTGGCGCGCCTGGAAAAAGAAGGGCTGAAGCCGGTGCGGCCGGCCACCCGGCATGATTTGATCCGGCGCGCCACGCTCGATCTGACCGGCCTGCCACCGACGCCCGAAGAAACCGCCGCCTTCGAAAAAGACAACTCCCCGGACGCTTTCGCCAAAGTAGTGGACCGCCTGCTAGCCTCGCCGCACTACGGCGAGCGCTGGGGCCGCATCTGGCTGGACGTGGCCCGCTACGGCGAAGACGATTACCGCAGCCTCAATCCCAATCCCCGCGGTTATCACCCTTATCCCAATGCCTATGTTTACCGCGATTGGGTGATTCAGGCTTTCAACGACGACATGCCCTACGACACCTTCGTGAAAGCCCAGTTAGCGGGCGACTTAATGGACCCCAAGATCCGTTATAAGATGCTGCCCGCCACCGGGTTCCTGGGCCTGGGGCCGTGGTATTACGATAACGGAGCGGTGGAAGTAACCCGCGCCGACGAGCGGCATGATCGCGTGGACGTGGTGACACGCGGCTTTCTGGGACTCACGGTGGCCTGCGCGCGCTGCCACGATCATAAGTACGATCCCATCCCGCAAACCGACTACTATTCGCTGGCCGGAGTATTTTTGAACACCCGCTATCACGAATATCCGCTCGTGCCCAAGGCGGTTCTGGACAGATACACCGCCATCGAAGCGGAAGTCGAGAAGAAGCAGAAGCTGCTGCAGGAAGTACAGACCAATCTGAGCAACCAGCTATCGGAATCGCTGGCGTTCCAGGTCTCCAACTACCTGCAAGGGGTTTACGAGGTGGCGGCGCAGAAGCGCGATACAGAAACCGTGGTGGAGTCGCGCAAGCTGGATTACGAGTTGCTGGAGCGGTGGATCAAGTACATGGAGAAGCCCACCGATAAATACCACTATAAGGACGCCTGGCAGGCCATGATGAAGAAGGCCGCGGCGGCGCCGGGCGGAGGCGGACGCGGAGGCCGCGGCGGGGGCGGCGGAGGGTTCGCCGGCGGTGGCGGTGGGGGCGGGC
>JASHSS010000162.1 GCA_030038565.1 Bryobacteraceae bacterium
CGGTCCGGCTAAGTCGTCTTGTGCATGGTCCTGCGAAACACTGACACTGGACCGCCCCTCCTCCTGCGCCGTGACCGGCGCCGCAAATTCGAATCCTCTTCCCCTCACCGTGCGGATATAGGTCTGGCTGTCACCGCTGTCTCCCAGAACTCGCCGCGCCAACTTAATACAGCCATCGATCGTCGCCTCTGAAACCAGCCGGCCTTGCCAGACCCCCTCAACGATTTCATCGCGGCTGATCACCCGGCCGGCATGCCGCGAAAGGAAGAGGATGAGATCGAAGACCAGCGGTTCGATGTGGAGGACGATACCGTTTCGCCGCAGCTCATATCTTTCTGTCGCGAGCTCGAAATCACCGAACTGATATCGCATTCCAGTCCCGTTCACCAATGCCGTCGTCCTTGAAGCGCCGGAACAGGCATTACCTATGGTAGACCAATGCTGCATGCGCCCACACCGTGGTTTGTGGGCAAATTCCCCGGTAATCCGCAGGTATTGCCCAGGTAGCGCCCAAGCGGCGCTTGCGCGGACGAGCGAATATTCTCCATGGAAGCCCGAAACAGCGCCTCAATGAATTACGTGGAGTATTGACAATGACACTAACGCAAAAAGATAAACTGCTGCGATTCGCCCTGACTGCCTTCGGCGTGGTCTTCTGCCTGATCTACCCCGTAGGCGTGATATGGCCCTCTGGTTGGGTGTGGCATGGAGGCCACGGTCAATATTATCTGCAAATGATTTGTGGAGTCTATGCCGTGCTGGGCATCTTTCTCATCGCAGCGGGGCGAGACCCTTACAGCAACCGCAGCCTGATTTCTTTCACCATATGGTCGAGCGTGGTTCATGCGGGAATCATGGCGGCGCAAGCTATCTCTGACAGAAACGAAACCGGGCATCTCACCGGCGACGTACCAGCGCTGATTCTCGTCGCGGGCGTGCTTTGGTTCCTGTCTCCCGCCAGCCAGCAGAGGGAAAGCCGGTTATCCCAGCGCTCACATCAGTCTGCACAACCGACTCTCTGAAGATCACGTCGCCGCGCGTTTGTTTCACGGATCAGCTGCCAGGTCTTCGACCGCGTGATTTAGGTCTTCCGCTTGGTGGGGCACGGTCGAAAACCTTCCCTCAGGGCCGGAGTGTCCCACCAGCCCTGCACTCCGGCGATTTGTGTCTGCGCCTTTCAGGGCCGCCTCGCTTCAACCAGCCGGAGGCGCCAGCGGGTAGTCGATGCTGCGCAACAGCCATTCGCGGTTGTGGCGCACGTCCCCGGTGAGGCGGGCCACCAGTGCGGCTCGGTCTTCGAACAGGCGGTATCCGGCGCGCGGGCGCAGGTAGCCGCGGGCCTTCGGCTCGCGGGCGCAGAGCGCCTCGGCGCCCTCGGTTTCGGCGGCCCGCTGGTAGCGCGCGCGGTTGTCCAACAGGGCCTTCACCAGGAAGGGCATGGCCATCGAGTAGTCGGCCTGCATGCTCTCGGTGGTCTGCAGATAGGTGTCCTTGTCCACCTTGCCCCAGGTGACGGCCTCGGCCGGCGGGCAGGAGGAAAGCGAGCCATCGGTCACCGGCGCGGTGACGATCTGCACGTCGAACTGGTAGCCGCGCACATTCGGCAGCCCCAGCACCTGCCCCAGGGCGGGCTCGGGCTGGAGGTTGAAATTCTTGGGCACTCCGCCGCCCAGGATCACGGTGGCCAGCGCGTGCGCGGGGTGCTCGAACAATCCCCAGCGGTGATACGCGCAGGCCTCGAAAACCTCGGCGTGCAGATCCAGGTCGAAGGCGTAGTTCTCGATCAGGCCGGCCTGCCGCATGGCCCACAGCTTCATGGAATTCAGGAACACGCTGCCATCGCCGGGCGCGCCCACAAACACCGGCACGGCCATCCGGTAACAGGTGGAAAGCAGGCCGGGCGCCACGCCGTTGCGCTCCTCCTGCGCGGCGTAGTAGCGGCCCAGCAGGTGGCGCAGTTCCGTGCCGGTCATTTTGCGCTGGAATTCGGGCCGGGCCAGCAGCGCCGAAAGGTAGCGGTCCTGATCCAGCAGCACGCCTTCATCGAAGGCCATGTCGGTGACCCGGATGGTGCCTTCCTCCCGCAGCGCGGCATCGTCGCTGAAGATCGGAACTTCGTGGATCGGGCCGGAGCGGTAAGCGTCCAGGCTGCGGTGCCCGTCGTGGTAGCAGACCGCGTCGGTGGTGGAAAGATAGGCCACCCAACCGGTCTCGATGAGCGGGAGCAGCCACGCCTGGTGCTGGCCGGAGACGGTCACGGGACCGGAAATCGCCAGCGTCAGCGGGCATCCCGTGCCGATGGCGCGATCCAGGATCCCGTAGATGCGCCGCAAATAAGCCCCGCCGAAAGCCGGCAGGCAATACGTGAACAGCTCGTCGAGGGTTTCGCATTCATCCACCCGCCGCACCCGGACATAGCGGCGGCGCTGGGCGCACTCGTGATCGGTTTCCGCGGACATCTCTTTGACTATAGCGGAATCGCTGGCGCGGCCATGCGCCGGCCAGCGCAACGTCGCCGTTTTCGGTAGCGGGAGCGCCTCCCGGCATTCGTCCTGCAACCGCACGGGAAACCGCGCGGTTTTTCACAATTTGAATATTCCACCGTAACTTCTCCCCGCCCGCAAGCGAATACACCTCTGAAGCTCAGGGATTCCAATGCGGCCCGGCGTCACGCGCCCGGCCCCGCAGAGGCACATTCACTAACCGACTGACTACATCGATCGCAAATCGAGAAGAGGAGACTCATGCTTACTCAGAAGAATTTCGCCGGTCATACGCCGGCCGTTTTCCCGCTGCTGTGCGCCCTCGCGGCAATCGCCGTTCCGGGCGCCGGCAAGTTACAGGCGCAGTCCGCGGCCCACACTGCCGTGCCGCTGTTTCTTACCGCCACGAACGCAACCAAGAACTCCCTGGCGGTAATTAACACCCGCACCCAGGAGGTCGATTACGTATCCACGGGCGGAACGGGCGGCGCCAGCGGAAACGCCGGGGGCGTAGCGGTTTCGGGGGCGCTCGCGGCGGTGGTGAACTTCGGCTCCTCCAATGTCACGATTTTCGAGCGCAAGGGTAATTCCATGCAGCCGCTCCAGATGGTGAAAACCGCGGCCGAGCCGAGATCGGTAGCTTTCGGTTACGATCACCTGGTGGTGCTGACCGGCACCGACATCGAATCGTTTCCGATCTACGGAGACATGGTGGGAGCCAATGACGGCACGGTGAACCTCGAGCGCGGCGACGGAACGGCGGCGCAGGTGGTCATTTACGCCGGCGGCGCGATCTACTCGGAAACCAGCGGCGATATCACCGAAGTCAGCTTCGCCACCAGCGCAGCCCCGGGGGTATCGGGGCCGAACGTCCCGGTGCCGCTGCCGCCCGCTCCCAACAACAATACCCCCTTTGGCATGGTGGCGCGGGGTCCCTATGTGTATGCGACCATCGCCCACTCGGACCTCGAAACGCTGATCGCGAACGGCCAGATCGTGAGTATGGCCCAAGGCCAGACGCCGTTCATGAATGGAGGCAACATCACTCATGCGCCGTGCTGGAATACGCTCGCCGGGCAGTTTCTGTTTGCGGCGGACAGCCCGGGCCAACAGGTGACGCGGTTCCTGGTGAGCGACGCCAACGTCTTCCTGGATAAGACCACGGTCGCCCAGTTGTCCGGCGCGCCCACCGATCTCTTCGCCGCCGGCAGCCTGCTGGCGGTGATCGATGGCGGCAACGGCACTACCTCGGACGCCTCGGTATTCAACATGGATGCGGAGGGCGAGCTTACGCTGAGCTTCGCCGTGAAGATCGCCGGCGCCATCAACGGCGCGGCCATCATCGAGTAGGCGGTGGGACAGGCTTTCAGCCTGTCCAGCGCAGGCTGAAAGCCCTGCCCCACCGAGCCACGCCCCGAAATGCCTTTCGACCAGCCCGCACGGGCCGCCCGCTGCCCCGGTTTCAAGCCATAATTGGGTGAGCGGTTTCTCCTCATGGATTCGGCGAGCAACCTGGCACTCCTGATGGCCCGCTATCAACAAGGCGATTCCGCCGCGGCGGCGGACCTCATCCGCTCGCTCAGCCCGCCGCTGCACCGCTTTTTCCTGATGCAGTACGTCAGCCGGAGGCATGCCGACGATCTGCTGCAGGAAACCTGGCTGCGGATCCACGAAGTGCGCCACACCTACCGCCGCGGCCAGCCGGTGCTGCCGTGGCTCTACGCGATTGCGCGCCACGTGCGCGTGGACCACTACCGCAAAACCCACCGCGCCGAAAGCCGTGAGGAACGTCTGGAGGAGAGTTTCGACGTCGCGCAGCCGGCGCGCGAAGGTCCTCCGGGAACTCCCGATCTCGAACGGCTGCTGGCATCCCTGCCCGAGAGCCAGCGCGAAGTGATTGTGATGTTGAAAGTCTCGGAGATGTCACTCGAAGAGGTGGCCCGCGCGACCGCCTCCAGCGTGGGGTCGGTGAAGCAGAAGGCCCACCGCGCCTACGAAACCCTGCGCAGGGGGCTTGCCACGATGCTGGCGCCGGGCGCGCCGAGTAGAGGTTCGGCATGAGAGATCCCGAGATCGACAACCTGTTGAAGCGCGCGGCCGGAGCGCAGCCGCAGGTGGATCCCGCTCTCGTCGATCGCCTGGCGCAGTCGATCGGCGCCTCTGCCGCTCCGGTCCGTCCGCTGGCCCCGGCGTGGATTCTGTCGGGCGGCCTGGTGATGCTGTGCGCCGTCCTGGCGGTGGCCGGAGCGGCCCTGCTGGGGTTTCACGGCCTGCGGAAAATGAGCGCCCTGGAGGTAGCGGCGATCTTCCCGGTGCTGGCCGTGCTGCTGGGGATGGCCGCGGCGGTTTGCGCCGCGGAAATGGTCCCCGGCAGCCGCCGGCCGGTGGCTCCCTGGGCGCTGGGAGTGGCCGGCTGCCTGTTGCTGGCGGCGGTTTTCGGGCTGCTCTTTCACGACTACCGCACCGAGCGCTTCGTCCCCCAGGGCATGGCGTGCCTCGTGGCGGGCCTGGCGCAGGCCGTGCCCGCATGGGCCGCCGCGTGGTGGGTCCTGCGCAGGGGATTCGCGGTCAACTCCCTGGCCGCGGGATTCGCCCGGGGCGCGCTGGCGGGCCTGGCGGGGGTCGCCATGCTGGAGCTGCACTGCCCCAACTTCGAAACCCTGCACGTGATCGTGTGGCACATCGCCGTGCTGCCCGTGAGCGGGGCGCTGGGACTGCTTGCCGCCGCGGTCTCGGGATCGGTTCGCGCCGGCCGGCGCGCGGCCCCATGATAGAGTGAGGGTTTGAACCGCGCTCTGGCCCTCCGGCTGCTTCTGCTTGCGGCGCTATGCTTCGCAACCTACGCGGCCACGCTGAATGTTCCGCTGTTTGAGGATGAGTACCCCACCCTCTCCCTGGCGCACCAGTATGGCGCGCCGGGGGAATTGGGGGACCTTTTCCATAACCCGGTCTATCGCACCCGCGCTACCACCTACTGGGTGATGCTGGCCGTCTATCGACTCTACGGGCTGCAGCCGTGGGCCTACCGCATGGCCAGCCTGGCGTTCCACATTCTGGCCACCTGGCTGGTGTACGCGCTGGCGCGGCGCTGGCAGCCGATGCGTCCGGCGGCGCTTTGGGCGGCCCTGTTTTTCGCCGCGGCGGAAGGCCACCAGGAGGCCGTGGTGTGGTTCGCCGGGTTCAGCGAGCCCGCTATGCTGGTGTTCGGATTGAGCGCCCTGCTGTGCTGGCTGCAGGCCGGCCGGAGCGCCCGCGGCCGGCTCTGGAATACGGCGGGCGCGGCGCTGTTCGCGCTGGCGCTGGTATCCAAGGAGACCGCTCCGGTCTGGCTGCCGCTGTTCCTGCTGGCCCTGCCGCGCGGGGAATGGCGGCGCGGATTATGGCGCCTGGTTCCCTACGTGCTCGCGGCCACGGTGGTGGCGGCGTCCATTCTGGCGCAGCACGGCCAATCCTTTCGCTTCAGCGACGGCAGCTTTTCCCTGCACGCCCCGTTCTGGATCACCGGGCCGCGCGGCATGGCGCGCCTGTTGTGGATTTGGGGCTGGCTGGCGCTCGTGGTGGTGGCCATCGCCCGCCGCCGGGAGCTTTGGAAATCCGCCGGGCTGGCGCTGGCCTGGTGCGGCATAGGCCTCGCGCCGTACTGCTTTCTGACTTACTCCACGCAAATTCCCAGCCGCCAGACCTACCTGGCCAGCGTGGGGTTAGCCCTGCTCTTCGGATTGGCCGTGGCCCACCTGGAAACCGTCCCCGCCATCGGCCGCAAGCTGGTGCTGGCGGTGGTGGTGGTCGCCCTCGGCGCCAACATCGGGGTGGTCTGGCTTCGCAAGCGCCGCCAGTTTCTGGACCGCGCCGCCCCCACCCAGGAATTAATCCGCGTGGCGCGCCTCTACGGCGGCCCGATCTTCGTCCAGTGTTTCCCGCGCAATCACTGGATTGCCGAGGCGGCCGTATACTGGGCCGCGGGCTTGCCCCCGGACAGCCTGGTGTGGACCGCGGAGGAATCGCGGCAGCGCAAGGTGAAAGCGGTGTTCTGCTTCCGGGCCTTCAATCAGCTCAAGAGGTGAAACGCCAGGAAGGCCCCGGCGTAGGCCAGAACGCTCATGTAAACGAATTGCAGGGCCGGCCACTTCCACCCGCCGGTTTCCCGGCGCACCACCGCGATGGTGGAAATACACTGCATGGCGAAGGCGAAGAAGATCAGCAGGGCCACTGCCCCGGCGGGCGTGAGATCGTGGCGCAGCGCCTTTTGCAGGTCCAGGCTCTTGGTGTCCGGCTCGGTTCCGTAGAGCGTGGCCAGGGTCGCGATCATGGTCTCGCGGGCGAATACCGCGGTAATCAGGCCAATGCCCACCTGCCAGTTCAGTCCCAGCGGCCGGATGGCTGGCTCGATGGTGTGCCCCACGGTTCCGGCCAGGCTTTCCTGGATCGGCGGCATCTTGCCGTGCTTGGTGGGCACGTTCTCGGCCATCCACAGAATCACGCTCACCAGCAAAATCACCGTGCCGGCGCGGTACAGGAAGACTTTGGCGCGGTCGTAGAGCCGCAGCCCCAGCGATTGCACCGTGGGCCAGCGGTAAGAGGGCATCTCCAGCAGAAACGGTGTGCGCCCGCTCTTCAAAATTGAAGACTTCAGAACCTTGGCGGTGGCTACCGCCATGGCGAAGCCCAGAACATACAGCCCGATCATGGCCGCCGTGCGCGCGCTCAGCAGGGCCCCCAGCAGATGGCGGTTGGGAAGGAAGGCCGCGATGATCAGGCTATAGACCTGGAAGCGCGCCGAGCACGTCATCAGCGGAGCGATCAGAATGGTGGCGAAGCGGTCGCGCCGGTTTTCGATGGTCCTGGTGGACATGATCGCCGGCACCGCGCAGGCGTGCGCCGAGAGCAGCGGAATAAAGGACTTGCCTTGCAGGCCGACGCGCGCCATGGTGCGGTCGGCGATCAGCGCGGCGCGGGCCAGGTAGCCGGAATCTTCCAGAATGCCGATGAACAGGAACAGCAGCAGGATCTGGGGCAGAAACACCACCACCGAGCCGACACCCTTCCAGACGCCGTCCAGCAGCAGCGAGCGGAACAGCGAATCGGGCAGCACCAGCTTCACCCAACCGGCGGAAATCCGCACCAGCCAGTCCACCGCGTCCTGGGATGGATCGGCAATGCTGAAAATGGTCTGAAACAGCGCCACCACCACGGCCACAAACACCAGCGGCCCGGCGACGGGATGCAGGAAAAGCGCGTCCAGGCGGCGCGTCCAGCGCGGCGGGATGGGCGCCCGGTAGTGCGCCTGGCTGCCCACCTCCCCAGCCCAGGCGCGGCACTTGCGGACATCCTGCAGGATGGGCAGTTCCTTGGGCGCCGGCTTGGGCATCGCGCCGGCCAGAAAATCGAGCACTTGCCCAATGCCTTCGCCTTGCCGCGCGCTCACCAGCGCGACCGGCGCCCCCAACTGCGCCGAGAGCGCTTTGAGATCCAGTTGGCCGCCGCGGCTGCGCAGATCGTCGGCCATGTTGAGGATCACCAGCGTGGGCAGGCCCAGCGACAGAATCGGCGCGGCCAGCATCAGGTGCCGGCCCAGGTTGGTGGAATCGAGCACCAGCAGAACCGCTTCGGGTTTGGGGCTGTCTTCGCGCAGCCCGCGCAGAACGTCGTGGGCGATGCGTTCGTCTTCCGAGCGCGGCACCAGGCTGTAGACGCCCGGCAGGTCGATCACCTGCAAGCTGCGGCCGTCGGCCAGTTCCACCAGCCCGGTGTGCTGCTCCACGGTGACGCCCGGGAAATTGGCCACTTTCTGGCGCAGGCCGGTGAGCCGGTTGAACAGGGTGGTTTTTCCGGAATTGGGAGGGCCGATCAGCGCCACCGCCTTGGGAGCGGCCTTCGCGCCCGGAAACGGCAGAACCGCGGCCGAGCCGCAGGAGTTGCAATCGCTACATCCGCTCACGGGTTCCTCGGGCCGGCGCGCGCCGGATCTTCAGGCGCCGCGCGGTCTCGCGCCGCAGGGCGATTTCCGAACCATCCACCTGGAAGACCTGCGGATCGCCGCCCGGAGCGCTGCGGCCCGCCGTAATCGTGGCGCCCGGCAGGAACCCCAGTTCCATCAGGCGGCGGGCATCCTCACCCGGAAGATCGATGCGGTCGAGAATCGCGGCGTCCCCCCGGTCGAGGTCCACAAGGGTGGCGGAGAAGCCTTCCGGCCGGCTGCCGTCTATGCCGCTATTGATACTCAGTTGCATCTCGGTTTCAGTATGCCGAAGTCCGAAATCCTTGTCAAGCGGCCTCGCTTTCTTCCGCCTGCCTTTCGCCCGAGCCACCTGCCAACTGCCTCCAAGTGATACAAAATGTAAGGATAACAGATGAACGAGAGACCTTCCATCAGGCGTTTCCAGGAGTCCGACATGGACGCCATCCTCAAGATCGAACACGCCTCCTTTAGGAAAGATGCGTATGACCGCAACTTGTTTGCAGATTTTTACCACAAATGCGGTGACCTGTTTCTGGTGGCCGGGGGTACTAGACGCATTAGCGGGTATATGCTTACCTGCACAAGATCCCGCGGGGGCTCCCCAATGGCCCAGGTGGTCTCTTTGGCGGTGGCTCCCGGGGCGCGCCGCGCGGGAGTGGCTTCGGCTTTGATGGAAAGCACCTTGCGGCGCTTGCGGAGACGCCGCGTGAAGCGTCTTTCACTGGCCGTCAAGGTGACCAACCGGGCCGCCATAGCGTTCTACCGGAAGTACGGATTCCAGCCACTCAGGAGCCTGCCGCGGTACTACGAGGATGGGAAGGACGCCTGGCTGATGGTAAGGGATCTCACTTAGGCCGTCTTGGCCGACTTTGGCGCAACGGATAGCCCCTTTGAGTACGTCCATACCAGAGAACCATTATGCAAAGCCCTCTGATTCTGACGCGCCGCCGCGCCCTGTTGCTCGCCGGGGCCGGCCTGACACCCTGGACGCGGCTGTTGGCCGCTGAATTCTGGGACAAGAAAGACCCCTCGCAATGGACCCCCGATGAGAAGGACCTCATGCTGACCAAATCCCCCTGGGCCAAGGGGGTGACCGCCCAGGCCTCGCGCGATCCCAATCAGCAGAGCCAATACCCCAACGGCGGCGGTTATCCGCAAGGCGGCGGGTATCCGGGCGGCGGCTACCCCGGCGGCGGTTATCCCGGCGGCATGGGCGGCGGCAGGCGGATGGGCCGGTATCCGGGAGGGTATCCGGGCGGGGGCATGGAGTCGTATAAGGGTACGGTGCGGTGGGAAAGCGCGGCGCCGATTCTCGCCGCCGCCCCGCCCCCCATGCCGGACGGCTTCGACAAGCACTACGTGATCGCCACGGTGGGTTTTCCCGACCTGGGAACGCCCCGCCGGCGTTACAACGACGATTCGGATTCCGGTTCCGGCTCGGGGTCGAACCCCGGCTCGAACTCCGGCTCGAACTCCGGCTCGAACTCGGGGCAGAATTCCGGGCAGAATTCCTCGGACAACCTCGATAAATCGTTCGTCGACGAGGTGAAACAGTACACCATTCTGCAACCCAAGGGCCGCGACCTGGCCCAGTGCGGCATCGTCAAGCGCAAGCTGGGCAACTACTATTTCGGATTCGCCAAGGACCTGATCACCCTCGATTCCGGCGAACACGAGGTGGACTTCGAGACGCGCATCGGCCGCCTGACCATCAAGGCCAAGTTCAACATGAAGGAAATGATGTACAAGGGCAAGCTGGCGATATAGGCAGGCGCGTGACTGCGGAGGAGTTGTACGAACTGGTGACCGAAGGCGGCACGACCGATTTTGCGCGTTTGATCGAAGCCTGCGAGTCGCATGGCCCCTATTGCCTGATCGGTGGTTTGGCGGTGAATTGCTACGTCGAGCCGGTCTACACCGTGGACGCAGACGTGGTGGTAATCGCCGAAAGGCTTCCCGAACTCAGCGGGCGCCTGGCGGAACAGGGATTCCGCATCGAGCAGCACCCGCATTCCGTGAACGCTCTGCCGCCGGGCAGCCAACTTCGCATTCAGTTCACGACCGATCCGCGGCGCCAGGCATTCCTGGCCCGTGCGGTGGCGGCAGACGTTCTGGGATGTCGCCCGAAGGTAGCTTGCCTCGCCGACGTAGCGCAGGGTAAGCTCTGGGCGTATCAGGACCCCAGCCGGCGTTTGAGTAAACGGAAGAAAGACGAACTCGACCTGATCCGGCTGGCTGAGGCCTATCCCGAGCTAAAGGCTTCTTACCCGGCTGAGTTGAGGGCGCAAATCGAACGCGGATGATGGCGGGCGATTCGCGCCGATGTACCCGTGGGAGTCCTGGACCGCCCCGTGTTCGCGAATTGGGGTAGCGTAGCTACTTCCTCGGGGTCCATTTTTCGTTCAGCAGTTCATGCAGTTCCGCTACCTTGCGTCGCAAATGCCTCTCGCGCCGGCCGATCCAGAACAGGTAGCCGAAGAT
>JASHSS010000163.1 GCA_030038565.1 Bryobacteraceae bacterium
GCGTTTCCCGCCGCCACCGGCAGTTCGGGGGCGTTGGCCGGTGGGGTCGCGGGGCTGGAGGTCGCGTCGGCCGCCGCCGGGGGCGCGGAAGCCGCATCGGTGGCCGCCGCGGCCGCGGAAGCCGCGCCGGTCGCCGGAGCAGCGGTAGTCAGGTCGGCTCCCGCCGGTGCGGAAGCCGTGCCAGTCGCCGGAGCAGCCGAAACCGGGTCTGCCGTCGCCGCCGGGGCGGAGCCATTAGCGGGCGCCGTGCTCCATCCGGAGACAGTTGCCGGTGTCGCCGGAGCCGCCGCGACCGCGTCGGCAGGAGCCACCGGTGTGACCGGGTCGGACTTCTCCTCCTTCTGCGCCGGGGATGCAGCCGACGCGGGGGCGGAGGCTTCCACGGTCTTGGCGGGTTTCGTTGGCTGGGTCCCGCCAGGTAGCGTAACTATAACACTGTCTTCGAGTTCCGCGTTTCGCTGCACGGGCGGCTGAGGCGCCGGCGCGCGATCCTTGGGGTTCTGCGCGAACCCCACCGTCAGACCCAATAACAGTACCGTCAGTACTACCAATCCGGACCGCTTCATAATAGTCTCAACTTTACTCCGATCCCCCGTTCCCGATTGTGTTGATTTTGGACAGTACCCCCTGAGTTGACCGAGGTTAAGTCCCCCCGCCGCCGCCGGTCCAGATCGGGAGGCCGAGGTAGAATAATGTTGATGAGTGAAGCAGAAAGCCAACCCCTGCCGCCGCCCACGTTTACCTTTCTGGTGCTGTCGCTGCGGGCGCAGACCGAAATCCAACTGGGACTGATGCACTTCGGCGAAGAAGAGGACAAACCCCAGCCGAACCTGTCCACTGCCCGCCACAGCATCGATCTGCTGGCCATGCTGCAGGAAAAAACCAAGGGCAACTTGAGCCTGGAAGAACGGCGGCTGCTGGAGAATTCGCTTACCGAACTGCGCTTCCGGTTCGTCCAGGCTTCCGAAGAACTGAGCCAGGCGGCATCCCAGAAAGCCTGAATGGCGGAGCGGTCGCTAAGAATTACGGTGCTCGGTTCCGGCACCAGCGTGGGAGTGCCGACTATCGGCTGCCACTGCGCGGTGTGCACTTCCACCGATCCGCGCGACAACCGACTTCGCCCTTCCATCCTGGTGAGCTACGACGGGCGGAACGTCCTGATCGACACCACGCCGGACTTTCGCACCCAGGCCCTTCGCGCGCGCATCGAACGGCTGGACGCGGTGATCTTCACCCACGCCCATGCCGACCACATTATGGGCCTCGACGATGTGCGGCCGTTCAACTTCCGGCAGAGGGAGCAGATTCCCATTTACGCCGCGCCGGAAACCATGGCCTCCATCCGCCGCTCCTTCCCGTACATCTTCGATGGGAACAAAAAAGAATCCAACATCCCCCAACTCGACGCACGGGAAATCGGCGGCCCGTTCGACGTGTTCGGCGTGGAGTTCCAGCCGGTGCCGGTGCTGCACGGCCGCCAGACGATTTACGGCTTCCGCTTCGGCGACGCGGCTTACCTCACCGACCACAGCGACATCCCCGAGGAATCCATCGATCGGCTGCGCGGGCTGGATGTGGTGTTCCTGGACGCCCTTCGGTACAAACCCCACCCCACGCATTCCACCGTGGACCGGTCGATCAAGACCGCGCAGGAACTGGGAGTCCGCCGCGCGTTCTTCACCCACATCTGCCACGACCTGGGCCACGAGCGCGCCGAAAGTCTCCTGCCGCCCCACATCCGCCTGGCCTACGACGGGCTGGAAGTCACCGTGGGAGCGGCTTAGCCCCATGCGGATCTATCGCAGCCTGGAGGAGACCCCGACCGATTTCGGTCCCAGTGCCCTGACCATCGGTAATTTCGATGGCGTCCACCTGGGCCACCGGCGAATTCTGCGTCGCCTGAAGGCGCTGGCCGACCAGCGCGGATGGAAGCCCTCCGTGCTGACCTTCAACCCCCATCCCACCCGCGTGGTGGCTCCCGAGCGCTCGCCTCGCCTGATGACTTCTCCCGAGCAGCGCGCCTCTCTGATGGCCGAAGAGGGCATCGACCAGGTGCTGATTCTTCCCTTCACCGGGGAACTGGCCCATCTTTCGCCGCAGGAATTCGTGCGCCGGCTGGTGGTCGGGCGGCTGGGCGCGCGGGCCGTGCTGGTGGGCGCGAATTTTCGCTTCGGCTACCGCCAGAGCGGCGATATCCGGGTGCTCGAAGAACTGGGGCGGCAACTGGGTTTCGAAACCGTCATCGTCCCGGCGGTCGCCTGGCGCGGGCGCACCGTGAGCAGCAGCGGCATCCGCGAATTGATTCTGGCCGGACGGGTCTCGCTGGCGGCGCGCTGCCTGACGCAGGCCTATGCGCTGGAAGGACCCGTGGTCAGCGGACGCGGCGTGGGGTCGAAACACACCGTCCCCACCCTGAACCTGGCCCCCGAGGCCGATCTGATCCCGGCGCGCGGCGTGTACGTCACGCATACTCGCAACCTCGAAGGGGATGGCGCCTGGGAATCCATCACCAATGTGGGCTACCGGCCGACTTTCGGGGCCAGCGACGAGTTGTCCATCGAGACCTACCTGCTGGAGCCTCTGGCCGGCGCGCCCCCGCGGCGCATCCGGGTGGAGTTTCTGCGGCGGCTCCGCGACGAGCGGGCCTTCCCCTCGCCCGATGCCCTGCGGGCGCAGATTTTGAAAGACGTGCGAGCCGCTCAGAACTATTTCCGGCGCGCCAAAAGCTGGATTGGGCGGGTGCCGTGCGTTTCCTCCTGAGTGGTTTTTCGCTGATTCTGATCGATCTGATGCTGGCCGGCGACAACGCCCTGGTGATCGCCCTGGCGGTGCGTTCGCTGCCTCCGCGCGAGCGGCGCCTGGGCAGCCTGGGCGGGGCCGCCGCGGCGGTCGCCTTGCGGGTGGCCCTCACCACCGTGGCCGCGCGGCTGCTGGCGATTCCGTTCCTGCAATTCGCCGGAGGCCTGTTCGTCCTGTGGATCGCGGTGAAGGTATTGATCGATGTCACCGATGCGCCCGATGCGGCGCCCTCGCCCAAGCGCTTCTGGGAGGCCGTGTGGTACATCGTGATCGCCGACCTCACCATGTCCACCGATAACATCATCGCCATCGCGGGCGCCTCCGGCGGGAACGTGCCGCTGATCGTATTCGGATTGTGCGTGAGCATTCCGTTCGTGGTGCTCTCGAGCAACCTGCTGGCCGAACTGATGAACCGGTTTCCCTTTACCATCTACCTGGGCGCGGGCATCCTGGGATACGTGGGCGGCAAAATGGCGCTTACCGACCGCTGGGTCTCGGGCTGGCTGCACCCCGGCGATCTGGCGCTCCACACGGTGGAAGGCCTGCTGGCCGCGGCGGTGGTGGCGGCCGGCTGGTACCTCGCGCGGCGGCGGGGAAGCGCGGTGTCGGAACCCGGCGCCGAATCCCAACGGTAAAACCGCGCCGGCGGCAGGGGCCTGCGCTAGAATGAGTTGACCGGGGTAGAGAGATGCCGATTACCAAGCGCCTCACCATCGACAACGTAAATCTCGACGACGATGACGAACTTGATGCATTCGACGAGCAGATCATCACCGCCGGATTGGCGCGGGTCAAGGCGGAAGGCGATGAATTGCGCCGTAGGGGCATCCTCGACTCAGAGGGTCATGTGATTCTGAAGGAACTTCCGGCCGACATGCAGCCTGGCGCCGACCGCGATTTCGGCGGCTGATGTCTGTCCCCCACATGTTCATCATTGCCGGGCCGCCCGGCGCCGGGAGGTCCTCCCTATTCCGCCTCTCTGATTTCGCCGATAAGGTCTTCAATGCCGACGACCGTGCGGCGGAATTGAACCGGGGATCCTACCAAGGCATCCCACTCAGCGTCCGCGCCGTCGTCAACCGCGAATTTGAGCAGTTTGTTCAGGCCCATATCGACTCCGACACTTCGTTCGCCTTGGAAACAACCCTGCGCAGCACGAGCACCTTCGAGCACGCCCGGCACGCAAGGCAGAACGGGTTTCGCGTGTTCCTGCGCTACATTGCCCTGGACACCGTGGAGCACCACCTCGAACGAGTCAAACGCCGTGCCAGCCGCGGCGGACATTCCGCCAGCGAGGCGGCTTTGCGCCGAATCCATGCCAGCAGCCTCGACAATTTGCCACTCGCGTTGAACCCGGGGGTGAGTGGCATCGAGATTGTGCGAGTCTACGACAACTCCGGGTACGAAAGCCGCGCCAAGCTAGTCTTGGAAACGCGGCGCGGCAGAGTCGTGCGCCTTGCGGACAACTTCCCGCAGTGGCTGCAAAAAGCCCTCGCCTGGAGTGAGCCAGACCTGGAACGCTACCGACGCGACTTAATCCGGCAGCGCCCCTAGTTGCGGTGCCCGCCCGCCGCGCCCCCTATACCCGCTACAATTGTATAGAGTCCACTTCCCGAAGGAATCTCCGTGACAGGTCACGAAATCAGACAGCGCTTTCTCGACTTCTTTGCCCAAAGAGGCCACCGCGTGGTGCGCAGCTCTTCGCTGGTCCCCGCCAACGATCCCACCCTGTTATTCGCCAACGCGGGGATGAATCAGTTCAAGGATACTTTCCTGGGCCTCGAAAAGCGCGATTACTCGCGCGCCACCACGGCGCAGAAGTGCGTGCGCGCCGGCGGCAAGCATAACGACCTGGAAAACGTCGGCTATACCCGCCGCCACCACACCTTTTTCGAGATGCTGGGCAATTTCTCGTTCGGCGATTATTTCAAAGCCGATGCGATCGCCTTCGCCTGGGACCTGGTGACTCGCGAATACGGCCTCGCCAAAGAGCACCTCTACGTCACCGTTTTTCGCGAAGACGACGATGCCGAAGATCTCTGGCAGAAGGTGGCGGGCGTGCCCAAAAGCCGCATTTTCCGCCTGGACGAGAAGGACAATTTCTGGCAGATGGGCGAAACCGGCCCGTGCGGTCCGTGCTCGGAAATCTATTACGATTTCGGCCCGCAAGCCGCCGAGCCGGGGCACGAGCACGAAGAGTTCCCCGAGGATGGCGGGGGCCGCTTCACCGAGATTTGGAACCTGGTCTTCATGCAGTACGACCGCGACGCGCAGGGCCGGCTGACCCCTCTGCCGCGGCCCTCCATCGACACCGGAATGGGCCTGGAACGCACCGCCGCGGTGCTTCAGGGAAAGCTCTCCAACTACGATACGGATCTGATCCACCCCATCATCGTTCAGGCGGCGGACCTGTTCAACACCACTTATGGCGACGATCCGCGCGTGGATACGGCCCTGCGGATCGCCGCCGACCATGCCCGCGCCACCGCGTTTCTGATCCACGATGGCGTGCTGCCCTCCAACGAAGGCCGCGGCTACGTGCTGCGCAAAATCATGCGCCGCGCCATGCGCAACGTGCGGCTGATCGGCGTGGAACAGCCATTCCTCCACCAGTTGACGGCTTTCGTGGCCGGCCTGATGCGCCCGGCCTATCCCGAGCTGATGGAGAGCGTGGAGCGCGTGGCGCGCGTGGTGAAGGACGAAGAGCACCGCTACGCCACCACCTTCCTGGTAGCCGAGCGCGAATTCAACGACGCCATCAGGAAACTGGAGGGCCACACCATTCCCGGCGCGGTTTCCTTCAAGCTGTACGACACCTATGGCCTGGCGCTGGACGAGCAGGAAGATATGGCGCGCGAGCACTCGCTCGCCATCGACCGCGCGGCCTTCGACCAGGAGATGGAACAGCAGCGCGAACGCGCCCGCGCAAGCTGGAAGGGCGGCGGGAAAGGCGCGGTGGCGCCGGATTACCAGAAGCTTCTGGAGCGCGGCCGCACGAAATTCCTGGGCTACAGCGACCTGGAAGCCGAATCGCGGGTGATTGGTTTGCTGGTAGCCAGGCAGCTCGTGGATTCCGTTCCCGCCGGCGCACGTGCCGAACTGGTGTTCGACCAGACGCCCTTCTACGCCGAAGCCGGCGGACAGGTGGGCGATCAGGGATCCCTCTATTCGGCCGCGGGCGAACGTGTGGCCAGTGTGGAAACCACCTTCCCCGGCGTCCCCGGCCTCACCGTGCATCGCATCCTGACGCACGCTCCGATCGCCGTGGGCGATATTCTGCGCGCGGAAGTGGCCGCCCCGGTGCGCGCTTCCACGCGCCGCAACCACACCGCCACGCACCTGCTGCACGCCTCCCTGCGCCAGGTGCTGGGCACCCACGTGAAACAGGCCGGCAGCGTGGTCGATCCGGGGCGGCTGCGTTTCGATTTCACCCACTACGCCGCGCTCGATCGCGCCGAAATCGAAGAAGTGGAACGCCTGACCAACCAGCAGATTCTGCGGAACACCGGAGTAGAGACCAACGTAATGCCGCTCGACCAGGCCATCGCCACGGGCGCCATGGCGCTGTTCGGCGAGAAATACGGCGAGCAGGTTCGCGTGGTCACGGTGCCGGGCTTTAGCCGCGAGCTGTGCGGGGGCACGCACGTCCACCGCACCGGCGATATCGGTATCTGTAAAATTATCTACGAGGGAAGCATCTCGCAGGGCGTGCGGCGCATCGAAGCGGTCACCGGCGAAGGCGCTCTGCGGCAATACCAGGAGACTTCGGAGGCCGTGCGGCGCATCGCCGGCCTGGTGCACGCGGGCGAGCCGGATCTCATCGAACAGGTGGAGAGATTGCTGGCCGCTGAGCGCGCTTACGCCAGGCAGGTGGAGCAGTTGAAGGAGAAGCTGGCGCAATCGGCGGTGGGCGCCCTGGATGGGCAGGCCCGCACGGTAAACGGCGCGCGCGTGCTGGCTGTGCGCGTGGAGCGCATGGACCGTCAGCAGATGCGATCCCTGGCGGATTCGCTGCGCAATAAGTGGAAGTCGGCGGTGGTCGTGCTGGCCTCGGTGGACGAAGGCGGCGTTTCCATCGTTTCGGCCGTTACCAAGGACCTGACCTCCAAGGTTCACGCCGGCAAACTGGCGGGCGCCGTGGCGCAGGCCGTAGGCGGCAAGGGCGGCGGGCGCCCGGATATGGCGGAAGGGGGCGGCAAGGATGCCGCCGCGCTTGACCCCGCGCTCGAGAACGTCTACCGCGAGGTGGCGGGAAAACTGTGACCGAATCCTGCGACGCTTTGGTGGTGGGCGCCGGACCCACCGGCCTGGCTTGCGGCATCGAACTCAGCCAGCGAGGCCTGAAAGCCATCCTGGTGGAGAAGGGCTGCGTGGTGAATTCCATCTACCACTACCCCACCAACATGACCTTCTTCACCACTCCCGAACTGCTGGAAATCGGCAACATCCCCATGACCAGCCTGAACGAGAAACCCAACCGTCACGAGGCCCTCAAGTACTACCGGCGGGTGGCCGATCATTTTCACCTGGACGTGCGGCAATACGAGCGCGTCGACCGCATCGGCGGCGACGATGACAACTTCCACATCTTCACCACAGACCGGCTGGGGTGCCACCGCGAGTATGTGGCACATAAGGTAGTACTGGCTACGGGTTACTATGATGTCCCTAACCTGTTGAATGTGCCGGGGGAAGATCTGGACAAGGTACTACATTATTATAAAGAGCCCCATCCGTACTATAACCATGACGTGGCTGTAATTGGCGCCAAGAACTCCGCCGCCATTGCGGCCCTGGAGTTGTGGTGGTCGGGTGCCCGAGTTACCCTGATCCATCGCGGAGCGGGCATTTCCGACCGGGTGAAATACTGGATCCGTCCGAATATCGAAAACCGCATCAAGAACCGCGAAATCGCCTCGTATTTTCACTCGCGAGTCCTCGAAATCCTGCCGGATTCCATCCGCCTGGAGACCCCCCAAGGTGAAGTTTCCTTAAGAAATGACTTTGTTTTCGCGTTGATAGGCTACCGCCCCGATCTGGAGTTTCTCAACGCCACCGGCATCGTGCTGGAGCCGGATACCCTCCGCCCGCGCACCAACCCGGCAACCCTGGAAAGCGATCGCGCGGGTATTTATCTGGCCGGTGTAATTGTGGCCGGCATGCACACTAACGAGATATTTATCGAAAACGGCCGCTTCCACGGGCGGTTGATCGCCGAATCCATTGCCTCGCAGCTAAAGCCTGCTCGTTAACCTGCCCGCCAACGGAGTGAAAATAGTCACCGGTAGTACTTCTGTTATTCCGAGTACACTATCTTAGCCGGACGTGAGCATAGTAACTGAAACCTTCCCCGGAAATCGTGTATCTAATAGACTCGAAGGGAGCCCGACACATGTTTCAATCCTTCTTTAACGCGCTGTTCGGTTGTTCTCACCAGCGCACCACCTTTCCCCTAACACCCGGGCGAAGGACTCAGGCTCCCAGCGCCACGCGTCTGGGAACTTACGTCGTTTGTTTGGATTGCGGAAAAGAATTTGCCTACGACTGGTCGTCTATGAGGGTTGGCCAGCCGGTGGCCGCGAGGGTACGTCCGGAAGCGCAGCCCAGCTTTCGTTAATTCCACTTCGGGTAAGTCTGTAGCTCGTAACGGGTCGCTCAGGGTAGTTTGAGCCGTCGCTTCCAGGGCGGGCGGCATCCCAAAACAGGTCCGATCGTTCGATCAGAAGTGCCAGCGCAGGCCTAATCTAAGGGTCCTGGGAGGTAGGACTGCGACTGCCGGCCGGAGGTCGAATTGTGGGCCGCTCAGGTCGCTTTCAACTATCTTGTTGGCGCTGTTCAGCAGGTTCGACAAATCGGCGGTGAGTTCCAGCCGGCCGAAGGGCAGGCGTATGTCGCGGCTCACGCGCTGATTCCAGTTGAGGACGTATTGCGCGCGATTGCCGCCTTCCGGGCTCCCCCGTAGCGTAGTGTCCACCAGGAAAGGTCCCTGGGGAAGGCCCGTAACCAGCAACTCGCGCGCAAACGGCAACCCGTCCAGGTAATTCAAAGTGCTGGTGAGGCGCCAGCCGCCCCAACCGCGCGGCGCCGGAAACTCCGCTTGGATCTTTCCCAGAAACGCCCGGTCCACGAACGGATGTCCAGTCGCATGGATCAGCGAATTGGGATCGCTATAGAGCGAGCCCACCACGCCGGGATCGTTGACCCACTCGGAATTTCCGGGGTTGGTGGGGCCGAAGGATTTTTCCGCCGTGAACGACGCGCGGATCTCGGCATATCGCTGATGCGTAGCGGCGGTGGCCGTCAGAACCTCGTTCAGTTCCCGCAAGCCCGCCGGATTGGTCAGCAGGTACTGGTCGCGCCCCAGGGTGGCTGGCTGCTGCGCATATACCACCAGGGTTTGATTGTCGAAGCTTCCGAGGATGAAATCGGGACCGGGATCGGTGAGGAAGACCGGGTAATAATCCGCCGCCGTCACCCCGGTGTTCACCGCCGCCAGGCGATTCTTTTCGTCGCCCCGAAGCATCTCGAGCGAGAGGACGCTGTGCAGGGGCAGCGCCAGTTCGGCGGCGAGGTGGAATTCATCCGTGTAAGGCCGTTCCAGATGCGGATCGATCGAGGAATAAGCGCCCCCGAAGCGCTGTAATAGCTGGCCGCTCTGGGCGTCGTACCCTGGCCGCTGAGCGAATCCGGATCGCCGAAATCCAGGAACCGGCCAGCCAGGGCGGCATAGGTGCGGGCGTAACTCCCGCGTAACACCAGCCGCGAAAACCGCGGCACGGGAATCGCGATACCGGCCCGCGGCGCCGGACTGCTCCATGAAATCCCGCCCGGCTCTCCTGGGACGTAGCCGTGCGCGGCATCCCACCCGAGGCCCACATCCAGCGTGATGCCATGCGCCCACTCGATCGAGTCGTCGAGCGAAGGGGCAAACGAATTGATCCGGTCGCGGTTATCGCTGGTGGGGCCATTGAAACGCACCACGAACGCTGCTTGCCCCGCCGCTGAGATCAGATCGCCGCCGGCAGTCTGAAAGCGATTCCGCGGCTGGGAGGTTTCGAGCGCGGTTGCCGCCGACAAGCGGTGCGTCATTCCCGCCAGCCGTACTTCTCCCGCCTGATACCACGCGTCCAACTGGTGGCGGGTGCGCACGGCGAAGTTCGAGAGCGGCGCATCCGCCGGCGCCGGGTCCAGCAGGTCGAACTGGCTGGGCGCGTTCGTCCCGTTGATCGGAGAAGTATCGAGGTGCGCTGTCGAATAGCCATAGCGCACTTCCAGAACCCTTCGGGCGTCGAACTGGTGCGTCCAGCCGGCCTGGACCAGGTCGAAGTGATCCACCTCGTGCAGGTTCTGAAAACCCTTCACCCCGTAAAACGAGGGCATCACCCGGTTGGCGAGGATGGCTTGGATGCCCGCGGGAAATCCGCCGTTCGAAAGATCCAGCCGCGATCCGCTGTAAAGGGCATCCACGCGGTCGCGCGCGCTGAGCCTGACCTGGCCTCGCGGGTTGGCAAAAAGCATCCGGCTGCCGATCGGAGTCGGGGTGCTGCGCTGAGGCGCGGTTTGGTACGCCCACTGTCCCGTGGCCGTGGCGGAGAAGTCGGCCCATCGGCCAATCGGAAAGCCCAGATCCGCCGTGTCCCTTGTGTACCAGAGAAATTCTTCCGGCCGCTCGACAATTCCGCGATCCGTCGCAGGGGGCAGATTGCTGGCGGCGAAATCCGAGCTGGTATCCTCCGTCCCGATGCCCCCGTGCCAGGAACTTTCCGGGGCGCGCAGAAAGACCCCGGCCGAATGATCGGCCGCGCGCGCCACCACCGAATCCTCGGCCGTCGCGTCGTCCAGCATCACCGGCGTCCCGGGTTGGTACGAATCGGTCGCGTCCAGGCCGTTCGGCCGGAAAGTGGTCCCGGTCCACGATGCGGCCCCGAAGGAGATCACCGGAAGCCGGATATTGTCCAGACTGGCGAAATCCAGCGGGTAGCTGAAGGCGCCGGGAAGCTGCTCCAGCAGTGCCTGCGCGGCGTCCACCGCGCCGCCCGAAGCCTCCACGTCATCCGCGGTCTGCGTTTGGCCCGGCCGGAAATCGCAGCGAGCCGTGGCCAGCGGCCGGATTCTCACCACGCAAGTAGCCGCCAGCCCTCCGGCCCGTACCGTGTACACGCCGTACGGCAGGGCCGCGGAGAAGTGGCCCCGAGTGTCTGCATCCAGCCCCAATCGCCATCCCAACGGCCCTTCGATTTCGATCCGGGTTCCCGCGGCCGCCCCCTGCCGGTCCTCGGCCGATCCCTCCAGCCGCCCCAAGGTCAACTGCGCCCGGGCCAGCGGAACCCACCACGCCGGCGCGGCCAGCAGGATTAGCCCGAGCAGCCGGCCGAAGAAGGCCCTGGCAGTCTGCACTCCTGGCGTTGGCAGCGCAGGCGACCCGCCTGCCGAACGGCCCCTCATGCTACCAGCATGACCCAGCTCCCCGGTTTTGGGGCTGGCCAAGCGCTAACATTTCGCGCCGCGGCTCGTCTTTCGAACGTAACAAGCCATAAATCCGGTGTTTGCGGGAACAACCGCCAAGCCCGGAACGTCTCCATAGTAAACCGAACCGTGCGCCACACCGCCAAGTTCCGCCTCAGCGCGTCATTCTGGGAATCCACCCGCATCGCCCTCGATTCCCTGCGCAAGAATAAGCTCCGCAGTTTCCTCACCCTGCTGGGCATTATCCTGGCCACCACCACCCTGATCGCCGTCACGGCCCTGATTCACGGGATGAACCTGTACATCGCCGACAAGGTCTCCAATATGGGCTCCGACGGCTTCCGCATCGTGCGTATGGCCTGGTTCGGCCCCTGGGATCCCAAGAAATTCTTCGAGATGCAGAAGCGCAACCCGGAGATCCGCCCGGATGAGTACGAGTTCCTCAAAGACAAGGCGACCCTGCTCAAAGACCTCGGCATGATGGTCTCGCGCAATGCCCGCGTGGCGTACAAGGGCGAATCCATGGAAGATGTCAATATCGAGGGCATCACCGACAACATTCCCGGCATTAATAATGTCCAGGTGGATGCCGGACGCGCCATTACTTATGAGGAAGTGCGCCGCCACGCCCCCGTGGCCTTCATCGGCAACGACATCCGCGAGCGCTTCTTCGCCCAGAAGGACCCGCTCGGGAAGACCGTCGCCATCGAAGGCAACCCGTACGAAGTGGTGGGCTGCGCCAAGGCGCTCGGCAGCGTCTTTGGCAATTCCCAGGACAATTTCGTGATGATCCCCATCGAGAGTTATTTCAAGACCTACGGCGCCCACACCGGCATCCGCCTCATCGCCAAAGCCGTGGACCAGGCTCACCTGGTGGAAGCCCAGGACGAGTCGCGCGTGCTGCTGCGCTCCTACCGCCATCTCGGCCCGGCGCTCGACGACAACTTCTCCATCTTCGCCTCCGACACCATCGTCAGCCTTTGGGAGCGCCTCACCTCCACCATCGCGTCCATGGCCGTGGGAATCGTCTCGGTCTTTATGGTGGTGGGCGGCATCGTGATTATGAACATCATGCTGGCCGTGGTCACCGAGCGCACGCGCGAAATCGGCATCCGTAAATCCCTGGGCGCCCGCCGCAGCGATATTCTCAACCAATACCTGGTCGAGTCGTCGGTTCTCTCGGGCGCCGGCGGCCTGATCGGCGTCCTGGCGGCCTGGTGCATCGCCGCGATTGTCCGCACCTTCACCTCGGTGCCCATGGCGCTGCCATGGTCATCGATTATCATCGGGGTGGGTCTCTCGGCCACCGTGGGTCTGTTCTTCGGCATCTACCCGGCCCGCCGCGCCTCCCGGCTCGACCCCATCGTGGCTCTCCGGGCGGAGCGCTGATATGACCAAACTGGCCGTCTACAACGGCATCCTGCTGGCCTTCCAGACCATCCGCGGCCACAAACTGCGGGCCTTTCTCACCGTGCTGGGCGTCATCATCGGCACCGGCACCATCATCGGAGTGAGCGCCATCCTCACCGGCTTCGACGCCTCCATCACCTCGGTGCTGCGCAGTTTCGGCCCCAACTCGATCATCGTTTTCAAATTCGGCGTCGGCCCGCGCACCCAGCATCTCAGCCCCGAGGAGCGCACCCGCAAGGATCTCACCTACCAGAACGCCGTCGATATCCGCGAGCGCTGCAAATCCGTGGAAGACGTTTCCACCATGCTGTTCCCCAACACCCAAACCATCAACGTGCATTACCGGGGCAACGACATGTACGACGTCAACCTGTTCGGCGTGGAGGAAGCCTATGCGCGCGGCGGACAGGTAGACATGCACCTGGGCCGCTTTTTCACCGACCAGGAGAGCCGCCGCCGTCTGCCCGTGGCGGTCATCGGGCAGGACCTGGAGAAGGGCCTCTACGCCAACGTCGATCCCATTGGCAAGCCCATCACCGTGGATGGCCACGAGTTCATGGTGATCGGCACCATGCTCCGCCCGGCCGCCTCCTTCTTCGGCGACACCGATACGCGCGTGCTGCTGCCCTACGGGACCATGCAGAAGATGTATCCCAACGCGCACGAGAACGCCATCGTGGTGACCGCCAAGGAGGGCCTGCTTTCCGAGGCGCAGGACGAGATCCGCACGGTGCTGCGCATCGACCGCCGCGTGCCGTACTCCAAGCCCGACGATTTCGCCCTCTCCACCGCCGAGCAGATGGTCTCGGATTTCCGCCAGATCACCGCTATTACCTTCCTGGTGATGGCGGTGCTCTCTTCCATCGGTTTGCTGGTGGGCGGTATCGGGGTGATGAATATCATGCTCGTATCGGTCACCGAGCGCACTTACGAGATCGGGCTGCGCAAAGCCATCGGCGCGCGCCGAATGGATATTCTGATCCAGTTCCTTCTGGAAGCCGCCGCGCTCACCGGCATGGGCGGCCTGGCCGGGATCGCTTTCGGCTGGCTCATCTCCATGATCAGCCGCCTGGTATTCACCTCGATTCCCGCCAGTGTCCCGCTGTGGGCGGCCGTTCTGGGGATTGTCATGTCCGTGGGTGTCGGGCTGTTCTTCGGCATCTGGCCAGCCAATAAGGCTGCGCGGCTCGACCCGGTGGAAGCGCTTCGATACGAATGACTCACGGCGCTCTTCGCGCGCCACAACCGCCCATGAAAATGGGCGCCGGCGGGTGTAGCCTGGGCGCGGCTCCGCTTGAGTTCTGAGTCTGAAGCCCAAACTCCAGTGGCGCGCCGGTGCCGCCCAACACGCCCTCATCTGCAGCGGTGATGGCGGCCGGATTCCGCCGCGAAAAGCATAGCGTGGGACGGCGGCCGCCGGCGAGGGGTAAAGGAACCGGCGCGGGGTAAGGGCCACCGGCGGGCGCGGTACGCGGCACAGGCCGGCGCGGTGGTGACGCGCTCGCGCACCCCGGAAAAGCCCTTTTTGCATTCCACCCCCGCTTCGCAGTATCCTCAACTCTCACCCTCTGCCGCTTTTCCACCGGATCGTGAAAGGAGCTGTATGCGTACTCTTCGTTTCATGCTCGGCTTCCTCGCTCTGCTGGGCCTTGCCGTGGCCCAGGAAATCACCACCCCCGAGAAGTTCTTCGGCTTCCAATTGGGCGCGGACAAGAAGATGGCTCGCTGGGACAAGATCGTCGAATACTACGGCGTTCTCGAAAAGCAAAGTTCCGGCCGCATGAAAGTCGTCAACATGGGTCCCACCTCGGAGGGCAACCCGTTCCTGATGGTCATCATCACTTCGCCCGCGAACTTCTCCAAGCTCGACCGCCTGCGCGAAGTGAACCTGCGCATCAGCGACCCCCGCGGCCTCACCGAAGCCCAGGCCCACGCGCTGGTGGATGAGGGCAAGGCCGTGGTGGTGCAGTCGATGAGCATGCACGCCACGGAAATCGGGGGCGCCCAGATGGCCCCCGAGCTGGCCTATGATTTGCTGGCCCGCAAGGACGAAGAGACCCGCCGCATTCTCGACAACGTCATCTTCATCGAAGTGCCGTGTTTCAATCCGGATGGGGAGATCATGGTCACCGACTGGTACAACAAGCAGCTCGGCACGCCCTACGAGGGAAGCAATCCGCCCTGGCTGTACCAGAAATACGCCGGCCATGACAACAACCGCGATGCCTTCCAGACCAACATCCCGGACTCCCAGTACATGGCCAAGATCCTCTTCACCGACTGGCGGCCGGAGGCCTACGTGGATCATCACGGCATGGGCGGCAACGGCGCGCGCATCTTCCTGCCGCCCTATGCCGAGCCCATCCGGCCGTTCGCCGACCCCATCGTTTGGCGCGAGCTGAGCTGGTACGGCGCGCACATGGCGTACAAGGAAGAGGAGGCCAATCTCTCCGGGGCCATCAACGACGCCATCTACTCCGGATGGGGCCATTTCGGCTTCCACTGGATTACCCCGTTCCACAACATCGCCGGCATGTTGACCGAGTCGGCCGCCGCGCGCCTGGCGTCGCCGCAATTCGTTCACCCCGACCAGCTGCGCGGCAACACCCGCAACCTCCCGGTGTACGAGGCCGAGACCATCTTCCCCAACCCCTGGCCCGGCGGCTGGTGGCATCTGCGCGACATCGTGGAGCGGCAGAAAGTCTCCGCGTGGGCCACCCTCGACCTGGCCGCGCGCAACCGCGAAACGGTGCTTTGGAACGCCTATCTCAAAGGCAAGCGCCAGACCGAGCGCGGCGCCGCGGGCAAGCCGGCCGCCTATGTCATCTCGACGCTTCAGCACGATCCGCTCACCAGCATCAAGATGGTGAACAAGCTGCTGGTGCAGGGCATCGACATCCATCGCGCCTCGAAGCCGTTCACCACCCCCGACGGTATGACCTATCCCGCGGGTTCTTTCGTGATCTCTCTGGCGCAGCCGAAAATGGGCCTCATCCGCTACCTGCTGGGACGCACCTTCTTCCCGGATAACGAATGGACCCGCAATCGCGACGGCACGCCCATCCACCCCTACGACATGGCCACCGACACCATGTTCGAGTACATGGGCGTGCGCGTGGATCCGGTGGACGAAATCGGCGGCGTGGCTCTCGAAAAGCTCTCCGGGCCGGTCGAGCCGGCCGGCAAAGTGACGCGCGGTCCCAATGGCTACACCATGGATGGGCGCTTGAACGACAGTTTCCGCGCCATGAACCTGCTGTTCGATAAGAACGTCGCCCTGCGCCGCGTAGACCAATCCCAAGCCGGATTGCGCCCCGGCGATTTCCTGGTGGCGGCCGGCTCCGAAGCGGTGCTGGAAGATGTGGCGCGCCGGACCGGGGTGGACTTCGCGCCCCTGCGCGCGGCGGTCGCGAACGGCGCCCACGAGATGAAGCGCCGGCGCGTGGCTATGTACCAGCGCTTCGGCGGCGGAAACATCGATGAAGGCTGGACCCGCCTGGTTCTGGAGCAGTTCAATTTCCCGTACACCTCGATCTTCGATCCGGAAATCAAGGCCGGTAACCTCAACGCCAAATACGATGTGCTGATCATCCCCAACGACAGCACCGCTACGATCACCGGGGAAGCGGCCGGAGGTGGAGCGGGTGGGGGCCGTGGCGGCAGGGGAGCCGGAGGAGGAGTCGCCGCCCCAGCCGCCGCGGCCGGTGGACGGGGAGCGGGCGGAGAAGGCCGTGGAGGCGGCGGCCGCGGCAATACCCCACCGGAGTACCGCACCGGACTGGGGACCGAAGGCGTCAACGCCATCCGTGACTTCGTCCAGAAGGGCGGCACCCTGGTGACCCTCAACGCCGCCACCGCCTTCCCGGTCGACCGGCTGGGCGTGGGCGTGCGCAACGTTCTGGCGGGCAAATCCACCCTGGAGTTCTGGTGCCCCGGCTCGACCATCAAGGCTACCTTCGACAATACCAACCCGATCGCCTACGGGATGCCCGAGCACGGCCTGGCTCTGTACCTCGACAGCCCGGCCTTCGAAATCACCGCGCAGGATGCCCAGGATTACGAGATCGTGGCGCGCTACGCCGACCGGGATCTCCTGGAAAGTGGTTGGCTGGTGGGTGAAGAGAACCTGGCCCGTAAAGCCGCCGTAGTCACCGCCAAAATGGGACAGGGCCGTGTGGTGCTGTTGGGTTTTCCGGTGCAACACCGCGCCCAGATGCATGCCACCTATAAGCTGCTGTTCAATGCCTTGGTGCGCTGACCGGACGGGTACCTGGTACCTAGTACTATGAAGTTCTGTTCAATTTTTAACAAATTCCGGGGTTGGTTCGAGCTTAATCACACTATTGAGTGATAAGATCGGACGGAATTACGAAGGAGGGTTTTTATGGCAGATATGACGACAGTGATTCCTCCTGGGAACGTGAATCACGCGATTATGTCACACTATCCCAACCTGGGCCAGATGGGCGCCGCTGCGCTGGCAGCGTTACAGCATGCGTTACCGGCTGCCCACGTGGGCGCTGTGCACGTGGACATCAGGCTCATTGACAACAACAACGCCTACAAGGGAGTTGCTGGGGTCCAGTTTAAAGTGACTTCTGGCGTAGCCGTTAATGCGCCCGAGGTGAAACGCGCTCTCGCCTGAAGCTAGAGACACCAAGAGAGCGCTTAGGGGCGCGCAAGGCGGTTTCTGGCGCGCCCACGCTTAACCCTGCTTCTATTCTCCTCTCGCCGGCGGTGCTCCCATGTGCATCTTCCCGGCCCCCCCGCTCCGCCACGTTATAATTAGCCCATGCTGACGCCCACTGAAAAAATCTGGCATAACGGCCGCTTCATTAAATGGGAGGACGCCACCATCCATGTCCTGTCGCATGTGGTGAGCTATGGCAGTTCCGTGTTCGAGGGAATCCGGTGTTACTCCACCCACCTCGGTCCGGCCATCTTCCGGCTGCGGGAACACGTCCGCCGCATGATCGATTCGGCTAAGATCTACCGCATCGAAAACCTCGGCTTCTCCGCCGATGCGCTGGCGGAAGCCATGTTGGAACTGGTGCGCGTCAACCGCATGGATTCCGCCTACATCCGCCCCATCGCCATCCGCGCCTACGGCGATATCAGCGTCAATGGGATGAATAATCCCATCGATGTCTACATTGCTTGTTGGTACTGGGGAAAGTACCTGGGTGAGGAGGCCCTGGCCGAAGGCGTAGATGTGTGCGTCTCCAGTTGGAACCGGCTGGCCCCCAACACCCTGCCCTCTATGGCCAAGGCGGGCGCCAATTACATGAACTCGCAGTTGATCAAGATGGAGGCCATCACCAACGGCTA
>JASHSS010000164.1 GCA_030038565.1 Bryobacteraceae bacterium
ATCGCCGAAGCCGTGCCGCTGCCTATCGTGGTCTACAGCGTGCAAGGGCGCACCGGCGTCAATGTCGAGCCGGCCACCCTGGCGCGCCTCGCCGAAATCGAAAATGTCGTCGGCGTCAAAGAGGCCTCCGGGAACATCTCCCAGATGGCCAATGTGCTCCACGCCGTCCCCTCCCGCTTCACCGTGCTCTCGGGCGACGACGCCATCACCATTCCCCTCATGGCCCTGGGCGGCCGCGGCGTCGTCTCGGTGGTGTCCAACCAGATCCCCGGCGAAATGGCGCAACTGGCCCACGCCTGCCTGCGCGGCGATTTCGAAACCGCCCGCCGGCTCCAGGCCCGCTACCTGCCGCTCATGAACGTCAACTTCGTGGAATCCAATCCCATTCCGGTGAAAGCCGCCATGGCGCTGATGGGCCTGCTCGAGCCGGTCTACCGCCCGCCCATGTGCCCGCCCTCGGCCTCCAGCCAGGCGCGCATCGCCCAGGTGCTGGAAAGCGTCGGTCTCCTTGGGAGCGTGCCCGTTGCAGGCTGAAATCGAGCGGCTCTTCGACGAGAAACCGGCCGTCTATACCCCCGCGCATCGCGAGCTGTTCAACGCTTTCAAAGCCGCGCTCAACCACGGCCTGGCGCGCGCCGCCGAACCCGACCCCGCTTCGCCCACCGGCTGGCGCGTGAACGCCTGGGTGAAGAAGGGCATCCTGCTGGGCTTTCGCATCGGCGGCGTGGTCGATATGTCCGTCGGCCGGCTGACCTTCCGCGACAAGGATACCTACCCCACCAAGCATTTCGACGCCCAGACCAGCCTGCGCATCGTGCCCGGTGGATCCTCCATCCGCGATGGCTGCTACATCGGCCAGGCCGTCACCTGCATGCCCCCCATGTACATCAACGCCGGAGCTTACGTGGACGATGGCGCCATGATCGATTCGCACGCCCTGGTGGGAAGCTGCGCGCAGGTGGGTAAGCGCTGCCACATCTCCGCCGCCAGCCAGATCGGCGGCGTCCTCGAACCCATCGGCGCGCTGCCGGTGATCGTCGAAGACGACGTTCTGGTGGGCGGCAACTGCGGCATCTACGAAGGCACCGTGGTCAAGCGCCGCGCCGTGCTGGGCACCGGAACCATCCTCAATCGCTCCACCCCGGTCTACGACCTGGTGCGCGAAACCGTACACCGCGCCTCGGGCGAGGAGCCGCTGGTGATCCCCGAAGAGGCCGTCATCGTGGCCGGAGCCCGCGCCGTCACCAGCGGCATCGGCAAAGAGTGGGGTATCTCCGTATACACTCCCATCATCGTCAAGTACCGCGACGCCAAAACCGACACACGGATTCAACTGGAAGATCTACTAAGATAGACAGGTGGCTTTTACACTGGAATCCAAAACCGCTCTGGTGACGGGCGCGGGTCGCGGCATTGGGCGCGCCATCGCGCAAACGCTCGCCGAGTACGGCGCTTCCGTGATGGTCAACGATCTGGACGCCGAGCCGGCCTCCGAAACCGAAGCCCAGATTCGCCAGCGCGGCGGCCAGGCCGCATCCCTTCCAGGCAGCGTGACCGATCCGCACTTCCCCGAGAGCCTGGTAGCCGCCGCTATCCAACGCTTCGGCTCACTCGACATCATCGTCAACAACGCCGGCTACACCTGGGACAACGTGATTCAGAAGACCACCGACGAGCAGTTCCAGGCCATGCTCGACATTCACCTGGTGGCGCCCTTCCGAATTCTGCGGGCCGCCTCCACCTGGATTCGCGAAACCGCCAAACGCGAAGCCGCCGAAGGCCGCCGCATCACGCGCAAGGTGGTCAACATCACTTCCATCGCCGGCACCGACGGCAATCCCGGGCAGGCCGGTTACTCGTCCGGCAAAGCCGGCATCGTCGGATTCACCCGCACCATGGCCAAGGAGTGGGGCCGCTACAATGTCACGGTGAACGCCGTGGGCTTCGGAATCATCCAAACCCGGCTCACCCAGCCGCTCTCGGGCGACGCCGGGACCATCAACGTCGCCGGCCGCCGTATCGCCGTGGGCGTGCAACCCAAAGTGCTGGAATGGGTCAAGGCGGTGTGCCCGCTGGGTCGCGCCGGCACTCCCGAGGAAGCCGCCAACGCGGTATTATTCTTTTGCTCGCCGCTCTCCGATTACGTCTCCGGAGAAGTGCTGATCTGCGGCGGCGGGCTGCACTTTTAGTGGCACGCGTTCTGGTTGCCGATGACGATCACGACCAGCTCCGGCTGTTCAAGTTGGTGCTGGAGTCTGCCGGCCACGTCCTGGATGTGGCCGCCGATCCCGCCGAAATGCTTCGCCGGTTGGAGCAAAACACTCCCCACCTGCTGGTGATGGACCTGCGCTTCCCCGATTCCCGCGTCGGCCTGGCGCTCATCCGCCACATTCGCGAGCAGGGATCCACCCTTCCCGTGATCGTTCTCTCCGGCTGGCCCGAGGAACTCTACGGCCAGCCCGAAGAGGCCATGGTGCAGCTGATCCTGGTGAAGCCCATCGGCCCCGCCGCTCTGCTGAAGGCCATCGCCGACCTGCTGTAAGACGATCCGCCCTCCACCGCCAAACGCATCAACGTCATGCTGCCGGAAGCCGCAGTCGGGACCATCGATCGCCTTTCCCGGCGCAGCGAGCGCAGCCGCTTCATGGAACGGGCGCTCCAACATCGGCCCGGCTACCCTTTGGGCCCGCTGGCCAAATGCCTTCGTCACCTCCAGCCGCCGCCGCATAAATAGCCATCCAACCTGCGCGCATCCGTGATACACTTCTGCGGATATGGAAGTTGAGAAACAGCAGAAGCTGATGATAGCCCTGCTCATCTTCGTCGGAGTGATCGTGTTCGTAGGTGCAGGTCTGTTTTTGGATCCCTCAAGCACCAGGGATATCGTCAGGGGTATGGGCGTAGGGATTTGCCTGATTGGTGCAATCGTCGAGGTGGTGCTGTGGAGACAAAGTTCGTGATCGCCTAGCGGAATGGCGGCTCAATACCGCCGCAGCCAGCGCGCCTTCTCCAGCACCTTTTCCACATTCGGCAGAAACGCTTCCTCGAGCGGCGGGCTGTAGGGCACCGGCGTATCCGGCGCGGTCACCCGCACAACCGGGCCGTCCAGGTACTCGAACACGCTCTCCGTAATACTGGCCGCCAGTTCCCCCGCCATTCCCCCCGTCCGCGTGTCCTCGTGCACCAGCAGCACCTTGGATGTCTTCCGCACGCTTTCGATGACCGTCTCGCGATCCAGCGGCAGCAGCGTGCGCAAGTCCACCACCTCCGCCTGCACGCCCTCTTCGGCCAGTTTTTCCGCGGCCTCCAGCGCCGTCCACACCATCGCGCCATAGGCCACTATGGTCAGGTCGCGTCCCTCGCGCACCACCTTGGCCTTGCCGATCGGAACCGTGTACTCCTCGCCCGGCAGTTCTTCCCTGATGCGCCGATAGAGCCCCTTGTGCTCGAAGAACAGAACCGGGTCGTTATCGCGCACCGCGGATTTGATCAGCCCCTTGGCGTCGTACGCCGTCGCCGGCGCCACCACCTTCAGCCCCGGCACCCGCACAAACCACATCTCCGGATTCTGCGAATGAAACGGCCCGCCGTGAATGCCGCCGCCCGAAGGCGCGCGGATCACCATGGGTACCGCCGCGCCCCAGCGGTAGCGGCACTTTGCCGCGAAATTCACAATCTGGTCGAATCCGCAGGAAATGAAATCCGCGAACTGCATCTCCGCCACCGGCCGCAGACCCAAGAACGATGCGCCGATGGCCGCTCCCACAATCGCCCCTTCCGAAATCGGAGTGTCTACCACGCGCCGCTCGCCGAAATGTTCGATGAATCCGGCGGTCACCTTGAACGCGCCGCCGTATACGCCGATGTCTTCTCCCAGCAGGAAGACGTTGGGGTCGCGCTCCATCTCCTCCCAGAGGCCCTCGCGGATGGCTTCCAGATACGTGGTCGGCATGAGTTCAGGATTGTTCGTAGACGTCGTCGAGCAGGGTCGCGGGGTCGGGGTAGGGGCTCCGGTCGGCCCATTCCACGGCTTCGTCGATTTCCCGCAGGATGCCCGCGCGCACCCGCTCCAGCCCGGCTTCGTCGGCCCAGCCGTTGGCCAGCATCTTCGACCGCAGCCGCGCGATTGGGTCCATCCTCTCCCACTCCTCGAAGAGTTCCTTGGGAACGTAGTGCGCAGCGTCGTGCGCCGAGTGGCCGGTCATCCGGAAGGTCTTGCACTCCAGCAGGTACGGCCCCCCGCCCGCGCGGACCTGTTCCAGCGCCCGGCGCGTGGCCGCGTGCACCGCCAGCACGTCGTTGCCGTCCACAATTTCAGCCGGCATCGAATAGGCGGGGCCGCGGTCGGCCACATTGGCGCAGGCCATCTGCGCCGAAAGCGGCGTCGAGTAGGCGTACTGGTTGTTGTTGCAGATGAACAGCACCGGGAGCTTCTGCACCGTCGCGAAATTCACCCCTTCATGCCAGTCCCCGCGGCTGGTGGCCCCGTCTCCGAAATAGCTGAACGCCACCCCCGGCTTCCCCAGGTAGCGCATCGCCAGGGCCACCCCTGCCGCCACCGGCACGGTCGCCGCCAGCGCGCTGATGATGGAAACGAGGTTCAATTTCAGATCGCCCATGTGCATGTTGCCTTCGCGCCCGCGCGTTGGTCCGTCCGCGCGGCCCATGTATTGCGCGAAAACCCGTCCCAGCGGCATGCCCCGGATGAACATCACGGCCATGTCGCGGTGCGACGGCAGCAGGACATCGTCGGGCTCCGCCAGAAGCGCCGTGCCCACCGGGATGGCTTCCTGCCCACGGCCTACGTACACGCCGCCCACGATCTTTCCCTGCCGGTACAGCTTGCGCTCGATCCGGTCTTCCACCTCGCGCATCAAGGTCATGTAATACAGGCACTTATGCGCCAGCTCCGCGGGTTCGCCGGAGGCGCTGGTGGAAGGCAACGTGCTAACGGGCGCCGCGCTCATCGAGATCCCCTCGCCATGGAACGTAGCCAGTATAACGTGTTTCACCGCTCTCTCTCGCAAACCCTCTTGGCGGTACTTTGCGCCTTAGCGCCTTTGCGAGAGCCCCCCTTCGCACCCATTTTCATCCTGGCCGGTGCGGCACGCCCCCACGGGGGACTCCTTCCAAAATCTTCTCCCTCCAAAATCCCCTTGGCGGTACTTTGCGCCTTAGCGCCTTTGCGAGAGCCGCCCTTCGCACCCATTTCCTCCTGGCGGATGCGGCATGCCCCACGGGGGACTCCTTCCAACATCTTCTCCCTCCAAAATCCCCTTGGCGGTACTTTGCGCCTTAGCGCCTTTGCGAGAGCCGCCCTTCGCACCCATTTTCACGCTGGCGGATGCGGCATGCCCCATGGGCGGCTCTTCAGAAATGAAACTTGACTGCCGCTTGAATCAGCCGGGGCGCGGCTGCGCTCACCACGCGGCCGAAATTCGGGTCGTTGATCTCCCCGTCCACCGCCGACGGGCCGTAGAACTGCGCGTGGTTGAACACGTTGAACGCTTCGATGCGGAGGTCTAACGATCTCGACTCCGTAATCGCCAGCCTCTTGGTGATCTCCATATCGAAGTTCTCCATGCCCGGTCCGTGGAAGAAGCGCCGCGCCGCATTGCCCAGTTGTCCCAGCGTCTCCGGCGCGAACAGCCCGGTGTTGAACTCGGGCCGCCCGTTGCGTGGGTTGGTGTTGATTTCGAGCGGCCCCGCGGTCATTTGCGGCGTGTCCAGCAGTTCGTTGTTTACCCCGTTGCCGAGCGTCCCCAACAGCGACCGGTCCGAATCGTCCGCCAGCGTCACCGGAAACCCGGTCGCGAAACGCGTGGTCCCGGAAAGGCTCCATCCTTCCGTCATCCGGTTGCGTCGCAATAAACGATCGAAGGGCAGCGCGTAGGTGTAGGTGGCCACGAAGTTCTGAGTCATGTCCCACGAGGAAATCACCCGCGTGAGCCTCGCATCGAAGGGGTTGGTCTGCTCGCCCAGATTCGACGCTTCATCGATGGATTTCGAGAAAGTATAGCCAACCAGCACAGTGCCCCGTTTGCCGGCGGTAAATCGCAGCGTCGCCTCCAGGGCATCATAGTCCGAATTGCCCACGGACTTTTGCGCCGTCATCGATCCGAAATTCGGTCCCAGCCCCATCCGCGTTCCCTGGTATACTTTGCCCGCCGCGGATGTATAAACTGCATCCTCGCTGAAAGGCCCGCAAGTCCCACTGCCCGGGGCCACCTCGCCTGGCTGGCTCAGGCTCAGGCACAGCGCCGGATTGCCCACGTTCTCCGGAACCAGCACCAGCAGATGGTGGCCCTGATTGCCGGCATAGCTCATCGTCACCAGCGCACCGTTACCGATTTGCCGCTCGACCGAGAGCATGTAATTCTCGGTATAAGGCACGCTGTTCCGGTAGTAGAAGTAAGGGTCCGCGCTGATCGGTGTCACCGCCGCGAAATCGAATCCCGTGAACGGGTTCTTCGCGGATACATTATGCGGCGGGAAACTCAACGGAAACGGATCGGTGTTCTCAGCGCCATCGGCCGCGTTGATAAAAGGCGTGGCCAGGAGCGGCGGCTGCGGGCTCAAGTAATTGAGCCCATACGGAGGCACTCCGTACATAATCCCCGCCGTCAATCCGGGAAAAGCCGTGTAGAACATTCCATAGCTCGCGCGGAGGCTGCTCTTTCCCGATTCGCCCAATAGCGTCCGCAGAAAACCGTGGCTGAAATGCGGCGAATAAGCCACCCCGATTCGCGGTGCGAAGTTGTGGTATTGGGAGGGCGACAGCGTTGACGGAATGCCGGGATCGCCGGGCACCACCAATCCGTTCACGGCGTTGGGATAGAGCACCGATTGTTCGCCCGGAACAATGGTCTGGATCTGATTGTATTTCTCCCACCACGGCATAATCAGGTCCCAGCGCACGCCCAGGTTCAGAGTCAGGTTACTGCGCGCCTGCCAGCTATCTTCCACGAAAGCCGCCTCGTAACGGTTGCGTAAATAGAAGTGCTGGCCGCTGGTCTGGGTGAAGTTACTCGGCAAACCCAGCAGGAAATCCGCGAAGGCGGACCCGGTTTCCGTTCCGTCGATGTTAAAAGTCCCATTGAACGTCGCGTTGGGCGATTCGTTCACCTGGTCGCCGTGAAACTGCCCGCCCAACTTGACCGTGTGCGAGCGGATGACCTTCGATATCGTGTTGCTTACATACAGCGTGTTGTTCCATTGATCCACGTTGGTGACCGGAACACCCATCACAAAGGATGGAAATACGATGTTCTCGACGCCTTCGAACTGCGGAGCCTGCGCCACAATCCCCGCCGTGCCCGCACCCGTCACGAAGCCCTGCGATTGCAGGCTGACTCCCAGTCCACCGCGCGGTTGCCCGATATCGTTCGCATTTCGCAGCAGTCCGCCATGGAACTCGTTCACCGCGGTGGCGCCCAGAATCCTGATCATCCCGACTGTAAACATTTGCGCCTGGCCCACGGTCAAAGCATCGAAGCCGGGTATGCTCGCTCCCCCCTGGCCGCCCGGATAAGGATTGTCCAGCCTGTAATTGTCGGCGAAATAGTAAGCCGAGAGTTGGCCCAGGCGCGTGTTCGCATCCACTCGCGCCCCGCCCTTGTCGTCGCGCACGGTCTCGGGATACGCGGAGGTGGCGAACAGGTTCGCTCCGATATTGGGCAGCGGTATGTACTTCAGCAGGTTCGCCGCCGGCGCCGCCCACGCGCTGGCCGGAATCACCCCGTTGGGGAGCACGCACATCGATGGGTCGTTGCAGCCCGGCGTGTAGTAGCGCTCGCCTTCCCAAACACCGTGCCCCAGTTTCCCTGTCAGCAGGCTCGCGAGATACGGTCCGCTCACCGTCCCCGTCAGCGTACTCGCCATATCGCTGAGGTTTCCCGTGCGATCCTCGAGCGACGGCACGGACGTTTCCGGCGAAGTGATGCCCTCCACCGTGCGCGTCCCCTGGTAATCCACGAAGAAAAATACCTTGTTTCTCCGTATAGGACCGCTGATCGCGCCGCCCAATTGATTCTGCCGGAAGACGCCCCGCGCGTTGTCGAAGAAATTCCTGGCGTCCAGGTCCGTGTTGCGCAGAAACTCGAATCCATCGCCGTGAACCGCGTTGCCGCCCGATTTCGTCACCACGTTCACCATCCCGCCGTTATAATTTCCGTACTCCGGGTCGAAGTTAGCGGTCAGAACGCGAAGCTGCTGGATCGAATCCAGGTTCGGGATCACCGACGTTCCGCCGTTCATGTGCTCCTGCACGTCGATGGAGTTCAGCGTGAAGCCGTTCGACGATTCCCGCTGGCCATCGATCGAGACATCCCCCGGATTCAGATCGCCGGATGGATTCAGGGTTCCCGTGACACCCGCCATGATCACCGACGTCGAAGTCAGCGTCGTCACAGGAGTCACCCCCGGTTGTATCGCCAGAAGCTCCGTGTACCCGCGCCCGTTCAGGGGCAGCGCCTCGATTTCGTCGCCCGCCACCACTTCCCCCAGTTGCGTCGTCACCGTATCGGCCTGCGTCTGAATAGCCCTCTCGGATTCGGTCACCGTAACCGCATCGGCACGTTCACCCACCTCCATCACCGCGTCGATCTGGAGCGCCGCGTCGCCATCGACGGCCAGGCCGGCCTTTCGCTGCGCCTGGAACCCGGCCGCTTCAATCGTCAGATCGTAATGGCCCGCGGCGAGCGCCGCAAACGTATACAATCCCTGCGCGTCCGAAGTCGCGTGGAATTCGGTTTTCAAGGCGCCGCCGGTCAGCGTAAGCCGCGCGCCGGGAATCGCCCCTCCGCTCGCGTCCTTGACCACCCCGGATATGCTGCCCGCCGCGAATCCCCAAAGCGAAACGGCCGAAGCGAGAACCAGCGCCATCACCGAGCGTAGCAAGATCCTCACTTTCGTAATACTCGCCTGGGGTGCGACGAATGTCAAGTTCGTAGTACGAGAGAGCGGCTGGTTTGGATGTTCGATGAGTGCGCCACGCAACATTTCCTGCACCACCAGCAGCAACTCGCTGTCAACTGGAACGCGCCGTCCGCCCCCGCGAGCCGCGTTTGCCGGCGGCGGAAGAAGTACGTCCCGGCTGGACACACTCCTCCCCTTCTCTGTTTTCCCGGAATCCATGGCAGTCTCCCCGGTGGGCCTTGCGCCTCACCGTTTCGGAGCTTATGCTCTGAAATAAAATTTTACTGCAACTCGCTTGCAAGTGCAAGAGAAACCCTCCGCCCGCCCGCGAGCCGTCCCGGGCCATCCCGGCCCACGCGCCGAACAACGCTGGTATTCTTTTCTAGGGGTTTTCCCGCCGCCCCGAACGCCGACTCATGCCCACGCCCCCAGCCCGCCACGCCGGAAACCTCACACAGCGGGCCGACTACACCCACCAGCACAATGCCCGGCTTGGGCGGCACGGCTGGCTTCGCCTCACTCCCGCCTACTCGCTCAAAATCGTGGAGGAGACGCTGGCGGACATCGGGCCCGCCGCGCGCGTTCTGGACCCTTTCTGCGGAACCGCCACCACTGCCCTGTGCGCTGCCTGCCGCGGCCATCGCGCCACCACCACCGAAATCAATCCCTTCCTCGTGTGGCTCGCCCGCGCCAAGCTTGCCTGCTACGCAAGCCACGATCTCCAGGAGGCCTCGGACGGCGCTCGGCAAGCCCTCGCGTGCATACAGCATAACCGCGTTCAGCCTCAATCGCCTCCGCCCATTCACAACATCCAACGGTGGTGGGAACCCGAAGCGCTCAGGTTCCTATGCACTCTGAAGTCCGCCCTCGATTCCCTCCCCGTCGGCCCCAAACCGCGTGTCCTGCTGGAAGTCGCCTTCTGCCGGACGCTCATCAAGCTCTCCAACGCCGCGTTCAACCACCAGTCCATGTCCTTCCGGAATCCTTCCCGGAACCTGTCGCCCCCGGAGCCGTCAAACTGCCCGGACGCCGGCGCATTGTTCTCCCAGGATGTCCACTTCGTCCTGAACTCGGCCGCCGGCAATCCAGCCGGTGAAGCAGCCGTAATTCATGGCGATGCCTGCGCCCTGTCTTCGGTCGTGTCCGGCCCCTTCGATGCCGTCATTACCTCGCCGCCCTATCCCAACCGGATGTCATACATCCGCGAGCTTCGTCCCTACATGTACTGGTTAGGGTTTTTGCGAAATTCTCGCGCCGCCGGGGAACTCGATTGGGCATCCATGGGAGGCACCTGGGGCGTCGCCACCAGCCGGCTCAACGATTGGAACCCCTCCCCGGCCGCATTTCGCCCGCGGTATCTGGATGAAATTCTGCGGCGCATTTCCGGAGCCGGAAACTCCAGCGGCCGCCTCTTATCGCAATACGTAGCCAAGTACTTCGAAGACGCCTTTCGCCATCTCCGCAGCCTTACGCAGGTGGTCGCCGCAAACGCCCAGGTCCACTACATCGTCGGCAACTCGACGTTCTACGATGTGCTTCTGCCCGTCGAGCAACTGTACGCCGAAATGCTCTCCCGGTTAGGATTCCAGGATGTCCGGATCAAGCCCATCCGCAAGCGCAACTCCAAAAAATCGCTCGTGGAATTCGATGTTTCCGGGGTCTGGCCGAAGTGAATGGCTGCCTCAGTTTTCCGTAGGCTTCTCCACGTGCTCGATCACCAGGAAATCCACCGGCCCCTTGCCTTTTTCCAGGCGCAGGCCGAGCTGTTCGCGCAGCGCGGTGTAAATGTCCGGGCCATCCGGTAGTGCCGGGGGCGGCGCGCCATCGGCCCCACCCCGGCCGGCGAGCGCCCCGGGTGGCAGTTCCGGCACGAAATGGAAGTCCACATCGTAGCGGTCGGGTAGCCCGGTCTTGTCGATTACGTTGAGGTCCATGATACGCGAGAGAAAGAACGCGAAGTAGCTCATCGCCACGTTCTTCCCGGAAAGGGCCGGCATGCCGCCAGGGCCGCGGCCTCCGCCGATCGGCTCGTGGAGTAGGTCCGCCGGATCGTGAACCGGCATCTTCGGTCCCTTTTTATCCACGGTCAGGATATAGCACGGTAGCTCGCGCGTTTCGTGCCGCACCTTCAGCTTGAACCGGTCTTCCAGCAAACGCGCCAGCGCGTCGTGCAACTCGTCGCTGGTGCCGCGGCGTTCGGCTTTAGCCTCGATCGTCCACCGATCCCTGTTGATCCATTCCGGGCCACCCGAAATCTGCCGGGGCGTCACCGTGTAAGCCACCGTCATGATCGTCAGCAACGGCGCGCCGATGGCTTCGTACGACTGCCCTCCCGGCGGCTGGTGGACGATCCCTTGCCGTTCGTCGGCAGGAGTCGGCTTCACCGAAGCCACGTCGAAAACCAGCGGTCCCTTGCCCTCCGTCGGCTGCTGGGCGCGCATCAGGATGGCGAAGCCCGCAACCCCGGCGCCCGTCATCAGAATCGCCGCCAGCGCCTTCCCGGCCCGATTCCACACCAATCCTCTCACGGGAAAACCCTCCGTCGTGAGGTTAGACTCCGGGGATCGCGAAATGTTCCGCCGCTTCACGACGGCTTCAAACAGTCGGCGATTTCCTTCTCCTCGATCGCCCCGCTCTTGATCAGCCTCCAGTACGGCTCGGTGATATCCACGGTCGTGGCGCCCGCTCCCGAGCAGGCCCCGCCATCCACCACCAGGTCCACGCGGCCGTCCATCATGCCGAAAACCTCGATCCCGCTGCGGCAGGTGGGATGGCCCGAGATGTTCGCGCTGGTGGAAATCAGCGGCGCGCCCAGCAGGTCCACCAACTCGGTCGCCACTCGCGAGCTGGCCTGCCGCAGCGCCAGCCGCCCGGTGTTGCCCGTCACCTTCAGCGGCACCTTGGCGGAAGCCGGCACGATGATGGTCAGCGGACCGGGCCAGAACCGCCGCGCCAGAATGAAGAAGCGGTTGTTCAGCTCGCTGGCCAGTTCCTCGGCCATCAGGATGTCGCGCACCAGAATCGGCAGCGACCGGTGCGGCTCGCGGCCCTTGGCCGTGAATACCTGGGTCACCGCGCGCAGATTGAACGGGTCGGCCACCAGCGTGTAAAGCGCATCGGTGGGGATCGCCACCACCAGGCCACGGCGGATGGCGGCGGCAGCGCGCTCCAATACCGCAGGCTGCGGATCTTCTGGATTGATCTCGATCAGGTCGGTTGCCATGTGCGGATTCTCAGCGCGGGCCTATGGCTTCCGCCACATCCAAAGCCATCTGGTATCGGCCGAAGGGCGCGCTCAATTGCACTCCCTCCACCAGGCCGCGGATGCGCGCCACCATTTCGCGGCCAATCGCCACGCCTTCTTCGCGGGCCTTTTCGGCGTTGTCCACGCGCCGCATGCGTTCCATGAATTCCTCCGGCACCGGCACCCTCAGTTCGTTGACCATGAACTCCGCGTTGCGGAAACTGGTCAACGGCCAGATGCCGCAGACCACCGGAATCTTCACGTGCGCGATCCGCTTGAGGAACGTCTCCAGCAGGTTCAGATCGAACACCGGCTGGGTCACCACGTACTCCGCCCCGGCTTCCACTTTCCACTCGAAGCGGCGGATCTCCTCGTCCATGTTCAGCGCCCCGGGATTGGCCCCCACCCCGATCAGCAGGGCCGTCTGCGACCCCATGGGGTTGCCGCCGATATCCAGCCCGTGGTTCAGGTTGTTGACGATGTTCACCAGGCCGATCGCGTCCACGTCGAACACCGCCGTGGCGTCCGGGTACGATCCCATCCTCGGCGGATCGCCGGTGATGCAAATCAGGTTGCGGATCCCGGCGGAATGCGCCCCCAGCAGCTCCGATTGAATGCCCAGAATATTGCGGTCCCGGCAGCAGAAGTGGTTCACCGCCTCGATCCCGGCCTGCTGCTGGATGAGCTGGCATGTCACCTGCGCGCTCATCCGCGCGCTGGCCCGCGGCCCGTCGGGCACGTTGATGCAATCGATGCCGCGCCCGGCGCACAGGCGGGCGCCCTCGATCTCGCGTGTCGCGTCCACTCCCCGCGGCGGCAGAATCTCCACGAACGCCACGAATTTGCGCTCCGCCAGCTTCCGGCCGAGTTGGCTCTTGCCGGCCATCGGCAGCGCCTCCAGCGCGTGCGCCCGCACTTCCGGCTCGCTGACCGTCACCGCCAGCTTCTTTTGCGCCGGCTGCAGCGAGCGCGTCTCCGAGCGGATCAGCTTGATGTGCTCCGGGGTGGTGCCGCAGCAGCCGCCGATCACCTTCACCCCCGCCCACAACAGCCGGCGCGCGTATTGCGACATGTATTCCGGCGAGCAGAGATAAATGTTGCGTCCTTCCACGCGCTGCGGCACGCCCGCGTTGGGCATGGCGCTGAGCGGCTTGGAGGTGAATTCCAGCATCCGCTCGATGGTTTCGAGCGTGGCCTTCGGTCCCACCGAGCAGTTCAGCCCGATCGCGTCCACCGGCCAGGAGTCCATCTCGCGGGTGAAGATTTCCGTGCTGGTGCCCCCGGGCAGGTGCCCGAAATCGTCGATGGTCACCTGCGCGATCACCGGGATTTCCGCGCCGCCCGCTTCCCGCGCCGCGCTCACCGCCTCGCGCAATTCATCCAGGTTGCCGAAGGTCTCCAGAATCAGAAGATCCACGCCGGCCTCCAGCAGGGCGTCGATCTGCTCGCGAAAGGCCGCCCGCGCTTCGGCAAAGGAAGTCGGGCCGAGCGGCTCGATGCGCACGCCCAGCGGCCCCACCGCCCCCGCCACGAACACCTTCGGGGAGGCCGCCTCGCGCGCCAGCCGCACCCCTGCCAGGTTGATCTCCCGTACCTTCGGTGCCAGGCCGAAAGCCCCCAGCCGCGCCCGCGTCGCGCCGAAAGTATTGGTCTCCAGGATTTCGGCGCCGGCCTTCACGTACTCCTGGTGAATCTGCCGCACCAGGTCGGGCGACGACAGGTTGATTTCATCGAAGCACCGGTTGATGAAGATGCCCCGGTCGTAGAGCATCGTTCCCATGGCGCCATCCGCCACCATGACGCGGTTCTGTAACTGCTCGCGAAACTCCTCGGCGCGGCTGCTGATCGCTGTGGTCATCGGAAGCACGGCAAAGCCGTTCGGGCCGGATTTGCTGTATCTGTTGATTTTAGCGCGCCCGGCAAGTCTTTGCTGGAACCTTCTCTTGAAAATCCCCCTGGGCGGCGCTTTGCCCTTACCGGCTTTGCGAGAGTCGCCCTCGCGCCCGTTTTCACCGGCAACCTTCAGCGGGGCCCGGCGAAATTCTTGTACGCCAGATCCAGCAATTCCACCACGTGCATCACCCGCTGGCGGGTGCCGTGCATGCGCGCCCCGGCTTGAAGCTGCAGCATGCAACCCGGATTGGCGGTGGCGATGATCTCCGCGCCGGTCGTTTTCGCCGCCGCCATCTTACTGGCCAGAATCTGCATCGACATCTCGTTCTGGACCACGTTGTAGATGCCCGCGCTGCCGCAACAAAGGTCCGCCCCGGGCATTTCGCGGAAGGTCAGCCCCGGAATCGCCGCCAGCAGCTTGCGGGGCGCGCTGCGAACCCGCTGGCCGTGCGCCAGGTGGCAGGAATCCTGGTACGTCGCCACGGCGTGTACCGGCCCCATCTGCGGATTCAATTCCAGGGAGGCCAGCAGCTCGGTCACATCCTGCATGCGCTCGGAAAAACGGCGCGCCTTGTGCGCGTAATCCGGGTCGTCTTCCAGCAGCTCGCTATATTCCTTCAGAGCCGACCCGCATCCGGCGGCGTTGGTGACCACCGCGTCGAAGCCCTGGCTCAGTACCGCGTCGATATTGCGGCGGGCCAGCTCGCGCGCGCCATCCCGCAGCCCCGCGTGCAGGTGCAGAGCCCCGCAGCAGCCCTGGCCTTCCGGAATGGTCACCTCGCAGCCATTCTTCTGCAGCACCCGTACGGTGGCTTCGTTCAGGCGTGCGAAGGCCACGTTGGCGATGCAGCCCGCCAGAAACGCCACGCGGCGCCGGCGCTCGCCCTTCGGCGGAAACACCCGCCCAATCTGGCTGAAGAAGAACGGCGGCTCGGCCGAAGGCGCCAACTGCACCAGGTCGCCCCAGCGGCCCAGCATCTTGAAAAATCCCAGCCCGCGCATCAGCGCCTTGGCTCCGCTGGCTTCGTACAGATACATCAGCGTGCCCGCCGTGGTCAGCAACGGCCGCGAGCGGATCAGCCGCCCGAACACGAAGCCGCGCACCCGGCGCGCCAGCCATCCGCGCGGCGCCTCGTGCTCCCGGTAGGCCTCGATCTGCGCGCGCGCGTCTTCCACCATGCGCCCGTAACGCACGCCCGAAGGACACGCCGATTCGCACCCCCGGCACGCCAGGCACAGGCCGATGTGCTCCAGGTACGACTCGCTGATCGGCGCGCCGTTGGCCACCTGCACCATCTGGTAGACCCGCCCGCGCGGCGAATCCATCTCCAGGCCCAGTTGCCGGTAGGTGGGGCAGGCGTTGAGGCACAGCCCGCAGTGCACACAGCGGTCCAGGTCGAACTGCCGCGGTCCTTTCCCCGCAATCTCAAATACGTTGGTAGAGACGTCCACGGTTTAACAGGTTCGACGGGTCGAACATCTGTTTGACCCGCCGCATCAGCTCCAGATCGCCGCCCGGAGCCGGCCACATCTCCAATTCGCCGCGATTCTCCGGTCCCGATTCCATCACTGCTTTCGATCCGCGTCCCGCCGCTTCTGCCAGCCAGGCCGCCGCATCGGCGCCGTGCTCAAAGTAACCGTAACACACTCCCGATCCCGCCCGCGCCGCGGCCGGCCCGGCGAACCGCTCCATGGCCGCGGCCAACTCCTTCAGGGTACATGAGACCCGTACCACCGCGCCATCCGGACGCTCGGCCAGAAACTGCGGGCTGAACTCCTCGATGTGCCGCCATAACCGGGATTGCTGTTCGCCTTCCAGCGCCACGCCCGATCCCAGTCCGGCCAACTCGCGCTCGTAGCGATCCACCGCCGCGCGATTGCCCGCCGCGCGCACGGCCAGCATCCAGGCGGGCTTGCCCACCAGCGCGCCGGCGCGCGGATTCAGCAGGTCCAAAGCCGCCGGCTCCAGGGCTCCCGAACCGATCCGCGCGCACGCCGCCACCGCCTCGGCCGCCGTATCGAAGGCCAGCAGAAAGCTGCGCTCGGCAGCCGGCTGCGGCAGCAGCTTGAAGTTCACCACCGCGATGGCCGCCAGCGTGCCGAACGAGCCGATCATCAGCTTGGCCATGTCCAGGCCCGCCACGTTCTTCACCACCATGCCGCCCGAATCCACCAGCTTGCCCTCCAGCGTAGCGAAGCGCATGCCGATCACCAGGTCGCGCGCCGAACCGTGCAGCCGGCGCCGCGGCCCGCTGCAGTTGGCCGCCACCACCCCGCCCACCGTCGCCGATTCGGCAAACGGCGGATCGAGCGGCACCATCTGCCGGTTCCCCTCCAGCCGCGCCATCAAATCGCGCCACGGCATGCCCGCCTCGACGCTGATCGTCAGGTCGCGCGGCTCATATTGCAGCAGGTGGTCCAATCGGGCCAGCGACACCGTTTCATCGGCCGGCCGGATGGCCCCGCCCATCCGCCGCTTGCTGCCGCGGCCCTCCAGCGTCATGGTGCATTCGTGCAATGCCAGCCGCCGCAGGGTTTCGGCCAACTCTTCGGCGGTGGAAGGCGCCAACACTAACTGAACACCATGTGGCGCAGGACGAAGTTGACAATCGTGATCAGCACCGAACCGAATAAGGCCGACAGAAAACCGTGCACTTCGAAGCCCGGCGTGAACATCGACGCCAGCTTCAATAACGCGGCGTTGATTACCAGCAGGAACAGCCCCAGGGTGAGCAGCGTCAAGGGAAAGGCGAAGAACCGGAACACCGGACCCACCACGGCGTCCACGATGGCGATGACCACCACGGCGATCATGGCCGCCCCGAAATCCCGCAGGCGCAGTCCCGGAACGATTTGCGCCACAATCCAGAGGGCCGCGGCGCTGATGAGCCAGGCTACCAACAAGTGTGCCAAAAGATGCATAATGACCTCCGGCCAGAGATAATGATAAGCCATGGCACGGTTGTATGCGGGAACCTCCGGTTTTGCCTATCCGGCGTGGAAGCCGGGTTTCTATCCGGCTAAGCTGCCCTCCAACCAGTTCTTGAAGCACTACGCCACGCGGCTGAACTCGGTGGAGATCAATTACACCTTTCGCCGCCTGCCCTCCGCCGCCACGCTGGCAAACTGGGTGGAAGCCACCGCGCCGGGCTTCGTCTTCGCGGTGAAGGCCAATCAGCGCATTACCCACATTCTGCGCCTCAAGAACGCGGCCGAGGCCACCGACCTTTTTCTGCGCATGATCGACCCGCTGCGGAGCGCGCGCCGGCTGGGGCCGATCCTTTTCCAGTTGCCTCCGCAGTTGAAATGCGATCCCGCGCTGCTGCGGGACTACCTGGAGCGTCTGCCCAGGGACCTGCGCTACGCCTTCGAATTCCGCCACGAATCCTGGCTGGCCGAGCCGGTGTACGAAACATTACGCAGCTACAATGTTTCGCTATGCGTGGCGGAGTCCGAAAGGCTGGAAGTTCCTGAGGTGATCACGGCCGATTTCGTCTACTACCGGCTGCGGAAACCGGAGTACACCGAAGCCGATATCGACGATTTCGCCGCGCGCGCCCGGGACCTGCTGGCGACGGGCCGGGATTTGTACCTGATGTTCAAGCACGAGGAAACCCCCGAAGGCGCCATTCACGCGGAAGGCCTCCTCCGGAAGGCGGCCGGGTGTTAGCGCTGGTTTAACAGAGCTGCGTTTTCGCCGGTTTTGTGGTTGTCCACGAGAGGCAAAGAGAAAAACGACGACGCCGACGGCAAACCCCTCCTCGGGCGCGTGACCGGCTTGGCGGGCGCGTCTGCTGTTCGAGTTCCAGGAGTCCGGCTCAATGATCAGACGATAGGCGACCCTCCCGCGCCGTCAACAGGAACAGGAGCTTTGGAAAACCGAGCGTGCTGGGCGCCCGGCCTGACCGATCCGATCACCAGGTGGTGCCTGTCGTTGCCGCCGCCCTTGCCCACGCAGCGCCGTGGGCGATGCCCAGGCCGTGGTGGTTGGGTTGGGACGTCCAGTTGATAGACGCACGGGAGGCCGCCGTCCGGCGCCAGCAACGCTGCGCGAAGAATCTTCCGTCCGCGAGAACATGAGTACTGGCGCCGGAACATTGGAATGTTAAGCTGAACCACTGCTATTTCCAAGGCCAGAGTTTAGCAACTGATATAGACTGCCCTACCGCGTCCCCACCAATGGGCACTTTTTCGGGCTACAAAACCAGCGCTACGGCGGTCGCTTTATTCCGGC
>JASHSS010000165.1 GCA_030038565.1 Bryobacteraceae bacterium
GGCGCATCGGGCACCATCAAGGGCGCGCCCCTGGCCCAGCAGGTGGATGAGATCGTCCGCGTCTACACCGAAAAATATTTCCCCCTGTGCGAAAAGTACAAGGTCCGGATGCTCTGGGAACCCTACGCCGGAGGCCCCAACATCGCCACCGGCCCGGTCGGCTGGGAAGCCCTCTTCAAAGCATTCAACGATAGTCCCCTGGTCGGCTTGCAATTCGATCCCTCTCACCTGGTCTGGCAGTTCATGGACCCGGTGGCCGCCGCGCGCGAATTCGCCTCCAAGATCTGCGACGTCCACCTCAAGGACACCGAGATCCTTTGGCCGGTGGTCCACCGCGCCGGAATCCAGCCCATCGACAACCGCCGCTGGTGGCGCTTCCGCGTGCCCGGATACGGCTCCGTGGATTGGAAAGGCTTCTTCAGCGTCCTCGCCGAGGTGGGCTACACCGGCGCCCTCAACATCGAAAACGAAGACGAATTCTACTACCCCAATTACAACGGCGCCGATTTCACCGAGCAGTTCAAGCGCGGCTTCCACCTGGCCCACGAGTTCCTCAAAACTCTCGTACCGCCGGTCGCCGCCTGAGCCGAGGAGCCTCCCATGCCCGGCACTCCCTGGATCAATCCCGTCAAAGAGCGGCTGGCCGCCGGACTTCCCGTCTTCGCCGCCACCATCACCACCTCGAGCGTTGAGATCGCCGCCCAGACCGCCAACCTCGGTTTCGACTTCCTGTGGATCGAGATGGAGCATTCCCCCATCACCCTCGAAACCCTGCGCCACATGGTCCTGGCTACCCGCGGCCTGCCCGCCCTACCCTTCGCGCGCGTCCCGGTCAACGAAATCTGGACCGCCAAACGCGTCCTCGACCAGGGCGTCTCGGGCGTCATGTTTCCCTTCACCTCCACGCCCGAACTCGCCCTCCAGGCTGCCGCCGCCTGCCGCTATCCGCCCGCCGGCCGCCGCGGCTCGGGCGCCAACCTGGCCCGCTTCACGTGGCCCGCATCCGATCCCTACTACGACAGCGCCGACCACAACCTGGTGGTGATCGCCATCATCGAAGAGGCCCGCGCCGTGGAGCGCATCGACGAGATCGCCGCCACTCCCGGCATCGACGTCCTCTTCATCGGCACCAGCGATCTTTCCTTCTCGCTCGGCCTGCGCGGAGACCAGGACCACTCCCTCCTCCACCAGGCCATTGCCAAAATCGTCGATGCCGGCAAGCGCCACGGCAAGCATCTGGGCCGCCCCGCGGGCTCCCCCGCCAAAGTCCGGCAGTTCCTCGACCAGGGCTTTCAGCTCTTCCAGGCGCCCACCGAGATCGGCTTCCTCACCGCCGGCGCGGAGGCGTATCTCGGGCCGCTCCGCCAATCCGCCCGCGCGGAGCAGCACCCCGGGCCGCGCTCCGAAGGGGAAACCCGCCCGCTCTACTGACCGCCTGTTGTCCTCCCGCTATAAGTGGTACGTGGTGGCGATGCTCTGGTGGATCGCCTTCTTCAACTACGCCGATCGCCAGGCCATCTTCTCTGTCTTCCCGTTGCTCGAAAAGGAATTCCACCTCTCCGCCCTCCAACTCGGCCTCCTGGGTTCCTCCTTCGCCTGGGTCTACGGACTCGGCGCGCCTTTCGCCGGAATCGTGGTGGACCGCGTCCGCCGCAAGGCCGCCATTCTCGGCGGGCTCCAGGCCTGGAGCCTCATCTGCATGGCCACCGCCCTCGCCCGCAGCTTCCCCATGCTGCTGTTTTTCCGCGCCGCCGAAGGCATCGGGGAAACTTTCTACTTCCCCGCGTCGCTTTCGCTCATCAGCGATTACCACGCCCGCACCACCCGCTCACGGGCCCTCGGCTTCCACCAGACCAGCGTCTACATCGGCACCATCGCGGGCGGCTTCTTCGCCGGGCTGATTGCCCAATCCTACGGCTGGCGCTGGTCGTTCGTGGTCTTCGGCGGCTCGGGCATCCTGCTCGGCCTGGTCCTCGGCCGCTTCCTGCGCGAGCCGTCCCGCGGCGCCGCCGACTTTTCCGCCGCCGCGCATGCCCGCCGTATCCCTATCCCCGAATTTGTGCAAATCCTGGCCCGCACCCCTACCGCCTGGCTCCTGATGCTGGCCTTCCTCTGCTCCAACTTCGTGGCCGTGGTCCTGCTTTCCTGGATGCCCAAATTCCTCTACGACCGGTTTCACCTCAGCCTGGCCGCCGCCGGTTTCACCGCCACGGTCTTCGTGCAACTCGCCAGCATGGCGGGATCTCCCCTGGGCGGATGGCTGGCCGACCTCCTCCGCCGCCGCACTCCTTCCGGCCGCCTGATCGTGCAGGCCATCGGCGTCTTCGGCGGCGCTCCCTTCGTAGTCCTCTGCGGCCTGACCGCTTCCACCGCCTGGCTGGCCTTCGCCCTGATTGCCTGGGGCCTCTTCAAAGGCCTATACGACGCCAACATCTTCGCCTCTCTGTTCGACGTCATTCGCCCCGAAGCTCGCGGCACGGCCGCCGGCTGCATGAACATGGTCGGCTGGCTCGGCGGCGGCGGCACGGCCCCCATCGTCATCGGCTACATCGCCCAGCGCACCAATCTGGGCCTCGCCATAGCCATGGCCGCCGCCGTTTACGTAGTTGCCGGCCTGCTCCTCATCACCGCCATCCTCGGCCACATCCGCCGCGACTCCCAAAAGATGCAGGCCGAACTGGAAGCGCGCTGAGCGCCGTGCGCTCGTGAAAACCCTGCCCGCCCGGCGCAGCCTACTTCCCCTCCACCAACTCGATCCCCTTAGCGAAATCCGCCGGCGTGCTGATTACCAGCGTCCTGCCCCGCATGCTTTTCACCGCCGACTGGATCGTGTCCGGCGCTTCCGCCCTGGTGCGCAGGAAGGGCTGGAATTGCAGGTACAGAAAGCGCGGCGTTCCCACCGTTTTCTCCAGCGCTCTGGCGGGAATCTTCTCCGTGAAATGCGGCCGCGGTCCCAGCACCAGCACCACGTCCGGCGCCTCCGTCTCGCGCACCTCCCGGTTCAGCAACCCCGCCAGAAAATCCAGGTGTCCCTTGGGCCGTTGCAGAACGTGATAATCCACCCGCCCCAACTCGGTCTGGTTGATCGCCTGCCCTACGGCGTCCAAATCGTCGAGCGAGAAGTTCGCCTTGCGGTACAACTCCCTCTGCTGGTCCAAATTGAACACCACCAGCCGCACCCACTTCGCCGGCACCCGCTCCAGCAGCGCCGAAAGCCCGCCCAGCAGCATGATCTGGTCCGTCGCCCGTAGCCGCACCCGCCGCCACGACATCGGCGCCGCCTCCATCAGCACCGTCAGGCGGATCGCCGCCGCATCGTCCGCCGGCCGCGCCGTCCCCGCGCCGCGCAGCGAAAACTCCGCCACCGTCCCCGGCGCAATCGCCATCTTCACATTCCGGTTGGCATAGGTCCGCACAGCCTCCAGCGTCCATTGCTTCACCACCATCCGCCCCAGGTCGTCCCACATCATCCAGTCCACGCGGTAGCGCCCTTCCCCCAGAAGGTACCCGCCCACCACCGGAAGCTCCACATTGGTCTTGGGCACCTCCGGGAGCATGAACTTATCGCCCAGATACACCGCCTTCGCGGGATCCCCTTCGGGCGTGATGCGCTCCAGGATGACCCATACGTGCCCCGGCCCCTGGTACTGCTCCATGGGCACCCGCACGATGTATCCCGCCTGAAAGCGAAAGCTGTAATTCAGCAGCGGCCGTAGGTAGGACGCGTCGCAGCGCAGCGGTTTGGCGTCCGCCGGAAGGGCGAAGCGCTTTAGCTTTTCCGGAATTTTAGCCGGGTCGATGATCGTCTGCGCCCAGCCGCCCGCCGCCAACAGCAGCGCCAGCACCACTCGCCCCATTGCAATCTCATCTTACGCCCGCGCCGCCGTCCCCGCGGGCTCAGCGCCAGTCCGCCAGGTTCATCATCCAGAGATTGCCGGAGCGTTCGCTCATGTTGAATACGATCCTGTCCCGCGCCACCGACAGGCTGAGATCGCCAATCCCGACCGTCCCTAGCGACCGCCGCGCCTCGTGCGCGTGGAAAATCGCCATCGCCCGACCCGCCGGATGTTTTCCGGCGTCCAGGCGCTGGGCCCAGATGCACCGGAAACCGTCCCGCTCCGACACAAAATAGACCGTGTTGCCGTCCGGCGACCATCGCGGCTTGTCATCCCACGGCCCCTCCGTAACGGCGATCCACTCCGCTTCCGGAGTCATCCCCGAATCGTATACCGGCGCGATAAAGATCCGTGAGCGCCCCGGCGTGGTGGCGTTAAACAAAACCCACCTGCCGCTTGATTCGAACCGCGCGTTCCACAGCATGTACGTCCGGTGGTCGAGCAATGCGGTCCTCTTCCGGGAAGCCATGTCGAGTACCGACACGCGCGCGGGAGAAGTCCCCACCAGCAGCATCCTCTTGCCGTCGGAGGACCAGCCGTAATCCGTGCAGTCTTCGCACAGCCGTTCCGTACTCCCGTCCGCCAGAGAAACCTGGTACCCGGCGGAAGTTTCCTTCTCGCTCACCCGATACACCAGTCTTCGGCCGTCCGGGGAGAAGTTCGGATTCGTCGCCGGCAAAGGCGTGGTCGAGACAACCGATTCTCTGCCCGTGCCAAGATCCTTCACCCGGATGTCGCGAGTCCCGGAGCGGCGGGAACTGAACGCCAGCATCCTCCCATCCGCCGAAACCGCCGCGTAACTGTGCGCCACGGCGTCCCCGGTCAACCGTTCCAGCCCGCCAGAGGCCGCGGCCCTGTTCGTATCCAGCGGCAGACTCCAGATATCCAGGCTTCCGTGCAGGCTCGCGAAAACCACGCGATTGCCGGCCACCGCGGGCTGCATGTCCATGATCGTTCCAAAGGTAAGCCGCCGCGGAGCGCCCGAAACCCTCCAGTTCCGCGTGGAGAGCGGAACCCAAAAGAGGCTCCGCATGTCCGCCAACGGGGCCGACACGATCACCCCGCCGCCGTCCGCCGTCCAGGCCTCCGGCGCCTGGCTCGCCGAGGCCATCCCAAGGCCGCGGAACGCGCCGCTCGCCCCGGTTCGTACCACCGGTCCGCCATCGATGGGAGCTACCCACCAATCGGTTCCGTTCTCGTCCATGGCGGAACCCCGATTGCCCAAAAACAGAATATGCCGGCTATCGGGCGTCCAGATCGGATAGCCCGCGGAGGCAAAGTCAACCCCAAGTTCCTGGGAAGGCCCCCCACCGGAAGGCATGACGTAGATCTTCCCCGCTCGTGGAGTCAGAAAAACACCCCAGGTGCCCCCAGGCTCGCCGCCGATCGAATAAGCCCTCCACTTCCCGTCCGGTGAAAATCTGGGCCGCCGCCCGAACGGAGCGAACCTTTGCGCTTCGCCGCCCAGCGCCGGGACCACATAGATCCCTCCGCCTTCCCGCTCCGATCGAAAAGCAATGTTCCGCCCATCAGGAGAAAATGCAGGCGCCGTGTCGTCCGTTGGGCCCCGGGTAAGCCGGACGGCTTCCCCGCTGCCCACGGGCTGCACCCAGATACTCAGGTACCCTTCGCCGCCGCGGTCTGAAGCGTAAGCCACCAGTTTCCCGTCGGGCGACAAAGCCGGCATCATCGTAAGTCCCGCGTCGGACGTCAACCGCACCAGGTCCGCCCTCGCCGGGATCACCCCGCGATGCGGCCGAAGTAACCAGGTAGTGAGCGCCGTCGCCGCGATCGGGCATAACACAAGCGTCGCCCAAACCGCGCGCGCCCGCTTGTTTCGCTCCGGGCCAGGCGCCGGACCCAGCGCCGCCGCAGTCTCCACGCCCGCCCCGTTGCCCGCCTTTTGCCCCCCTCCCTCGACCAGTAACACTTTCGCAACAAACCGGTAACCCTGCTTCGGAAGCGTCTGAATGTAAGGCACCCCCGGCGCGAATTCCCCCAGGATCTTTCGAAGTTGCGAGACGTTGTAATTCAGATTCCCGTCTTCCACGAAGGTATCCGGCCAAACCGCCCGCATCATTTCCTCGCGCCCCACCGTCCGCCCCACGTTCTCCACCAGGCACAGCAGCGCATCGAAGGCTTTGGGAGTGATCGCGACGGGCGCCCCGTGCCGCGTCAGGCTGCGGGCACCGGCATCCTGGCGATATGGCCCGAACTCATAGATACCCCCCGTTTTCATGCGGCTACCGGTTCTAAGATTTTCTAACATTTTCTAAGAGGATTCAAACATGCCCGGCGAGGAATCGTGGTGTATCTTGTCCCTTACGGCACCGCGGAACTGCCGATAATGGGTCAGTTTGCCCGACGGACGGACACTTCGACCGGTCGGCAACTAGGGTCAGAGTGGAGTGGCGTGCCGCGAGGGCCTGGAGGGGGCGTGTCTACCGCCAATTTTGAGACCGAGTTTTAAGACGCCGGGAGGCCGGATCTTATGCTGTGTGAGATTTCTGGGGTTACCAAAAAGTAGCCAAGGTTTAGTTTTTTTCAGAGGAAGGTATGGCTGAACCAAGAAAAGATGAAGATGGGCCGCCGAAAGAAGAGTGGACCACTGTCGGGGTGGTAACTAAGAACTGTGCCGTGATCCGATTTAAGTCTGGACAATGGACTGAAACCGGGCCAGACGTGCATGGCTGCTACACATACGAATCGAAGGAAACCAACTCCGAGTTGTCCGCGCGAGCTGTCGGCGAAAATGGGTTCGAGGGTTTTCGTTCGACCAAAAAGGGTTCCAAGGTACATGTGTGTGGATCAATCCTTCATATTCCGGACGACGGTTTTGAGGAGCTTAAGAAATAGGAGCTGAGAAATGGCAAAGGTTAAAGGCTGTATCACGAGAATCGACTATAATCCACTAACAGGTTCGCCCGAGAGCTTCACAGTCACTGGTGGTGATACCTCGGTGAAGATTGCACTCATGCCGGCTCCCCCCAGTGGAGCGCGCCCATTAGCCGGGCCAGTTGACGAAGCAATGAAAGGATGTTTTGAAGTTGAGGTGGAATATAACCCCGATGGCGATCCTCCTTTCGCTCCGTCGGCTTTTGCCCGTTTGAAGAAGAACAAAAAATGCTGCGAGGACGAATAACCAGCCATCGCCACTTCTAGAGAGGCCTCCTACGCCGAGCGCTATCCGACTGAACCGGCAAGAACGTTCGGACGGAAGGGCTTTTAGGTCACCACAGTTATTGGGCGTCGGCGCATAAACGAGGTCGGCGGAGGGCATTGCGTTTTCAGCTATAACGGGGTACTCGCGTTCGGCCCTTAGCAGTCAATGCGTACAGTCGATTATCTTCTTTGAGAAAGCTGGATAGGAAGCCTTCGCGTTCCAGTCGTTCTGCTTGTTCCCTGTCGGCCTGTGATTGAGGGAAGTAACCGCCTCCATAGACATCTACTTCCTGCAAGAACTGGTCGTCTGTCATGGTTCCATGGTAAATCAAATGGGGCAGCCCTTTAGGGACTCCGAAAAGGGACGGCTTGCGAGCCGACCCCGGCTACATCGTGCGCCTGGTAGGTCAGGTGGTGCGCGTCACCATCGAAACAACCGGCATCGTGAAAGCTCCCGGATTTCCGCTGACAACCAACCAGCCGCCGGCCACACCCGCCAATGTACAATGAAGCATGCCCGCCCGCTACGAGTTCGATAGCCCCCAGTTTGACGAAGCCGTACGAGCCGCCACACACCAGGCCTTTCTCGATACGCTTGCGGCCGGCCTGCCGGTCACCTACATCGATTCGGAAGGCCTGAACGTGATGGAGCAGCCCGATGGGCGGCGCTTCGAAATCGAATGGATTCCCGGGGCCCCATCCGGCGAGAATTATAAG
>JASHSS010000166.1 GCA_030038565.1 Bryobacteraceae bacterium
TTTGTCACCAGGAACCGGGAAATCCGGCGTGGAAACTCCTGCTAAAATGAGGTTGATCCACGCCTGGGAGGAACAGCCTACATTGAACTCCGCAATCCTCGCCCTGGAAGACGGTACGGTCTTCGAGGGCGGCAGTTTTGGTGCGCCCGCCGAACGGAGCGGTGAAGTGGTCTTCAATACCGCGCTGACGGGCTACCAGGAAGTGTTCACCGATCCGTCCTATGCGGGACAGATCGTGATCCTGACCAATCCCCAGATCGGCAACTATGGGACCAGCCGCGAGGACAACGAATCTGCCAAGCCGTACATCGAGGGCCTGGTGGTGCGGGAGTTTTCGGCGGTGGCCAGCAACTGGCGGTCGGACGCGGAGGCCGGCGCGTTTCTGGGGGGCGCCGGGATTCCGGTGGTTTCCGGGCTCGACACGCGGGCGCTGGTGCGGCATCTACGCACCCGCGGGGTGATGCGGGGAGTGCTCTCGGCGATTGAGACGGACGCCCGGAAGCTGGTTGCCAAAGCCCGCTCGATCCCTTCGATGGCGGGCCTGGACTTGGCCAGCCGCGTCTCGACCAAGGAGCGGTACGAGTGGACGAAGCCCGTGGATCCGTGCTCGCCGTCGGAATTCCTGGGCCGGCCGCCGGCGCCGCGATTTCACGTGGTGGCTTACGATTTCGGCATCAAGCACAATATTCTGCGGCGGCTGGTGCAGGCAGGCTGCCGGGTGACGGTGGCGCCGGCACTGACTTCGGCCGAGGACGTGCTAGCCCTGAAACCGGACGGCATCTTCCTGTCGAACGGTCCGGGGGATCCCGAGCCGCTCCAGGCGCAGGTGGCGAACATTCGCCAATTGATTGGAAAGAAACCGATATTCGGCATCTGCCTGGGTCACCAGTTGCTCGGGCTGGCGGTGGGCGGGCGCACGTACAAGCTGAAATTCGGACACCGCGGCGCGAATCATCCGGTGCGAAACGAGCTTACCCGGAGGGTCGAGATCACGTCGCACAACCACGGCTTCGCGGTGGATCCCGATTCGCTCAATTTGAACGAGGTGGAGATCACGCACGTGAATCTCAACGACCAGACGCTGGAAGGGTTCCGGCATCGAAGCTATCCGGTGTTTTGCGTGCAATACCATCCCGAGGCCGCTCCAGGGCCGCACGATTCGCAGTACTTGTTCACCGACTTTATGAAATTGATGGAGGCCGCCGGCGGAAACCATGCCCAGACGCAATGATCTCCATCGCATCCTCATTATAGGTTCGGGTCCGATTGTCATCGGGCAGGCGTGCGAATTCGACTACTCGGGGACGCAGGCGGCCAAGGCCCTGCGGGCCGACGGTTATGAAGTGATTCTGGTAAATTCCAACCCAGCCACTATAATGACCGACCCCGAACTTGCCGATAGAACTTATGTGGAGCCGCTCACGGCTCCTTACCTGGAAGAGATCATCCGGCGGGAGCGGCCGGATGCGCTGCTTTCCACGGTGGGCGGGCAGACCGGCCTGAACCTGGCGGTCGAGCTATCGGATTCAGGGGTCCTCGGGCGATATGGGGTGGAGTTGATCGGCGCCAAGATCGACGCGATCAAGAAGGCCGAGGACCGCCTGCTGTTCAAAGACGCCATGCGCAAGATCGGGCTGGAGACGCCGCAATCGCAGCTCATCAACAGTCTGAAGGGCGGGCTGGAGTTCGCCGCGCGCCTCGGCTACCCGTGCATCCTGCGGCCCAGTTTCACTTTGGGCGGCACGGGCGGGGGGATTGCCTATAACCAGGAGGATTTGGAAGAGATCCTGGAACGCGGCCTGGCGCTTTCGCCGGTTCACGAAGTGCTGATCGAAGAGAGCGCACTGGGCTGGAAGGAATTCGAGCTGGAAGTAATGCGCGACCTGAACGATAACTGCATCATCGTGTGCCCGATCGAGAATTTCGATCCGATGGGGGTACACACGGGCGATTCCATCACGGTGGCGCCGGCCCAGACGCTGACGGACAGGGAATACCAGATGATGCGGGATGGAGCTTTGCGCTGCCTGCGGGAGATCGGCGTAGATACGGGCGGCTCGAACGTCCAGTTCGCCATCAATCCGGCCAATGGGCGGATGGTGATCATCGAGATGAACCCGCGGGTTTCGCGCAGCTCGGCGCTGGCTTCGAAGGCCACCGGATTTCCGATCGCCAAGATCGCCGCCAAGCTGGCGGTGGGTTACCGCCTGGACGAAATCCGGAACGACATCACCCGCAAGACGCCCGCGTGTTTTGAACCCACCATCGATTACGTGGTGGTGAAGATTCCCAAGTGGGCCTTCGAGAAATTTCCGGGCGCGGATCCGGTGCTGGGAACGCAAATGAAATCGGTGGGGGAAGTGATGGCCATCGGCCGCACTTTCAAGGAGGCCCTATGGAAGGGCATGCGCAGCCTGGAGACGGGCAAAGCATTCGGCTCGGAGAAGTTCGATAAAAACCTGATCGGCAACAAGCTGATCACCCCCACGCCGGACCGTTTGAATTACCTGCGCTTCGCCCTGGCCAGCGGATACAGTGTGGAAGAAATCCACGAACTGACGGCCATCGACCCCTGGTTCCTGTCGCAGATGAAAGAGGTGGTGGATTTCGAGGTACAGGCCGGAAAGCGCTGGACCTTCTATACGCCTTACACGACGACGTCCGGGCCGGCGTTATCTCTAGATGAGATTCCCGGGGAATTGTTCCGCCGGGCCAAGCGGTACGGCATCTCGGACGTGCAGCTCGGCAAGATGTGGGGGGCGGAAGAAATCGCCGTTCGCACGCGGCGCAAAGAACTGGGGGTAGAGGCGGTCTTCAGCCGGGTGGACACCTGCGCGGCGGAATTCGAGAGCTTCACGCCGTACCTTTATTCGAACTACGAAAGCGTTTCGGAGGCCGAACCGACGGACCGGCGGAAGGTGATCATCCTGGGTAGCGGTCCGAATCGGATCGGGCAGGGCATCGAGTTCGATTACTGCTGCTGCCACGCATCGTTCGCGCTACAGGAGATGGGCATCGAGTCGATCATGGTGAATTGCAACCCGGAGACCGTCTCGACCGACTACGATACCAGCGACCGGCTGTATTTCGAGCCGTTGACGCTGGAAAACGTGCTGAACATCGTGGACACGGAGAAGCCGGTCGGGGTGATCGTGCAGTTCGGCGGGCAGACCCCCCTCAACCTGGCCTTGCCGTTGAAACGGTTGGGCGTGCCGATCATCGGCACGGACCCGGCGGATATCGACCTGGCGGAGGACCGTAAGCTTTTCGGACGGCTGCTGGAAGAGCTGGCTATCCCCTGCCCGGCCAACGGCACGGCTACGAACGTGGAGGAAGCCTGCGCAGTGGCGGCGCGGATCGGCTACCCGGTGCTGGTGCGGCCGAGCTACGTGCTGGGCGGGCGCGCCATGGTGATCGCCTACGACGAGGAGATGGTCCGGCAGTATATGCGGGAGGCGGTGAGCTTCTCGCAGGAACGTCCGGTGCTGGTGGACCGCTTCCTGGAAAACGCCACCGAGGTGGACGTGGATGCTCTGAGCGACGGAAGCGAGGTGCTGATTGCGGGCGTCATGGAGCACATCGAAGAGGCCGGGGTGCACTCCGGCGACAGCTCCTGCGTGCTGCCGGCGCAATCGCTGCCGGAGGCCACCGTGCGCACGATCGAAGATTACACGGTGCGGCTGGCGCGGGCGCTGCGGGTGATCGGCCTGGTGAACGTGCAATATGCCATTCAGAACGGGACGGTGTATGTGCTGGAGGTGAACCCGCGGGCGTCGCGCACGGTTCCGTACGTCAGCAAAGCGACCGGGGTGCCGCTGCCGAAGGTGGCGGTGGGACTGATGTGCGGGCGCAAGCTGAAGGATTACGGGCTGGGCGAGGGAGTGCTGCCGGTGAGCCAGTTCTTCGTGAAGTCGCCCGTGTTTCCGTTCAACAAGTTCCACGGGGTGGATCCGGCGCTGGGGCCGGAAATGCGATCGACCGGAGAGGTGATGGGAGTGGGGACGAACTTCGGCGAGGCTTTTCTCAAGGCCCAGATTGCCGCGGGGAGCCAGTTGCCGACCGAAGGCACGGTATTTGTCAGCGTCAACGATCATCACAAGGGCGAAGCCGTAGAAGTGGCGCGGCGCTTTGCCGAGATGGGTTTCCGGCTGGTGGCCACGCGGGGGACGGCAGCGGCGCTGCGCAACGCGGGGCTGGCATGCAAGACCTTGTTCAAGGTAAATGAAGGGCGTCCCAATGCGGTGGATTTGCTGAAGGCAGGAGGAATTCAACTGGCGGTTTACACCACCACGGGCGCGCCGGCCTTCCACGATGAGAAGGCCATCCGCAGGACTGCCGTGCAATACCGTGTGCCGTGCATTACCACCATGAGCGGTGCGCGGGCGGCCGCGGATGCAGCGCTCGCCCGGCGGCGCGATCCGATCCGCGTCTGGAGCCTGCAAGAGATCCACTCGGAGAAGGCGTTGTCGGGCACCGACAAACGCCGGTGAAGGCCTCAGGCGAATAATCTGAGAACGCCGTAGCCGGCGAAGGCCGTCAGGCCGGCGGTCCACAAACGGGCGCGCTGCGGGATTTCCCAGAAGAGGCTCAGCAGCATTACCAGGCCCAAGGGACTAAGCGCATGAAAATGCATGGCTTCGGTCCAGCGGCCGTGAGCCAGGGCGAAGAGCGCGCGGGTTAAGCCGCAGAGCGGGCAGGGACGGCCTGTGAGCCAGTAAAAGCCGCACAGGCGAATCCGCGGGTCGGCCGGAGGGGTAAAGGACACCAGCACCGCCAGAACCGCCGCGCTGGCGGCAAGTCTCCAGGCGAAACCGGAAGGCAGCCTCACAGCATTTCCGCGGTGGATGTTTCGAAGCCCACGATATCGCTGTAGGCTGCGGTGATGGCCGCAACACTCAGCGGGATGGTGATGAAAATCCCAACGAGGCAGCACAAGACCCCGAGCAGGTTGATTAATCCCAACACGACCAGGAAAAGCGTGAATCCGATGTAGTCTTTTTTAACGATTTCATGGCTGGCCTGCATAGCCGGCCAGAAGTCCATGCGCTTGTCCAAGATAAAGAGATAGGTGAACTTGTACATGGCCGCGACCACCAGGCCGGGAATGATGCACAGCAGGATTCCGATGCCGGTGAAGAGCGAGATCAACAGGCTCGCCACCAGCGCCGGCACGAAGTAATTGAAGCCCTTGAAGAGGTCGGCAAAATCGGCCGGCCGGTTGAGCATCTTCTTCATGCAGTAGATGTGGAAACCTAACAGTAGAGGCCCCTGGATGACGATAGGCACCATGCCGCTGAGCAGCGTAAACACCAGAGCGATGAGAACGAAATTCCCTAGATCGGCCTTGACCATCTCCCAGCCGGTGCTGATCCACTTACCGGTCTGAAGGGTGACGGTGGCGGGCGGAGTCCAGGGCACTGCCGGGCCGCGGCCGCCAGGGGGCGCAGCGACACCCAAGGCCTGACCGCAGTTGGGGCAGAACTGCGTGCCATCGCTAATTTGTGTTCCACAGGTATGACAGAACATGCCAGAAATCCTTCCCACGGGCCAAGGCCCGCGTTAGGTAAGGATGATAACATTTCGGCGCGTCCCGTGGAACCCGCGCGCGAAGATGGGCCAAGATGGGTCAGGAAACCGGCGGCAAAACCAGGCCGGCCTTGGCCAGCGAGCGCTGCAGCAGGGCGGCGGCGTGGATCTCGGGCACATTGCGGGCGATGGAAATCTCCGAAACCAGCATGTGACGAGCACGGTCAAGCATTTTCTTTTCCCGGAAAGATAGAGGCTTATCGATGTGGATCTGGAGCAGGGCTTTAAAGACCTGCGCGACCTTGAGGAGGTCGCCGCTCTGCATTTTTTCCGTATTCTCCTTAAACCGGATTTTCCAATCCGGGTTGACGGCGCACCAGGCGCCGGACAGGAAAGACAGTATCCGCGAAATCTCGCGATCCTTGGTTACGCGCCGCAAGCCGATATCGGCCACGTTGGAAAACGGGACCAGGACGGTCATGCTATTACATCCGAAGCGGAGCAGGTAGAATTTTTCGAATGCGGAACCAAAGGAGCGGGTGCTGATATTCTCGATCGTCCCAACGCCTTGGTTGGGATAAACGACTTTATCGCCGATCTGAAACGTCATACGGGGTCCCCCACAAACCACCGCTGTTGAGTGTTGCCACAATCTTGCGTGACAACTCTTGAATAGTACGCTCGCACCCAGCGACTGTCAAGTGGGGGTGTCGCAAAAAGCCGCATCTGGCGCGGGTTTTCGCAACATCTCTCTGAACACCCTTGGTTTGACGGTTGGAATTTTTGGGAGACGCAGGGAAAAACACTACGATATACACCGGGCGTCGGTGTCCTGCCGGCCGACAAATCGATGTACCCCTCGAAGGGCGACTAGTCCCCCAGACCCGACCCGGCTGCCATTCCGCGTTCCCTGACACTGCGCTCGGCCAGCAGCAGTCGCCGCAGGCTGCGCAGATCGTTGAGAATTCTCCGGCTGGTGGTAATGTGCAGATGCAGTTTGGCCAGGTTGTAGGAAACCAGGAGAAGCGCCTCTTTGCGGCGTTCCGCCCCGTCACGTTCCGCCAGTGCGACTTCGGACTCCACATCGCGGCGGGCTTCATCGAGGGCTTCCGCCAGCATGGCGACGTATTCGTGCGAGCCCTCGATACTGTCAAACGGCGTTTCTGGACTATAACTCATAACCAACACGCCTTTCCGA
>JASHSS010000167.1 GCA_030038565.1 Bryobacteraceae bacterium
TGACATTCATCGTGGCGGCATCGGCGGTCCAGTGCCGCCGGCGACGCCGTCGTCCTCGCCGCAATTAATCGAGGCGCATCAGCAGAAAGTTCTTCGGGGCCTACATCCGCCGGCGACCACACGCCGGCCGCGGGAGCCGGCGCCCATGCTGCTCCGGATGGAAATTCACACCTGCAATTTCGCCTCTGCCGGCCTGCTCACAAAAGCGGGAAGGTACAGGGGCACGGCGCGGGAGATCTCATCGGGGTGGCATTTCCATTCCTCCGATAATCCCAGCGCGGCGATATTGCGGATCGTAAACAGCGCCAGTTCCAGCCGATCGGCGGCTCCAACCTTTTCAAACAGTCGCGAGAGATAAACTTTGACGGTGCCTTCGGTGATACCCAGCGAAAACGCAATTTCCTTGTTTTTCAGACCCTGTGCCACAAGACCCATCAACTGCCGCTCCCGGCTGGTCAGGGATACCCGCTTTGAACTCAACAGCATGTCACTGAGGGACTTCTCAATCCAGAGTTCTCCCTCGCTGACCTTCTGCAGGCACTTCAATTGCAGTTCCAGCGATAAGCACCTTCGCAGAATTCCCCGTACGCCAAGGCCGATCGATTGGGCCGCAAACTCCGTAGAAACCGTGTCAACCCACAGAATGATTGGCGCATCCGGGGCCTGAGACCGAATGTGCTTGAGGACCTCGAGGGTCACGTCCCGGGTGAGTTCGATCAGAACCAGCGCCGGTTCGGTGATTCTGATTTGCTCCACAAGCTGTGCGAGGCTCTCGCAGACTGGGGAGAGGCGGAAGGCGTTGGAAGCGGCGAGCGCCGCTTGCAGTCCCGCCGAGAGAATCGGCTGAACAGAGTAGAGCGCGATATTGTTCACTGGTTCACCTCAGGATTTTGCCGGAACCGTACTCTGATAACGACCTCAACATAAACTTCGACCGATGTAGGAGGAGGCCTTACAGGAGGATCCGGGCTGGGTTCGAGCTGCATTTGTCTAAGGAGTGGTTTGGGGTCCCAAATTCTCGCAAATCTTTCGTCTCGCATTCGGCACCAGCCTCTGCCGGCGCATTCCGCAGCGCGAAGAGCTCCGGCGGACCGGCGCGCAAACTTGTACGTGAGGCCCGCCAAGCCGATCACTCGCCAAACGTCCATCTTCGAACTCGTCCCGCGGTACCCGGAGATCTTAGCGATTCAGCCATTTGCCTTTCCGCACCACCCGGTGTTCTGAGAAGCGCACTTTGCAGCCCACCGCCCTGGTCAACGAAGCATATCTCAAGCTTTTCGGCCATTCCGAGATTCAGTTCGTGGACCGGTCGCACTTCTTCGCGGTTATCTCGCGGGCGATGCGGCGAATGCTGTTGGACCACGCCCGGGCGCGAGCGGCTGCGCGCCGCAATGAGGGGCTTGTTCAGGGGGATGCGGCCATCGAGTTCGAGGCGGACACCGGCCATGAGCAGATTCAGCTTTTGAACTGGACCTTGCCCTGGAGGCCCTGGCGCGGGAGCGGCGTTCGCTCGCGGAACTCATCGAGATGCGCTACTTCGGCGGCATGACCGCGGAAGAGGCGGCGGAGGTGGTGGGCCGGTCAGTGCACGTGGTGCGGCATGAACTCCGCCTGGCCCACGCGTGGCTGCGGCGGGAGCTCGCGGGACAGGGCTGAGATCCCACCGGACACAGCGTCAGAAGAAATACAAAACGTCCGGCCTTACGTGCCCCTTCGCTTCCAGGCAGGGACCGCATTGCATCTGGTAGTCGGCACGCACCTCATGGACGGCCGCGGGGATGGTGCGCTCATCCTCCGGCGAGTGCTCGGTGGCAATCGCCAGGCGTGGTTTGAATCGCCGTAATGTGTCGCTCGCCCCGGCAATCGCCCGGACCTCCGCGCCTTCCACGTCCATTTTGATGAAATCCACCCGCGGCAGGTGCAAGTCCGCCACGATTTTGTCGATCGTCGTCAATGGTACCGTCCCGGCCGCATGCGCCCCCGGCGAGTGCATCACCACGCTGTTCGCGGCGAAGTTGGTGTCATCCACGTTGAGCGTAAGCGTGTCATCGTGGTCCCACACGCCCTTGGGGTAGACGATGACACGATCGTTGGCAACTTCGGCCGCCAGGTTCCTTCGGATGCACTCAACGCTCGATGGCGAGACCTCGATCGCGACAACCAGCTTCGCCCCGGCCTTCAGGCCTTCCCGCGTGAAATCCCCGTCACTGGCCCCGCAATCCAGGACGATGTCGCCCCCATGAATGAAGTGCTCGCCGGAACCGTAGATATGGCGCTCCATCTCGGCAAGGTTGAACGGCAACACGTAACGGTTGCCTTTGGGAATCCAGAATGGGCCTTTCGGCGTATCCCATAGTTCGAGGCCGCTTTCCTCTTTGACCAGGTGGCTGGCGGCGAGGATGCGGTCCTTGATCTGGGTAGTCTCTTCCACGTTGGCCGTGCTCCTGATAGCGTGCGACCACGGGCAGTTCGGGCTGTGGCCCGCCACGACCAGCGCAAACAAGCGGAGTGAGGGATAGAACTCATAAACCGCGGCGGCGACAATAAGCAATAGCACAAGAACCAGACCACGGCGTGAAGGTCTCATCAGGGTCGATGGTATCACCAGAGTCTAACGGGCGCGCATCGTCACTGGATGTTTATGGTGGTCATGTTCGACACCTTGCCATCCGCGATGACGTAGACGCTCACCTCTCCCATGCCGGCCAGGCTGCCGGGAAGCGCCAGGTTCACCTGGTCGAGACCCTGATATTGGCCCTGCGCGCCCGCATACTGCACCGGCGCAGCCTGGCCGGCGACGTATGCCTGAACCGTTGCGGCGCCGCGAATCCCGGTTCCATAGAGCGACACATACACCGTGTCCGCGGAACTGCCAAGGGACAACGGAGTCGAGAGGCAGCTTAGGGGCACTCCGCTCTGGCAGGAGAAGACGGACAAGGCTGTGGCGGCGCCGGATGCCGGTACGCGTTCGGCCACGGCAGCCGCAACGCCCGCGCCATTCCCGTTGGCAGAGTACAACCCGGGCGCAACCGCCTCAATGGTGAGCGATCCGGTGAGAACCGTTGCGCCGTTTCGCGTCACCTTCACCGACGCGTTTCCGCGGGCAACCCCGCTGGGGATCAGGAAGCTGGCCTGGCTGGGAGATACGTAATAGAGAGGAGCTGCGCTCGCCGTTCCTTTGCTGTCGGTGATCGTGATGGCGGTGTCGCCCAGCATAAGCGGCAAAGGCTGGCCGGGAGCGGTGATGGTCTCGGAGGCGAAGCCCGAGCCGAACGCTGTCACCAATTGCAGCGGCGCCGCCGGCCCCGGCTGGAAACTGGCCGAATGGACGAACGACGCTACCGCCGGCGTGGTGATGTCGGCGCGCAAGACGGTATAGGGCGGCACGGTGATGGGATTGGCGGAATTTGTGGCCTGAACTGAAATCGCATTGGGGCTGGCGGCGGTATTCGCCGTGCTCGGATCGGCGGCGGTGGCGAATTGCAAAGGAAACGTGCCAGTGGCCGCGGCGCCGTTGATGCGAACGGTCACCTGGTGCGGGGTGGCGCTCTTGTTGGTGATCACCACCGACACGCCTCCTTGCGCGTTGGAGTAGCTCATGGCGTAGAGCGCCGGAATCGGCGACATGCCCGTGGCCGGCACCGTCGCGCCGCCTGTGACCGTGGTCTGGTTCGATTGAACGGCATTCCTGATCACGCCGTTCAGGACCGCAATTCCGCGCCCCTGCGCGGAGGTGTAGAATCCGAAGTCCAGCGACAGCGTGTCGATCGTGGCGCCGGAGGCTGCCGCGGCCTCCACTGCACTGTTGTTATCGTTGGCGGCCAACACTCCCGCGTTGTGAGAAATCTCGCTGGGGCCCACATGCAGCACCGAGGGTACCGTGGACATCCGCATGATGTACTCGGCCGAATAAATCCCTCACCACAGGGTGCCGCACGTCTGAGAAGAGGCACCGGTGGCGGAATCGTTCGGTATGGAGGGGTCGAACTCGGTATTGAGGAACTTCACGCCCGCAGGGCCGATCGCCCCGAGAGCGCCCGCGAACAGGGCGCTGGTCCCGGAGGCCAGCACGGCGCTTTCGTCCGCCATCCATTGGGCAAAGGCCCCGCTGCTCTGCGGGGGGGTAGTGGTGAAAGGTAATTGCGTCCCAATACTTGTCGGGATACGCGGCGACCGCCAGATTCCATGGATCCGTGGCGGCGTTTGCGTGGCCTTGATCGCTGACGAAGATAGCCACGATCGCGTTGGGATTTACGGCCTTAATGGCATCGCGATACGGCTTCATCGCGTCCAGATAGGCGGTTGCCGTGGCAAAAAAAGTGGGTAGAGGTAGGGTTCGTTGGACAACTCCCAGGCCGCCACGTTGATCTGGTTGGCGTTGACAAAGGCCGCCAATTCGCCGGCAGAAGCTGCCGTGTCGGTGAATCCGTTGACGCAAATAATCAGCGGCGCGCCCAACAGGTTGGCGCGGTTGGCGGCGTCGATCAGCTTTGCGCCTACTCTTCCGGCCACCAGAGCGATCGTCGTC
>JASHSS010000168.1 GCA_030038565.1 Bryobacteraceae bacterium
GAGCGGGCCTCCTGGGCCATCGGTAAAGATGTCGTGGAGAAGTGCGACTACCTGATCGACCTGCACGGTGGCGATCTGGACGAGAATCTCCGCCGCTATTCGTATTGGGCCGCGACCGGAAAGGAGGCGCAGGATGCGGCGTCGCGCGCCATGGTGCTGGCGTTCGGGTTGGATCACATCATCCTGCAGGACTTCAAGACACCAGTGGCGCCGAGTGGCGCGATCACGCTCACGCGCTTCGCATCGAGCCTCGGCAAACCCTGCGTGACCGCGGAGGCGGGCCATGCCGGAACTACCGGCGCAGCCGATGTCGACTCTCTCGTAGAAGGCTGCTGGAACGTGGCTCGGCACCTGCGGATGCTCGACGGCAAGGTGACGCCGGTGGAGCATCCGCTGTGGCTGTCCCGCGTTTCCGTCATGACCAGCGACGTCGATGGCGTGTTCTTCCCGTTGGTGGCCCCGGAGGCGTATGTCTCACAAGGAATGAAGATTGGCTATGTAACAGACTACTTCGGTAAGAAGGTGCGGGACGCCACAGCGCCGATCGCGGGCGTAGTACTGTACATCGGCGCCGTGCCTTCCTTGAAGAAGGGGGACACCATCGCGCACATTGGCGAGGTCGGTTCAACCCCGCCAATCCACTGAAGAATCCCGCAACGTGGTTCCACCGCCGGATGCCCCTCCGGCTCGAAGGCCCCAGCGGCCAGGCCGCCGGGGCGGGCCGGTTGGAGCCGGGCATCGGTTAGCGCCGGACGCGGCGTTGTCAAAGGCTGCTGGAGCGCGCCTGGGCGTCGTATGCCGGACGCCCGCGCACGGCCCACGGCGCATTTCCGCCGCGCGGATTTCGGGGGTGGAAAAGCGCGGCCGGGTTTCCCGCATTCTCCCGGCTGCCCCCGACAAACGCGACAAGCCGCTCGATGGTCATGCTTCCCAGCCGCCGCCCAGCGCTTTGTAGAGCTGGACCACGCTCACCAGCTCGGCGTAGCGGATCTGCGCCAGCGTCAACTGGGCCGCCAGCAGGTCGCGATCGGCATCGAGGGCATTGAGTTGCGTGTCCACGCCGCCCTGGTAGCGCGCATAAGCCAGGCGCTTGCGATCCTGCAATGCAGTGACGAGGTGTTCCTGCTCGACGCGGCTCTCCCGCGTGCGCTGGTGCGCGATCAACGCGTCGGAAACCTCCTGAAAAGCGGTCTGGATGGATTTCTCATAAGCGACCTGCGCTTCCTCCCGCTGCGCCTCGGCCAGGCGCACGTTGGACTTGATGCGGCCGGCAGTGAAGATCGGCTGGGTGATCTGCGGAATGAAGCTCCAGGCGGCGTTCGGGCCCGAGAAGAGGTTCGTCAGCTGCGTACTCTGGCCGCCGATGGTCCCGCTCAAGCTGATCTGCGGGAAATAAGCCGCCTTGGCCACGCCGATATTGGCGTTGGCGGCGACCATCGCCTGCTCGGCAGCGCGGATATCGGGGCGCCGTTCGAGCAGCGCCGAAGGCAGGCCCGTAGGCACTTCCGGCGGCATCTGTTGTTCGAGGAAGCCGCGTCCCCTTCCGATGCCTTGCGGGTTCTTCCCGAGCAGCAGGGAGATCTGGTCTTCAGTTTGTTCAATCTGTTGTTGAAGCTGGGGAATGCTCTCCGCCGCGCTATCCACCAGTTCTTCGGCCTGGCGCAGATCGAGCAGCGTGGCAACGCCGCCGCGCTGACGGTCTTCGGTAAGCTCCAGCGATGCACGACGCGACTCCAGGGTGCTCTGGGAAATTTGCATTTCGGAGTCCAATTCGAGTAACTGGAAATAATCGGTTGCGACCTGGCTGACGACGGTGCTGATTACGGTCTTGCGGTTCCAATCGGCACTCAGCAGGCTAGCGCGGGCAGCCTCCGTCGCGCGGCGCAGGCGTCCCCACAGGTCGAGTTCGAAAGACAGCAGGTTGAGCCCGGCCTGGCCCCAGTTGCGGTTCTGATTGGGGACTAAGGCTGCTGGCAGCTCGAGCGATCCGTTTCGCGAAAGGCGCGTAATCTCCAGGTCGCCCGAGGCGCCGACTTGCGGGAACTGGTTCGAGCGGGTGACGCCCAGGTTGGCGCGCGCCTCCTCCACTCGCGTCACGGCATCGCGCAGATCGTAGTTCTGCGCCAGCGCCGTGCGGATCAGGCTTTGGAGCTGCTCGTCGCGGAACACTTCGAACCACTTGAGGTCCGCCAGCGAGCTGGCTTGCGGCGCCGGAAGTGGCTCCGGCGCGCGGAAGCTGGCGGGCGCCGCGACTTGCGGCCGTTTATAGTTGGGGCCTACGGTGCATCCCGCCAACAGCGCGGCCGTCACTGCGATTGCAAGATAGGAAGCTCGCATGTCAGTCTCCTTGAGCCGGGGAAGACAGCGGCTCCAGCCCCGGATTGGGCGCATTCCTCGATAGCTTTTCCACCACCACGAAAATGGCGGGAACGAAGAACCTGCCGATGAACGTCTCGGCCAGCATCCCGCCGATTACCGTGGTCCCGATGATCTCGCGTGCGATGGATCCCGCGCCGGATGCGACCCAGAGCGGCACGCACCCGATAATGAAGGCCAGCGCGGTCATCATGAGAGGCCGAAAGCGCAGCCTCGCGCCATCCAATGCGGCCTCGACTAAGGGCCTACCGCGCTCGTACTCCTCTTTGGCAAAGGCGACAATCAAAATCGAATTCTTCGCGCCCAGGCCGATGAGCATCACCAGGCCGATTTGCGTGTAAACGTCGTTTTCGATCTGCACCAGGTAAGCCGGGAAAAACACACTCGCCACCACACGGCGGAGCCACAGCGCGGCGATGGCGCCGAAGACCGCCACCGGCGTCGAGAGCAGCACGCTCCATGGCAGCGACCAGCTCTCATACAGCGCCGCCAGAATCAGAAAAACGAACAGCAGAGAGAAGCCAAAGATAACCCACGAGGGCACTCCTTGCCGCGCCTTCTGCTCCTGGTAGGACATGCCCATGTAATCGAATCCCATTTCGCGCGGCATGGTCTCTCTGAAAACTTCTTCCAGGGCAGCCGTCGCCTGATCGGAACTGTACCCCGAGGCGGCACTGCCGTTAAGCTGCGCCCCCCGGTACTCGTTGTAGCGCAGCGTGAATTCCGGGCCGGAGCGGGTCTCGAATTTCGCCAGCGAGGAAAGCGGCAGGGCCTGGCCCTGGCTGTTCCGCACATAAAACTGGTCGAGGCTCTCGGTATTCGACCGGTAGGGGGCTTCGGCCTCCACATACACCTGCCAGGTACGGCCGAAATCGTTGAAGTAATTGATGAACAATCCGCCCATGTACGCTTGAATCGTCCGGTACACATCGCTTAAGGCAACACCCTGTTTCAACGCCTTGTCTTTGTCCACCTGAATGAAACGCTGCGGCACGCTGGGAAGAAAGGTGGTCGAGATCTGGCCGATTTCCGGACGTTTCCGCGCGGCTGCCAGAAACTTATCCAGGTTGTCTGCCAGGAACTTCACATCTCTGCCGGCACGGTCTTCCAGCACGAATTGAAATCCACCCGAGGTGCCGACGCCCGGAATGGCCGGCGGCGCGAAGCTGAAAACGGTTCCTATCGGTAGATTGCCAAGTTCCTTGTTCAGATGATTCCGGATGGTCTGATACTGCTCCTCCGTCGTCTTACGCTCGCCCCACGGCTTCAGAGTGACGAAGAAGAACGCATTGTAGGTGGTTTGGGCGAAGCTCAGCAGGTTGAAACCGACAACGGTCGTAGTGTACTTGACGCCCGGGGTGTTTTCGAGAATCCTCTCCACCTGCCGGGCGGCCGCGTCGGTGCGTTCCATCGACGACGCCACGGGTAGCTGCATGCTCACGTAGGCATAGCCCTGGTCTTCATCGGGAAGAAAGCTGGAGGGCAGCCGCTGGAGGAAGAGCAGAGCGCCCGCGCCGCAAACCGCCAGCAGCACCAGCACCAGCGCCCCCTTCCGGATCATGATGTCCGACCAGCGGACAAAGCCATGCGTAGCGCCATCCCAATAGCGGTTGAACGCGCCGAACAGTTTCCCCAGCGGCCCACCGCGCTTGGCGGCCTCGTGCTCGGGTTTCCGCAGCAATAACCCGGCCAGCGCCGGGCTGAGCGTAAGCGCGTTAAAGGCCGAGAGCACCACTGAAATGGCGATGGTCAGCGCGAATTGTTGATAAAGCCTTCCGGTAATTCCGGGGATGAAGGCGGTCGGCACGAACACCGACGCCAGCACCAACGCGATACCGACGACGGGTCCGGAGAGTTCCTCCATCGCCTTGCGAGCCGCGTCCTTGGGCGCCAGGCCTTCCTCGATGTGGCGTTGCACCCCCTCCACCACCACGATGGCGTCATCCACCACCAGGCCGATCGCCAGCACCAGGCCCAACATCGAAAGCGTATTGATGGAGAAGCCGAACACGGGGAAGAGCATGAAAGTGCCGACCAGCGAAACCGGCACGGCCAGCATGGGAATCAGGGTGGCGCGCCAATCCTGCAGGAAGAGGTAGACCACCATGATCACCAATATGATTGCGATCACCAGCGTCTCGACAATCTCCTGGATGCCCTCCGTAACCGGAAGTGTCTGGTCCAACGAGATGGCGTAATCCACGTCTTCGGGAAAGCGTTGTTTCATCTGCGCCATCAGCTTGCGGACCCCGTCAACCGTTTGCACGGCGTTCGATCCGGGCAACTGATAGACGGGGATGATTGCGCTGGGCTTCCCATTCAACCGGCCGATGATGCTGTAGCTCTGCGCGCCCAATTCCACGCGGGCGACATCCTTAACCCGCACGTTTCCGCCGTTGGGAGCTTCGCGGATCACAATGTCGCCGAACTGTTCCGGCGACGTGAGCCGGCCTTGGGCCAGAACCGCGTAAGTAAATTGCTGATTGGTGGGAGCCGGCTCGCCGCCCACCTGGCCGGCGGGGTTGACGGTGTTCTGGGCCTGGATGGCGTTAGTGATGTCGGTAACGGTGATGCCCAGCTTGGCCAATTGGTCCGGCTTGACCCACAACCTCATGGCGTATTGGCCCGCGCCGAACACCTGGGTCTGGCCCACGCCATAGGAGCGGCCGATCGGATCGTTGAGATTGATGTACGCATAGTTGGCCAGAAACGTGGCATCGCGGGTGCCATGCGGCGAGTAGAGGCCGATCAGCATCAGCGGAGCGGTGGTGGATTTCTTGATCACCAGCCCATAGTTGTTCACCTCGGGTGGGAGTTGTCCCGACGCCAGTTGCGCGCGCGACTGGGTGAGGATCAAGTCCATGTTTGGATCGGTCTTCAGGTCGAAATCCGTGAACAAGGTAGTTGACGAGGAACCCGTGGCGTTGACCGAATACATGTAATTCAGGTTGTCCACGCCGGTGACTTGCTGTTCGATCGGCGTGGCGACTGACTGCTCCAACGCGTTGGCGTCGGCGCCCACATAGGTGGCCTGCAGCCGGATTTCCGGCGGCACGATGTTGGGAAACTGCGCCACCGGCAAAACCACGATCGTGATCACGCCTACAATTACCGTGAGAATGGCGATCACCATGGCCACAATGGGCCTGCGAATGAAAAACTTGGACATGGGTTCGGCTCCTCTCTGTTAGTTGTTCTGGAACGGCTTTGGTGTGACTGCCGCACCGGGCCGGAGCGCCTGTTGGCCCTCCACTGCCACCGTCTCTCCAGGCTCCAGTCCGCTGGTGATCACCCACATCGTGCCAACGCGCTCTCCCACTTTGACGGGGCGCGTGGTCACGTGATGGTCGGGCCCGACCACGGTAACCTGGTAGCTGCCCTGCAATTCCGTTACTGCCGGCTGCGGGACGAGCAACGCGCCCTTGTCGGTGCCTACAATCGCGCGCACCTTGGCATACTGTCCCGGGCGGAGGATGTTTCCAGGATTGGGAAACAGCGCGGTCATCTGAATGGCGCCGGTATTCGGATCCACCTGCCGGTCGGCGAAGGAAAACCGGCCTGGATGCGGGTGCTCGGTTCCATCGGCCAGAATCACCTTCAACTGCAGCTTATGCAGTGCATCTGCCCGTGCCAGGCTGAGATACTCCTGCTCACTCACGGTGAAGTTGGCCTTTATCGGATCGAGCGTCGATACGGCCGTAATCGCGTTGCCCGCCGGGCCCACGAGATTGCCGACCTGCACGGTCGCCTTGCCGGCGATCCCGTCGATCAGTGAGGTCAGCCTGGTGAAGCCGAGATTCACTTGTGCGGTTTCCAGCGCCGCCTCGGCTGCCTTGACGCCGGCCTGCCCGGCCTCAATCTGTGCCTTCGCGGTCTCCACCTGGGCTCTCGACGCAGCGACCTGGGCTTTGTTCGCCTCGTTGGTTTGGTGGGTGTTGTCCAAGTCCTGCTGCGTGACCGCCTGCTGCTTGACGAGGGGGACGTAGCGGTCCTCGTCCAATTGCGCTTTGCGCTGATTGGCCTCGGCGGTTATCAGTTGGGCCTGTGCCTGCAGCAGACCGGCCTGCGCCTGCGACAGCTGCGCTCGGGCTTGCGCCAGTTGACCCGTGGCCTGGTCCACTGCCGCCTGAAACGGCCGCGGATCGATTTCGAAGAGCAACTGTCCTTTGCGGACGAAGGAACCTTCCTGATAGTCCTGCCGTAGCAGGTAGCCGGTTACCTGCGCCTTGATATCGGCGTCGACCAGGCCATCCAGCGCCCCAATCCATTCCCGTTCGATCGGGAGATCACGCTGCTCAACAACCGCTACTTCGACCGTGCGTGGCGCCGGCGGGACCGCCGCCGCAGTCGTTTTCGACCTGCCTGCTACGAAGATGATTCCAGCGGCTGCCAGAAGAGTCGCGGCCACTGCTGCAATTCCGTGATTTCGCTTCATTTCATTTTCTCCCCTCCGCAGGATTGCCCACAGTCCCCGCGGTGTTGCCCTGAAACACGAGTCTCAAGCCAAGTTTAATGCGTTGAAAGCAAATCAGAGACCAAGGTCGCGCCCGGGCGGTGTGCAGCACGATCTCGAAGATGTCTCTGGCGCTTTTGGCTGCTGTGGTTGGAGTTGTCCCCCGGCGCGATGATTTCTTTGCACTTACGAAAGCCCCTCAATGTGATCATTCGCACAATATCAGCGGGACGGCGGTACGCTTTGTGATGCCCGCTAATCGGCTAGTGCCCGCTAATTGGCTAATGCCGGCTAAATTGGCGGTCCGGCGCCACTCCGGCCAACCGGAGCGGCAGCCCCACCCGCAAAAGGTGACCGAGCCATCGTCGCCGGCTATCGGCGCCTGCGCCATCGTCAACGCGCCAGGCGGACCCTCCGAGGCCTCGCGCCCCACTCCGTCCGCGCCGTCACCGTGACCGCTTCCAAGCGCCCTCGGCGCGGATCGGCCAGGCCCGCGGGGTGATCGCCCCTCCGGCGAGGGCGCCTGGCGAGGAGAGTGTCCAACAGCGACCCGGGCCCTTCCTAATTCTCCGTCGGCACCCTCTCCACGTGATCGACCACCAACATCTCGATGGCGCCTTTTTTCTGCTCCAGCTTCAAGCCGAGTTGCCTTTGGAGCGCCTCGACCAAAGTGGGGCCTGCCCCGGAGTCATCCAGCCCCGCCAGTGGGGATTCGCCGCCCGGCTGGCCGGCCATCGCCACCCCGGGCCCGCCGCCGGTGACCCAGGAAAGGGTAAAGTCATACTCTCCCTTTAAACCCGTTGCATCCATCACCGGCTGGCCCAATTGGCCGCCCAACATGGAGGCCACCGCTTGCATGGTGATCCGGACCGGCCGCCACCGCGCTACGCCGCGCATCATCGCCATGCCGCCCGGAGGGATATCGGGAAACCCGTCACTGGCAAGAGAGAGCGGCTTTCGCGTCCCGCTCTCCGGCCTCGCGGGCGGAGGCGCATCGGAAGGAGCTACCGGCACATCCACCGATTCCCGGATCTTGAGGCCGCCCTTGGCCACCACGAGTTCATATACCTGCCCCACTTTGGTCTCGTGGTGAACAGCCAGCTTGAACCGCTCTTTGAGCAGATTCTGCCACATCAGCTGGATCTGCTCCTTGCTGGCTCCTTCAGGAATTTTTACGGCGACTTCGTACCGGTCGGTCATGCTGTATTCCAGGCCGGCCAGTTGGAAGGGCGAGATCCCATACGCCATCGTTACGAGGTTTGCCATATTCATGTTGGTGCAGGTGATGCGCCCTGGATCGGAAGGGCAGCCGACCCGCATTCCCCTGCCATTTGGCGGCGGGGATGGTTTGATGGAAGCCACCTCGAAGGTCATGGCGCTGTCAGCGGATTGAGACCATGCGGCGCCGCAGCCGAGCGACGCCAGGAAAATCACGCCAATGATACGCATTAACGTGTAGACGCTGAGGCAGCCCAAATGTGCACGAGTATTCTGCGTCTTTTCCGCATGGCCGGCGCGCTCTCCCGGAAGTCTGCGGCGCGGTGTACCCGGACGGCGCCATTCGCCATGGCCTCCGAAAAAAATTCTGGATCGAACCAATATGGCGGCGATTTAGCCGAAGGATCAATTTAGTGGACCAGTCCGCAGG
>JASHSS010000169.1 GCA_030038565.1 Bryobacteraceae bacterium
GATGGCGGGTTGGGCCTCGCGCGGCACCGATTGCGCGGCCTGCTGGTGATCTCCGAGCTGGCGCTTTCGCTGATGCTACTGATTGGCGCGGGATTGCTGATCCGCAGTTTCGTGCGTTTGCAGGGCGTGCCGCCGGGGTTCAGCGCCGATCGCGTACTGACCATGCAGGTGGCGGCGACAGGCGCCCGGTACCGCGACAGCAAAGCCCGAGTGCAGTTCTACCGCCAGGTGGAAGGCCGCATCGCGCAGCTGCCGGGCGTGGAGGCGGAGGGCGTGGTGGATGTCCTGCCGCTGACGGGAACGGTGGGCTGGGGCGGGATGAACGTGGAGGGTTACACGCCGCCGCCGGGCCAGGAATTGCAGGTGGATCAGCGCATCGCCAGTGGGGACTACTTCCGAACCATGAAGATTCCTCTGCGCCGGGGCCGGTTTTTTTCGGAGCAGGACACCGCGGATAAGCCTACCGTGGTGATTGTGGAAGAGAAATTCGCCGAGCGTTTCTGGCCCCAGGGCGACCCCATCGGGAAGCACCTGTGGAACGATCCCAAGCGGCCATACACCATCGTAGGGGTGGTAGGGGCGGTCAAGCAGTATGGCCTGGATATCGACGGCAAAAGCGCGGTCTATTTCGCGCAGGAGCAGCATCCCGACACCGAGATTTACCTGGTGGCGCGCGCGGCCGGCGACCCAGGGCAACTTTCGGCGGCGGTGGTGCGGGAAGTTCACGCGGTGGAAACGGACGTGCCGGTGTTCGATATCCGGACCATGCAGGACCGCCTGTACGATTCGCTGGCGCGGCAGCGCTTCGCGAGCGTAATGCTGGGTGCGTTCGCAGCCTTCGCGCTGCTGCTGGCGGCGGTGGGAACTTACGGGGTGATTTCGTACCTGGTGTCCCAGAGCACCCACGATATCGGGGTGCGGGTGGCGCTGGGCGCGCAGAGGAGCAACATCGTCGGCCTGGTGGTCCGGCAGGGAATGGAACTGGCGGCTATCGGCATCGCCCTAGGCCTGGCGGGCGCGGCCGTGCTGACCCGCGTGATGGCCCAATTGCTGTTTGGGGTGAGCGCCCGGGACGCGGCCACCTTTGGGGCGGTGGCCGCGATCCTGGCGGCGGTGGCCTTCGCCGCGACGGCGATTCCGGCGCGCCGCGCCACCAGGGTGGATCCGATGGTGGCGCTGCGCGAAGAATAAGCCGGGCGCGGAGGGTCTTAAAACCAATCACCCGTTAGTGCGTTCGCCGGTGCGTTGGCCAGTGCGCTCGCGCCAGCGCTGCTCCATCGTCTGATGGATCTGGTCGGCCTTGGCCTTCTGCGCCGGGGTCAGAGTGGCGTAGAACCTGGCGGCGGCTTCGGAACGGATGGCCATCACCTGGCCTACCAGGTGGCCTTGTTCGGCGGCCAACTGGCGGATCCTGGCGGCGTCGTCGGCCTTGACTGCCAGCGCCATGGCCTGGTGGTTCTGCCGCAGTTGCCGGGTGAACGGCTGCGCGCTCTGGCGGGCCTGCTGGAAGATGACTTTGGCGTGGTCGCGCTCGGTGGGCGTCAGGTTCAGTTGCTGCATCATGCGTTGCCGGACCCATTGCCGGTAGGGGCGGTGAACGGCTCCGGGTTTGGCGGGAGTCGATTGCGAGGGTTGCGCGGCCGGATGCGACTGAGCGGGCGGAGGCGCCTGGGCCAACGCCAACCCGGCGGCCAGCGCCGCCACGCCTCCAAATCGGATCAGATTCTTTTTCATGGTAAGTGCTACCTCCATTTACGACTGTAGAGGTGTACTGTAAAGGACGTTTGTAGGGGCGGTAAATGCTGTAAAACCGGCGATCAGAAGGGGATGCGGGGGCGCGCGGGGCCGGGCGCGGTTTTGCCATCGGGGGGCAGCGACGCGACCGGGCCGGACTGGCGCGGGGGTTGATAATTACCGAAATTCAAGTCGGTTTCAGTGAAACTCAGCGGGCGGTCGAGGACCATCTCGACGGTGCTGCCTTTGGGAACTACGGCGTCGGGACCGCGGGTCAGCAGGGTGCCCACCAGGCCGGCAGCCGCGCCGGCGGCGGCGCCGATGCCGAGGCCCATTCCGGCGCTGCCTGCGGCACCGCCGGCAATCGCCCCGACGGATGCCCCGATGCCGGCGCCTTCGGCCACCGTGCGCGCGTCACCGGCCTTGTTGCCTTCGCCCTTGACGGCGCCTTCGGTGCGATCCAACTGGCCCGCGGCGGCGGCGTCCATACCGCCCATGCGAGCCCGGAAATCGCGCGTCACGCCGTTCGGCAGAACCAGCGAATCGAAGCGGATGTAGAGCTCCGCGCGGCCTTTTACGCGGCCGGCCTTCTTCACCTCGGTGACGGTAGCGGCCACATAACTGCCCACCGGAATGACGATACGGTTATCCACCAGAATAGGGAAGGCCGTTTCCAGGTAGACCCGGTCGCCGGCCATGGAGTGCTTGGTGCTGACGGTATTGATGAGGCTGAGTGGGACTTTAGTTCCAGCGAGCACCGTGTACTGGGAGGACTTGGGCGCATCGGCCCCCACTTCCTGGGCGGAGGAAACCACCGCGCCAGCGAACGCCAAGACCATCACCCACCGCCCTATCGCCATCACAACTCCTTCCCAAGATTCTAGCAGCAGGCAATCCCGACCGCCCGCGGTGGGCTCCCGGCCGGACGCGGCCGAACGTCTCCCGCTATCTTGTCTAACGCGGTTCGGCGCCTGAAAGTTTCTCTATTGTCCCGGCTGGACCGGAAGCACTAGACCGGCGCTGCTGGCCTGGCCCGCCTCGGTAACCAGAATGGATGGGTTGGAAGGCGTGCCGGGAGGAATCGCCAGGTTGATCTGGTAGAGACCGGCGGATTGAGGGCTCAGGCCGGCGTACTTGATCAGCGAGGGGTCCACCGCTTGTCCCGCCAAGGTCACCTGGAGGGCGCCCAGATTGACGATCGGAGCGGGGCTGGTGGGGATTTCGCCGGGGCCCGGATCGGGCGCGGTTTTGCCCATCCCGGTGGCGAACAGCACGATGATCTCGCCGCCCACCGCCGGAGAAGCCGCGGTAACCAGCGAATAATCGGCGTGCGTCGCCAGAGCCAGGTTGTTTCCCCAGGCGAACAGGGCAGGCGCCGCGGCAATCACCGGCAGAGCGATCACCGGCCCCGCCAGGCCTTCGCGGACCACCTGTATGGTCATCTGGCCCACGCCATCGGTGGTGGGAACCATGAAATTCACCTGCGTGGGCGACACGTAGAACAGCGCGGCGGGGGAATTGTCCACGATCACCTGGGTGTAGTTCAACTCGGTGGGCAGGTATCCCGACGCAATATCGGAGGATTGCAAGGCATATGCCGAGCGCGACAGGTTGGCGCCGAACAGGGCGATCACCGAGCCGGGAGCGAAGGGACCGGGCGAGTAGTCGCTGGCGTTGACAATGCCAGAGGCTGTGTAGGAAGGCGCCTGTCCCCATGCCGCGACGGCGCACACCGCGGCGGCCAAAAACCGGAGCCGGTACATTGCTTGGTGTAGTGCGAAGGAGCGGCGGGAAATCTCAGGGAAAAGCGGGATGGGCGTTTCACGACAACTCGACTTGTGGTTCCTGGCATCTGCGCTGAAAAGCTCAGTATGCTTGGAAGATGAACCGGCTCAAGGACAAACGTGCGCTGATCACAGGGGGCACGAGCGGAATCGGCCTCGAAACGGCCCGCCTGTTCCTATCCGAGGGCGCCAGGCTCGCCATCACCGGCAGGAATCCGGCGACTCTGGAGGAGGCGCGCAGATCGCTCGGCGCCGATGTCTTGATTATCCCGGCCGATGCGAGCGACGTGGCGGCCCAAAAGACGGTGGCGGAAACCGTGCGCCGGGTGTTTGGGGGACTCGATGTTCTGTTCCTCAATGCCGGGATCGCGGACTTGAGACCGGTGGAACAGTGGGACGAGCGAGGATTCGATCATTCCTTCGCGACCAATGTGAAAGGGCCTTATTTCCTGATTCAGGCAATGTTGCCGATTTTCGCGAATCCAGCGTCAGTGGTGCTCAACGCTTCCGTCAACGCTCACGTTGGCATGCCCGCCACGAGCGTGTACGGAGCTACAAAAGCTGCGCTTCTTTCCCTGGCGCGGACGCTCTCCGGTGAGCTCATCTCGCGTGGCATTCGGGTAAATGCCGTCAGCCCCGGCCCGATCTCGACACCACTTTACGGCAAGCTCGGCCTCTCGGAAGCCGATCGCAAAACGCTGGCGGCTTCAGTCCAGAACCAGGTTCCCGTCGGCCGCTTCGGAGACGCAACCGAAATCGCCCATGCGATTGTCTTTCTTGCCTCCGACGAATCGGCATTCACGGTCGGCAGCGAACTGATGATCGACGGAGGAATGGGGAATCTCTGACGTGGGAGATGGGGGCAACCTGCTCGACCGACGTGGTCACTTTTGCGGCGATGCCCGCAGCAGTGGACTGACCACTCCCTGCGCCTTGATCTTCGTCAATTCCGCAGGCCACTGCGCCACGCCGCTTCCGCTAGCCCATTCCGCCATGATGGCCCGCTCGTATTCCATCAACGGCATGGTGATGATCGGCTTGCCCATGTCCTGCCCACGCGGGGAAAAGACCTCGAGGGAGGTTTGTGAAGGGGCCGTTTCATCCGGCAAGGGCTTGTTCAGACCCACGAGCACGACCACCATTTCCCGGCCCGGAGACCAGAATGCGTCATAGGCGCCGGGCATCTGTTTGCTTACGGAATCCAAGCTGACTGGCGCCGTCGCTGGTCCGGCGAATGACGTGGACAAGGGAAGTTCGAAATGTACGTAGACACCGCAGAGCCGATGCGTGTCGAACGCGCCATAGGCGTGCCAGCGTCCCTGGTCCCGGCCGATGTACCATTCCTGGTCGTCGTGCTTTGGAAAGCAGTTGTCGTCCGCCGCCTGCAAGGCGGCCACCTTCTCCACCTCGGACATGCTGGACCAATTCGGATGATTCTTGCGAATCTCCCGGTCTTCGTCCGTATCGCCCGCGATGGCAGCGTTCGTCATCAGCGCATGGGCCGCACGACTCTCATATTCGGCGCTCGCTGCCTGGCCCTCGATCGCGCTGTATGCGAGGGGATTCGCATCATGATCGCCGAGCCTTCTCACGGACCAGGATCCCGATCCGTCCGGATGCATGCCACACTCGGATGTCACACGTTCCTCCAGGGAAATATAGTTCGAATTCAGGAACATCACCTTGATGCCCTGGCCTCCACAGGAACCGTCCGCATTGGCTGGACACGATACTAATCCCTCTACCACGGGACGCTCCGCCGCGGGCCCGGCAAACCAGGCATCGTGGGGCCAGGGCACCTCATGGCCATGCAGATCCTGGACTCCTTCCCGATCACAGCAGGTCCGCACCCCCACCCGCCAGAACTCCGCGTGCCTCGGCAGAATCAGGTCTGGCAACTCTACGATTTGGACCTTGCCGGCATGCCGTGCAATCCACAGAGTGCGGTAAGCCATTTGGCACGGTCCCTTGGGGCAGGGCCGCCGCAGCCCTAGTAACAGTGCCGATTGCGCCTTCGCGACGGATCCGAATAGTGCCGCCAGAGACACCATGCCGGCCAGGGCCGCGTTCAATCTCCACATCGTCCTGAACTTCCTATCACCCGCATTATCCCATTCAGCGCTGAACCTACCCCCGGTCGTAAATCGCAAGGCAAAGGCAGCCGTTGACTCAGGCGGCGCTGCTTCAACGGCGGATTATCCCGGTTCCCCGTTCGCACCGCTTGGGCGATTCGGCACAGGGCGGAGCGATCTGGTCCCGGCTCAGAAATGGAGCGGCGCCGGGACCAGAGCCTGGAAGTCGCAGGCATTCCGCTTGCGGAGGCCGTTTTTCAGCATTCTGCCAGCGGGCGGCGACCGCCGGGGTTTGCGGACTTATTGAATTACGATCTGAACCGCGTTGGCCGCGATACCGTTGGCCGTAAGTTGCACCTCGACGTTCCCCGCGCCCTTGAGCGAGGCGGGAATCAGCACGTTGACCTGGTCGAGGCCGGTGTAAAGGCCTTGCGAACCGGAATAGAGCACCTGGGCGTTCACTCCGTTGATGGTCACGGTGACGGTGGACGCGGTGGCCGCGTCGAAGCCGGTGCCGTAGAGCACCAGGTAGACCGGACCGCCGGATACATTGATGGGGCTGGCAACCCACTCGGAGCCCGCCACGGGCGCCTGGTAGGTGGTGCCATAGGTTTGGGCGCTGGTGGTGGGCGATACAGTGATGGTTTCGGCGGTCGCCAGTTGCGATCCGTTGAGGGTGAAAATGCTCGGAGCCACGGCCGCCACTTGAAGATTACCGGCGGTCTGGGTCCCAACGCTGCTGGTGAAATTCGCCGTGGCCGAACCGGCGGCAACTCCCGAGGGGACCTGGAAGGTCACCTGATCCGGGGCGACGAAAACGAGGGGAGCGGCCCAGGTTTTGCCGGCCGCATCGACGAGGGATATCGAGTTGCCGTAATAGGTGGTGGGCGCCGGTCCGAAATTCTCGTCGGGCGTGCCGGGCGCCAGGTTCTGACCGAACGCGGTGACAAGCTGGCCTGGCGCGATGGTGGCAGTGCTCCAGGACGCGGCGGAGACCACCGAGGGTGAATTCGACGCGGGCGTAGCGCCGGCGACCGGCGCGAAGCAGATGCCGCGATAGACCGTGCCTGCAGGGGCCGTCATCAAAACCGTGAATTTCTCACTGGCGGCGCCGGCGGCGGTGGTGTTGGCCAGCGTGTCGGTGATGGAAACCAGCATGTTCGGATCGGCGCCCTGATCGCCATTGGCGCTGACCGTGGAGGTCACCGCCCAGATGGTCACGGTTCCGTCGCCGTTCACTTTGCCGGTGATGTTGCGCAGCCCGTCGGTAGCAGGAGCGATGGAGGACGGGTAATTGGGGACGCTGTATTGTTTGCCGAGGTTCAGACCGTTCTGGAGCACGTAGGCCATCTGCCAGGCGCCGTTGACCAGAATCCACTTCTCCAGACCGGCGTTGGTGCTGGTGGCAGCGTCGGCGACCGTGCCGTCGCCTTCATCGGCTACATAGAGAGTGGTGGCGTTGGCAAACCAGAGCCCGAAGGGATAGTTGACAATGTTGGTGGCGTCCTTGTTGGGCACGGCATTGAAGCCGGGCAGGATATTGATGGCGACCGACGAAGCGTTGGTGAGGGGCGGCAGGATGCCGGCGGTTCCCACCTGATACACGGTATTGACGCCGTTGCTGCCGCTGCCCTTGCTGATGTAGAGGGTGTTATTAAAGATCGTCAGACCGCGGAAATTGGCGTCCTTTCCGGCTTTGTCAGCCGTATAGGGGGCTCCGGTTGCGGGATTGGTCAGTTGGGTGATGGAGAAATTTCCCAGTTGTGTGGGTAGGGTTGTGGCGGCCTGTCCGGGTGTGGCAATCTGCATGCCACCGGCTCCCACCACGTTGGCGGCGGTGGCGCTGCCGTTGTTCGAATTACCCACCAGGTAATACAAGCCATTGGCCAGGATGGCGGCGCGGCCGTTGTTTCCGTTGTAGGCGTTGGTCTTGGTGAGTTGCATGGCCCCGTTTGCGCCGACCTGGACCACGCCGCGGAAGAAGCTTCCGCCGGAAGGATTGGTTGGGTCGTAAACCTCGGGCGTATTGGCGTTGGAGACATCGACGGTGTTGGGCGGGGCAACGTAGGCCATGAAGGTGATGGCGGTGCCATCGGTGGAGAGGTTCAGGGCGAGTTCCGATTTCGAACTGAAACTGGTGGTGGCGAAACCGGTGGGAATGGCAAGGGTGCTGACCAGCGTGCCGGTGGGAGTAATGGTATCGAGAAAGATCGGCGAGGTGATGCCGAAACTGGGATCGGCCGTGTCATTGTTCCAGACATTGCTGCTGTTGCTGGTGTTGGGATACAAGCCATTGCTGACCGCGGGAGCGGTGGCGCACACGGCCGTCGACGGGCAGACCGGGGGCAGTCCCTGGCCCAAGACGATGGTGCTGGCGTCGCCGGCGTAGACGCTCCTGGAAAGCACCAGATTCCCGGTGGGAGTGACGGCCGTACTGCCGCTTGAGATAGTGACATTGTCAAACCGCCAGTTGCCCGAGGTGTTATTCAAGGCAGTTCCGGCAGCGGAGATATCGTCGGCGCCGGTGGAGGCGTTGACGATCTCAATGGCGAACTTGGGATTGTTGGCGGCATTCGGATCGGTGATGGCGGCGCTCAATCCGGTGAACCAATCCTGCCCGGTACCGCCGGTGATGCTGACATATGACCCCATAACCGTATTGGGAGAGGTGGTGTTGGTCATGACCGCTAATCCGGCATCAGACCCGGAGAGGGTCAGCGCCACATTGTGCCAGGTGCTGCCATCGGTGGTGTAGAGAAGTTGCAGGTTGGCCTCACCCTGAGTGGTTGCATACCAGTCGAACTTGACGTTGATATTGCTGTAGCCCACAGTACTTGCCGCAAACATGACGCCCTGAGTCCCGACGGGGGCAGCGCTCGACCAGCCATTGGCCCCCGCGCCGCTGGCGCCCGCCTGCGCACGGATGCGCCAGATTTGAGTGGTATCCGCAACGCCGTTCGTGCCTGTATCGCTCGAAGCACCTTGCAGGACGTCGCAGGTGGTCACTCCGATGTTGGGGGTCGCGTAAGTGGCCATCCCAAGCGCCGAAGCGGTACCCGTCCCGGTGGAAGGAGCCGGGCTGTTGCTAACGGCTATGGAGTTGTTCTCGAAGGTCCAGGCGGTGATGACCTGGGCTTGAGCAACCGACAGAGATGTAACCGAGACGGCGAGCAGAACGGCTTTTTTCATGCAGGATCCTCTCTTTTTTCGGGCAGGTAAATAATTGGGAATTGCTACAGTATCACGGGCGGCGGGATGGCGCCCATGAATATTGCGTTACAGTTTGGCGTACGATTTCGTGCGTGTCCGGCGGGGCTGCGGCGTGTGCAAAAAGCGGCCAGCGGGCCAACGAGCGGCCGTGAGAGCGTGCGACATGAAGCCAGCCGATTTCAGCCGGGCTACACTTTGGGTGAAGGTATTACGGTGGCGATGGAGCGATAGAGATGGATAGGAGGACGTTCCACAAGCTGGCCGGTCTTGCGGCGGCCGGCGCCTTCACCGAGCGCTCGTCGCCAGGCGCAGAGCCCGTCTGCCAATATGTGGAGACGATGCCGGCGGCGCGGCATCCGCAGTTGGTTTACTGGTTTTGGCACCCGGATACATTGGCTCACGCGCAATACCTTCGGGACGTGGAGAACATGGCGAAGAGCAGCGCCTTCACCATGGCCATCGCGACTTCGAGAGAGAATATCGATCCGCCCGGGAGGGGCGTGGATTTCTACGACTTTGAAAAACTGCATGAGCCGCTGGCCGAAACGGTTCGCGCGGCGCACCAACACGGGTTGAAGATCGGCCTGCAAGTCTGGGAGTTTTGGGCGCTGACGCGTGCCACCGATCCATTGACCAGGTCGCATCCGCGGCTGGGGATCGAACAGGCGCTGGCTCTGGTCACGGAAGGCGAAGCCGTTCTGGACGCGGGCGGGCACGCCGATTATTCCGTCACGTCGACGGAAGGTCGCGACCGCGAGCCGTTCCACAGCGAGGTGTTGCGGGTCTTCGCGTTCCGCAAGAATGGCGATGGAAGCTACGCGGAAGATTCGCTCGCCGACATTACCAGGTCAGCGAAGACGGTGAAGGCCGATGCGGCCGGCGTTACGCTGGGAATCGACGCGCCTGCCAATCTGGCGGGCTACACGGCCTATGTGCTGGTGGCGCACTATCACGACTATCCCGACCTTTTCAACGAAGCGATGACCGAGACCTTCCGCAATTTGTTGAAGCATTACGCGGAGATTCCGCTGGACGGCACGGCGCTCGACGAGTTCGGCTACATGATGCTGAACCCCAAGCGCGACCGGCCCTTTCGGGACCGGTTCTATGGCCACGCGTTCGCCTCCGAATACCTACGGCGCACGGGCGCCGGGCTGGAACGGGCGCTGTTCGACATGCGGTACGCGCCGGAGGGACGGCCGGAGCTGCGGATTCGCGCCATCAACCGGTATTTCGACGTGATGCGCGATGGCCCGCTCGGAGCGGAAAAGGCATTTTATAGGATGTCGAAGGAGATGTTCGGCGAGCCGTGCTTCGCGGGCATCCACAATACCTATCACAACGGATTGTTGTCCGACGACCTGTAGCGGGTTGGTTTGAACTGGTGGAGCGTGCCGCGCGAATACGGACAGAGCGACGAGAACTGGCCGATGCCGAAGCGCATGGGATTGATTGCCGCGCATGGCGAGCCAGTGACCTACGACCAATACTACGGCGGCGATCTCGAGAGATTTCTGGTCAAGGCATTCCGCGAGGCGCGCTTCGGCGGACG
>JASHSS010000170.1 GCA_030038565.1 Bryobacteraceae bacterium
CCGGCGACCTCCTCGCCGAGTTAGCCGCCATGCGCGTGATCCTGCCCGAGGATGCCGTTCGCGAGACCCTGGAAGAGCCGCCTGCCGATTTCCCCCTCCAGAGCCTGGTGATTAACCTGACCAATCAGTGCAACTTATCCTGCCAGTATTGCTACGAATTCGGCGAGGATAAGGTCGCGACACCCGAGGGCAAGCCCAAGTTCATGAGCCTCGAAACGGCCCAGGCCGCGGTAGATTTTCTGCTGGCCCAATCGGCGGGCCGCCAGGCCGTCCACATCACCTTCTTCGGCGGCGAAACCCTCATGAATTTCCCGCTTCTCAAACAAGTGGTGGCCTACGCCCAGGAGAAGGCAGCCGCCCAGGGCCTCAGCGTCGATTTCTCGCTCACCACCAACGCCACTCTGCTTACCCCCGCTATCATCCAATTCCTCTCCGACCATCGCATCGGCGTTACCGTCAGCATGGATGGCCCCGCCGAACTGCACGATAAGCTGCGCGTCTTCGCCAACGGCCAGGGCAGCTACGCCGTCATCGAGCCGCGCGTGCGCGCGCTGATCCAAGGCCACCGCACCCGTCCCATTACCGCCCGCGTCACGCTCACCAGCGGCGTCACCGACGTGGTGCGCATCTTCCGCCACCTGAAGCAGGATCTCGGTTTTCACGAAGTCGGCTTCGCGCCCGTAACCACCGCGCCCAACCGCCTTTACGCCATCGGCGATCGCGGAATGGATGGCGTGCTGGAGCAATTCCACTTACTGGCGGACGAGTATCTCGAATACGCCCTGCGCGGCGAGATGCACGGCTTCTCCAACGTCAGCGACACCATCGCCGAATTGTACCAGGGGGTGAATAAGTCGCATCCCTGCGGCGCCGCGTTAGGCCTCATGGGCGTGGGACCCTCGGGCGATCTCGCTCCCTGCCACCGGTTCGTGGATTCCGATACCCACTCGCTGGGTAATATCCATACCGGCGTGGACCGCGCCAAACAGTCCGATTTCCTCAGCCGCGGCCACATCAATCGTAAGTACGACTGCCACACTTGCTGGGCGCGCCCTTTGTGCGCCGGCGGCTGCCATCATGAAGCCTTTGTGCGCTACGGCGATACCGGCCACCCCAACTTACACTACTGTGATTGGGTCCGCGATTGGACCGATACCTGTTTGCGCATCTACGGCGCCATCAGCGCGCAAAACCCCGAGTTTCTGGAAAAGTTCGCCGAAAGGAAAGCTCTATGAATCATTTGCGAGCGGTTAACCGGAAGGCCCGCCGATTGGAGATTCTGGCCGGGCCCACCGGGCAGCCCGGCGAAGACGTCGTCGGGTTGCAGCAGGGACCGGTCAATCCCGCCCAGCGCCCGCATGTCCCCATGGGATGCACCCTGGCGTTCTCGCCGGGCTGGGAAGTGGATTCAGCCGGAGGCACCGCCGGCCTTTGCCAGCCCGTCGAGCGGGATATCTACGATTGCTATGTCACCTGTTTCTGGCCCGCGCAAGTTCCCGATCACCTGAATAACTATCCCGATTGGGCCAGTAAGTGCGCCGTGGCCACCAAGGACTGGCGTAACCTGGACCTGGTATTCCCATGAGATTCTTACCTCTGATCCTCCTGGCCCTCTCCACCCTCTGCCGCGGCGGCACGCTCTTTTGCGGGGCTTATCCCGATTGGGTGCTGGTGATTGACGAGGCCCAGGGTAAGGTGGTCGATAAGATCAAGATGGTGACGGGCCTTCCCCGCAGCCTGCGCCTTTCTCCTGATCATAAGACCATCTACGTCAGCACCAACGATCACAACGGTTTCGAAGTGATCGACGTGGCCACCCGCAAGGTTACCAACCACTTCGTGCTGGATGACGCCACGCACCGCTATCGCGTCAACGGCGGCGCCCCCGATCCGCAGGGCAAGGTCCTCTACACGTCCACCACCGAGATCACCAAAATGCCCGACCGGTACGTCATCGGCCGGCCCAAGTACACCATCGTCGATCTGGCCCAGCAGAAGATCGTCAAGACCGTGGATGAGCCTAACGACACCGGCCGCGGCGGCTTCGGCGGAGGAGGCGGGCGCGGCGGCGGCGGCTTCGAAGTCTCTCCCGACGGGAAGTACCTTTACCAGTTCGGCAACGTCGTCACAGTCTTGAATGCCTCCGATTTCAGCCTCGTGGAGCGCATCGAGCTGGAGTTGTCCAACGGCATGCCCATGGAGAACCTCGGCCTCGGAGGCATGCAGGAGGCGCTCAGCGAACCGGGACAGCGCGTCTCCCTGTTCAACTTCTCCGATCCCATCGTCCACAACCGCGTGTTCGGCCTGGCTCGGTTCGACTTGAACACCCGCAAATTCGATTTCACCCCCATCGGCCCCGCGCCCGTCGCCATGGGCGGCCTTTTCATCACCCCCGACAAGAAGATGGGCTACACCATGACCTCCAGCGGCCAGGGCGGCAACAAGCGCTGCGAATTCTGGGGCCTCGATCTCACCACCACCAAACTTGCCCGCACCGCTGAAGTTCCCTGCCGCACGCGTTACAGTTTCGGAATCTCCTCCAACGGCAAGAAGCTTTATATTTACGCCGCGGGCTACCAGATCGAAGTCTACGACGCCGTGACTTTCAAGCTGGAAGACACCTGGGACCTGGGCCAGGATATGACCGGCGCAATGGTCGTCCTACCCTAGCCGTCTGTGTCGCAAGCCTCCCAAACCGGTGGCCCAGGCTTCAGCCTGTCTCCGCGCGCCCTGCTCGCCGGCTACCGCCGCGCGGCCCTCTTTCTGGTGCCCTACCGCTGGCGCCTGCTGTGGATTCTGCTGACGGGCGTGGCAGCCACCTCCTTCGGCCTGGCCCAGCCCTATATTTCAAAGCTGCTCATTGACGAGGCCCTCCTCCGCCGGGATTTTCACGCCCTGCTGGTGGTCAGCCTGTTGATGGTCGGCGCGACGCTCGGCAACTTCGCGCTCAATATCTTCTCCAGCTATCAGTACGTGCGCGTCTCCGCCCTGGTGCTCTTCGATATGCGGGTGGCCCTGTACCGCCACTTGCAATCGCTCTCGCCGCGCTTCTGGGCCCGATCCCGTCTGGGCGATGTCGTCTCGCGCATCAACAACGATATTTCCGAAGTCCAGCGAATCTCCGCCGACAGTCTTCTTAGCGTGCTTTCGAATGTGGTCTTCCTGGCGGGCAGCGCGGCCATCATGGCGTCCCTCAACCTGCGCCTGTTCCTGCTGAGCATGGCGGTGCTGCCGTTCAGTTTGTGGAGTCTCCAATACTATCAGCGGCGCCTCGCCCGGCGTGTCAAACTCGTGCGCGAGCGCGGCGCCGATATCGGCAGCTTCCTCCTCGAGACCCTGGTCGGATTCCGCATGGTGGCGGCGGCGAGCGCCGAGAAGCGCGAGGTCGAGCGCTTCCGCGCCCGCAACCAGAGCTTTCTCGACGCTTTGCTCAGCATGCAACTGACGGCCTTTCTTTCGGGCGCAGTCCCCGGCGCGCTGCTCACTCTGTGTACCGCGGTCCTGTTCCTTTACGGCGGGAGGCAGGTGATCGAAGGCCGGCTGACGGTCGGCTCTCTGGTGGCCCTGATGGCCTATCACGCGCGCCTGCTTTCGCCGGTGCAGAACCTCATGAGCCTCTACAGCAACCTGGTTTCGGGCGGCGTTTCGCTGGCGCGGGTGTGGGAACTGTTCGATACGCCCGCGGAAGTGGTGGAGCGCCCCGGCGCGCCGCCCTGGAGATCCGCGCGCGGCGAAATCGTCTTGGATGCCGTCTCGTTCGGGTACAACGGCGCCCGCGTCCTCGATGAGCTTTCCTTTCGCGTGGCGCCGGGCGCCATCTGCGCCATCGTAGGACCCAGCGGGATAGGCAAATCCACCCTGGCCGATCTGCTGGTGCGCTTCTACGATCCCGACCGGGGCGCCATCCTGCTGGATGGCCGCGACCTCCGCGACCTGCGCCTGGAAGACCTGCGCCGCCACGTCATGCTGGTGGATCAGGCCCCCTACCTCTTTCACGCCACCGTGCGCGAGAACATCGCGTACGCGCGTCCCGAAGCCACCAGCGAGGAAATCGTCGCCGCCGCCCGCGCCGCGTCGATCCACCAGCGCATCCTGGCGCTGCCCGAGGGCTACGAAAGCGTGGTGGCGGAGCGCGGCCAGACCTTTTCCGCCGGGGAGCGCCAGCGGCTGGCCCTGGCGCGCGCCCTGCTGGCCGATCCCAAAGTGTTGGTGCTCGATGAGCCGACTTCGGCGCTCGATGAAGAGAACGAGCGCGCCATCGCCGAGACGCTGTCCACCGCGCTGGCCGGGCGAACAGCCATCGTCATCACCCATCGCCCATCGCTGGCCCGCATCGCCCACCAGGTGGTCACCCTGGGCGGCGTTCCGGAACCGAGAGCCGTGGCTGCGGGCGGCCGGGATCTGTAAGGATGAGGATCGCGGTGATCGATAGCGGCATTCACCCCGGCCATCCTCACGTGGGCGCGGTGACGGCGTCCGTGCACTTTACCGCCGATGGCCCAGGCGACGACCCGGTGGACCGCCTGGGCCACGGAACGGCCGTCGCCGCTGCCATCCGCGAGAAGGCGCCAGCGGCCGAGTTGTTCGCGGTGAAAGTCTTCGACCGCCGCCTGGCCGCGCCCATCGGCGCGCTACTGCGGGCCCTCGAATGGTGCCGCGAACATCGCATGGATGTGGTGAATCTGAGCCTCGGAACCGCCAATCCGGAGCATCGCGAGCCGCTCCTGGAAGCCGTGGGCCAAAATGGGGTGGTGGTGAGCGCCGCTCACATGCTGCCGGGAACCCTCCCAGGCGTAGTCGCGGTGGATGCCGATGAGACCTGCCCGCGCGACCGCTTTCACTATCGCCACGGCCTGTTTTGGGCCTCGCCCTATCCGCGGCCCATCCCCGGCGTGCCGCCCGCGCGGAATCTGCACGGAGTGAGCTTCGCCGTCGCCAACCTGACCGGCTTTGTAGCGATGGCGCTGGAAACATCGTCCGGGCGGGATGTTTGGACCGCACTCCGCGCCCGCGCCGAGGAGTTCGCCCGCGAGGGGGGCGGCGCTGACGTGGAGGGGACCGAGGGCGCACAAGCAGTCGTGCGCCAGGGAGGCGCCGCTCGTACGCCTCGCAAGCAGGAAGTAGCCCGCGAGGAGGATCTCTTCCGCGAGGAGGATCTCTCCCGCGCGGAGGGATCCGCCGGCGCCGAGGACTCCGCCCGCACTGACCGCCACGAGCGTGCCGCCCGCCGAATTGCCCGCGAGGGGGAGCCGCAATGATGCGGCAACCCCTGGCCGGCTGGATTGGCGCCGTGCTCTTCCTCGCTGCGCCGGCGTGGGATCAGGACGCCGGAGCGATTGCGGGAAAATGGCTGCTCAAAAGCCAACAGGTGAATGGCCGCGACGTCCAGGCCCGTCCGCTCACCTTGCGCATCACTCCAACGGGCGATGTACTGGAATTCGCATATTCCGTGACGGTGGATCGAAGGCAGGAAGTCTCGCTGCGCTTCGCCGCCCGGCTGGGTGGGTCCGCGGCGGATGTCACCAACTCCGGGGGAGTCAAGATCGGCACCGCTAAGGTCACGCGCGGAGGTCCCGGGCAATACCTGGTGATGCTGGAGGGTCCCCGCCGCCCCACATCCTCGGGCAAGATGACGGTATCGAAGGACGGCAAGACGCTCACCTCGGAAGCGGATGCCATTGCTCCAGGTGGAGACAAACTGCACACCGTCCAGATCTTCGAGCGGCAGTAGAGCCGCTGCCAGGCGACCGGCGCCGCTACTGTACCGCCACGGTGGCCGGAACCGGCGCGGGGATCGCAGGCGCCATTGTGTAATTCAGCACGTACCGCTTCATGGCCATTTCCAGGTGGCTCATGCCGTCGGCCGCGGCCTCGGCGAGCGCCTGGCCATTCCGCCAATGATCGTGCGAGATGCGGTAGCAGGCGATGACGGTCCCTGTGCGATCGGCGCCGCGCCGGCAATGCACGAATACCGGACCTGCCGATGCGTCGTTGAGCAGGGCCAGGATCCTGGAAACCTGCTCATTGGAGGGAGCGGCGTAACCGCTGAGCGGGATGGGAATGTAGCGCATGCCGTTCGCTTCCACGACTCGCTGCTCTGCCTGGGATCGCCCGCCGCCGCCCCGCAGGTCGACGATAGTCTTCACGCCCAGGTTTGCCAGGGTTTGAAAACCTTCTTTGGTGGGTTGCGCGCCTCGGTAAACGTTCTCGTTCACCTTGTGAAAGTTATGTACGCCGGCCGGTTCCTGCGCGAACAGGATCGGGCCGGCCAAAAGGAATGATGCAATTAAAAGGGTTACCGGACTGGATTTCATCGGGGTCTATACCGTTGGATGTTACGCGCGCGCCCGGCGTTACGAGATTCGTCAGCGGCCCGGCCCGCAAAGGAACTCCGCGACACGCGTGAGAATGCGCGCCGGTGAATCGGCGCCGCTTTCCAGCACGGCCGCGCTGACCTGGAGTTGCGGGTGGACGGCCTTCCCGCTTTGCAGGCACGAGTACGATCCGGAAAGGTTTCCGGTGGCCCACTTGGCAAGCGGCATAACCTCGTCCCTGGCGGCAGGCAGAACCGCCAGAAACTCCTCATAGCCCCATCGGCCCACCTCGGCGCCCGGAGGCATTCCACTGCGCAGGCGCTTGGCGAAGGCGGCGGCGCACTCGGCGCCCACTTCGCGGCCGTAGCGGGCTTCCGCCAGCCGGAAGCCCTGGGCCTTCAGCATCAAAATGCAGAACGGCGGCGCCGCGTGGTTCACGCGCTCTTCGATTTCGGCGCGATTGAGGAGGGCCGTCATCTGATCGATGGAAACCGCGGTTTCGAGCGTATCGATGCGCTGGTGCAGCAAGCGGATCTCGGACTGAAACTGGGCAATGGTGAACTGTTGCTGGGCCCGGATCTTCTCCAGGCAGTCTTCAATGGCCTCGGTGGCGGGCAGGATGGCCGCGCGCAGGGACGCGTTTGGCGGGCCGTCGGCCAGTTCCCGCAATTGGCGCAACGCGCCGCGCAGACGGGCCTCATGGTCGCCCTCGCCTTGCGCCAGAGAATCCAGAATCTCTTCCAGGGTGCGGGCGGTGGAGGCCAGGTCTTCCCGCAGTTTGGCGAGAAACTGGGCGGCCTTCTCGCGATAGCTGCGCAGCAGCGCCCGGAGCGTGGAACGGCTCTCCTCGATGACTTGGGGTTGCCCGGCGGCCACTTGCTCGGCCAGGGTGGATAGATGCTCGCGGTGCAACCCGGTGATCGAGTCGTCGATCTCCACCGCATAGTGCGCCATATTGCGTAGGGCGGCTGTGTAGGAATCCAGGGCGACGGTGCTCAAACGGTGATATTGTTCCAGTTCGCTGAGAGCGCTTCCAATAGAGATCATCTGCTGCTCCTCACCCAGTCCATCGACGGAATCCTGAAAAACTTTAGGCCGCTAGGGCTTGATTTTCACTTTTTATTCGCCCAAAATAGGAGCTGCTATGGCACTGACCAAACGGCAGAAGCAGGTGCTGGATTTCATCGCCGGATTTCTGGACGAGAACGGTTACTGTCCCAGTTTCGAGGAAATCGCCAAGGGCCTCCAACTGGCTTCGCTGGCCACGGTGCACAAACACATCTCGGTTCTGGAATCGAAAAGCTACTTGAAGCGAGGGTTCAACAAGAGCCGCTCGCTGGAACTGACAGCGAAGTATGTGGCGGAGCCGCGGCGCGGGCGGCCGCCGGCGCTCGAAATCCCGCTGCGCGGGCGGATTGCGGCGGGCGAGCCGGTGGAATCGGTGGAGCAGCGGGAAGTGCTCAACCTGGCGGACTTCGCCGGAAACGCAGACACCTTCGCTTTGGAGGTGCGCGGCAATTCCATGATCGAGGATCACATCTGCGACGGCGACGTGATCCTGCTGGAGCGCGTTGCGGAGGCGCGCGACGGAGAAATCGTCGTCGCGCTGGTGAGCGGCGCGGAAACTACTCTAAAGCGAATTTACCGGGAGCCCGGCGACATGGTTCGCCTGCAACCGGCCAATGCCATGTTGAAGCCCAAGCTGATTTCCGCGGCGGAAGTTCAAATCCAAGGACGGTTATTGGCCGTACTTCGCAAGTATAAGTGAGAAGTTATGCAGTTACGGCGGAAACAGCGCGGACTTCGATTTCCGCGCGCAGCCAATCTTCTTCGGCCGAACCGCCCTGACATCCACGAGCTTCCCAGTAAGAGTAGGCCAGCCGGGCAATTTCTTCGCGCGCGGGTTCGTCGCTGGATACCGGGGTAGGCAAAGAAGGAACAACGGCGGTTACCGACAAGGTTTCCGACAGAATAGGCGCCGGCTCGGCGATTTCCGGCACGGCGGGGGCCGAAACCTCAGGCGTTTCTGCCGGCGTGGCGGAATGCTTGGACCGAGTCCGGGACACCTTGCGGCGGGCCGCGGCGGTATTTCCGGACATCACCAGATTATTCTCGGTTGTGCGCTTTTGTGTCATGTTGGTATCGGGTGGTTCTCCTTGTATAATTCCCCTCTATTTTAGACCATCCCGCGCAATCGGCGCATTAAATCTTTCTATCTATTGCATAACATCCGTGTGATTACGCTCCAGGTAAGCGTTTGTAGCGGATCTCGCGCAAGCGATCTATCAGATATTAAGTTCCGAAATATTCCGGGTGCGGCGGCGGGTGCTTTTTCGGACGCTTCTGTCCGGGTAGGTGTATAGTGAGGGTAGATTGCAGATGACCGCGATTCTGGCGGCCGCGCTGGCGGCCGTGGCGCAGGCAGCGGCCCCTCCCGCGCCGAAAGTGATTGGGGTGGATGTGGACGGCGTGGTGCACCCGGTCACCACCGAGATCGTGGCCAGCGCCATCCAGCAAGCCCGCACGGAAAACGCGGCGCTGGTGCTGGTGCGCCTGAACACCCCGGGCGGATTGATGGACGCGATGCGCGAGACCATCGAGAAGATCCTGGCATCCCCGGTACCGGTGGTCACCTACGTGGCTCCGAGCGGCGGGCGGGCGGCTTCGGCGGGCTTTTTCATCCTGGAGTCCGGCGATATCGCGGCCATGGCGCCGGGGACCAACACGGGGGCGGCGCACCCGGTGGCCCTGACCGGCGAAATGGACCCGGTGATGAAGCTCAAAGTGGAAAACGACGCGGCGGCGTACCTTCGCAGCATCTGCGTACGGCGCGGGCGCAACGCCGCGCTGGCGGAGAGCGCGGTGCGGGAAAGCAAATCGTTCACCGAGCGCGAAGCGCTGGACCAGCACCTGATCGACCTGGTGGAGGGGAGCGACGCGACCCTTCTGGCCGCGCTGGACGGGCGCACGGTGACGCGCTTCGACGGGAGCACCGTGACGCTGCACACGGCCGGCGCGCAGGTGGAAGAATATCGGGAGACCTTGCGCCAGAGGATGGTTTCGGCGATCGCCGACCCGAACCTCGCGCTGATTCTGCTGGTGATCGGGGGCCTGTTGATTTACGTGGAGTTTTCCACGCCGGGGGTGATCGCTCCCGGTGTGATCGGCGCGATTCTGCTGCTGCTGGGCCTTTCGGCGCTCTCGGTGCTGCCGCTCAACTGGCTGGGGGTGGCGCTGCTGATCCTGGCCTTCGCGCTGTTCGCCCTGGAGGCCAAACTGGGCGCCCACGGCGTGCTGGCGGTGGGAGGCACGGTATCGATGGTGTTGGGGGCGGTGATGCTGGTGGACAGTCCTTTGCCGGAGATGCGCATACACCTTTCCACGGCGCTGGCGGTGGCGCTGCCGTTCGCGCTGATCACCGCGCTGCTGCTGTCGCTGGTGGTGGAGGCGCGGCGGAATAAGGCGCAGACCGGCGGGGAGGGCATGATCGGGCAGGTAGGGTCGGCGGTCACCGAACTGGCGCCGGCGGGCAAGGTGTTCGTACACGGAGAATATTGGAACGCGATCGCCCACGGACCGGGAGGCGCTCCCGGGGCGGCCGGCGCAGCCAATGGCGCGCGCGTGCCGGCGGGAGCGGCGGTGCGGGTGACCGCCATCGAGCGGCTTACGCTAATTGTGGAAGCGACTGGTCCACAGACTGGAGGCTGAAAAATGAACGAGCCAACTGGCTTGATTGACTCTACGACGCTGGCCGGGGTGGTCATCGTGATCGTCCTGCTGTACCTGATGAGCTCGATCAAGATCCTGCGCGAGTACGAGCGCGGGGTGATTTTCCGGCTGGGGCGGGTGCTGCCGCAACCCAAGGGGCCGGGAGTGATTCTGGTGTTCGCGCCCATCGACCGGATGGTGCGGATCTCGCTGCGCATCGACACGCTGGAGGTGCCGGGGCAGGACGTGGTGACGCGCGACAACGTCACGGTGAAGGTGAACGCGGTGATTTATTTCAGAGTCATCGATCCGCGCCTGGCGGTGCTGGAGGTTTCCAATTTTCTTTACGCCACGTCGCAGCTTGCCCAGACTACCTTACGCAGCGTGCTGGGCGAAGCCGAGCTGGACGAATTGCTCAGCCAGCGCGAGAAGATCAACGTGCGGCTGCAATCGATTCTGGATCAGCATACCTCGCCGTGGGGGGTGAAGGTGACCATGGTGGAAGTGAAGCAGGTGGACCTGGCGGAGCAGATGATTCGCGCGATTGCGCGGCAGGCCGAAGCGGAGCGCGAGCGGCGCGCCAAGATCATCCACGCGGAGGGCGAATATTCGGCGGCCGAGAAACTGGCCATGGCCGCCGAGGTGATTCAGAAACAGCCGGCCGCCTTGCAACTGCGTTACCTGCAGACCCTGCTGGACATCGGCGTCGAGAAGAACACCACCATCGTTTTCCCGTTGCCCATAGATATAATGACATCGTTAGAGCGCGCCTTGAACCGCATCGGCAACGGCCCGCCGGCGGGCGCGTCCAACCCGTAGGGATATGCGCAATAACGAGACTGGCGAATACGAACTGGTAGTCGGGAACAGGCAGCTTTTGAGCGGTTTTTTTATTGTGGTGGTGCTGTGCGCAGTGGCGTTCGCGATGGGATACGTGGTGGGACAGAATGCCCCGCGGACGGCCCGGCTGGCGGCGGATCAACCCACGGCGGGAATGGCGCAGGACGCGCGCCCGCAGCCGGCCTCTCCGGCGGCGGCTCCGGCGGCGCCGCCGGCACAGTCCGAAACCCCTCCGGCGGCGGCGGGAACGGGCGATCCGGCGACGAGCGCCGGGGATACCGCGGCTCCGCCACCGCCGCCTCAGCCAACCACGCAGCCGGCACACGATGCTGCGCAGCCTCCCGCCGGGGCCGCGCCCGCGCCCGCACCAGCGGCGGCTTCGGCGGCCGATGCACCGCCGGGCACCTGCTGGCAAGTGCTGGCCACCATGAACCAGGAATCGGCGCGCGACCTGGTGCAGACGCTGAAGGATAAAGGATTCCCCGCCGCGCTCACCCCCGGCCCGAATAATCTCACCCGCGTGCTGGTGGGCCCCTACACCGACACGGCGGCCATGGGACGGGCCAAGACCGCGCTGGAGAACGCCGGTTTTCATCCGGTGCGAAAGTAGGGTGATGGAGCTGGTGCAAATCGGGAATGGCGCGGGTGCGCCCGGCCGCGGAAGAGGGCCGCGCCTGCCCGATTGGGCGCGCCAGGGGCGGTCGCATTTCGAATCGCTGCACCGGTTGAAGACCGGATTGCGCGAGTTGCACCTGCACACGGTTTGCGAATCGGCCCGCTGCCCGAACATCCACGAGTGCTTCAACAGGGCAGCCGCCACGTTCATGATTCTGGGCAACCGCTGCACGCGGGGATGCGGGTTCTGTTCGGTGCCCAAGGGAAATCCCCAGCGGCATGACATGCGGCTGGACGCGGACGAGCCGTCCAACGTGGCGCGCATGGCCGCGAGGATGGGCCTGCGCTACGTGGTGATCACCAGCGTGAACCGGGACGACCTGGACGACGGGGGTTCCGCCCACTTCGCGGAAACCGTGCGGGAAGTGCGGCGGGCCCTGCCGGAGGCGCGGGTGGAAGTGCTGACGCCCGACTTTTGCGGCGACTTGCAGGCCGTGGCGCGGGTGCTGGATGCGGGGCCGCACGTGTTCAACCACAACCTGGAAACGGCGCCCCGGCTGTACCGCAAGGTACGTCCGCAGGCGGACTACCGGCAGTCTCTGGAAGTGCTGCGGTTCGCCCGAAGCTACGCACCGGCGCTGACCAAATCGGGCTTCATGGTGGGGCTGGGGGAGACGCCGGAAGAAGTCCGCGGCATCTTGGCCGACCTGCGCGCGGCGGAGGCCGATGTGGCCACCATTGGCCAGTATTTGCAGCCCACGCGGCGCCATCTGCCGGTGGTGGAGTACGTGACGCCGGAGCGGTTCGCGGAGTACCGCCGCTATGGCCTGGCGCTGGGATTCAAGGCCGTCTTCAGCGGGCCGCTGGTGCGCAGTTCGTACATGGCGGACGCGGTCAGCCGGGAGGCGGAAGACGCGGCGGACCCGGGCGCGCGGCGCGGGCCGTGCTGAACTGGGGGCTGGCGGTCCTCTCAGCGGCGCTCCTGATCCTGATTTTCCCCGGGTTCCAGATTGCGTGGCTGGCGCCGGTGGCGCTGACTCCCCTGCTGGTGGCGGTGGCTCGCGAAGAGCGGGCGTGGCGCCGGTTCCTGATGGGATGGACGGCCGGCATCGTCTACTGGTTCGGGGTGTGCTACTGGATTCAGTTTGTGCTGTCGGTGTACGGTGGCATGGGCGATGTGGAGGGCTGGGCGGTGTTCCTGCTGTTCTGCCTGGCCAAGGCGGTGCACCTGGGGGTATTCGCTCTGGCGGCGGGAATTCCGATGCGCCGCTGGTGGGCCGCTCCGACGGTGGCGGCGCTGTGGGTGGCGGTGGAAGTGACCCACGGATCGCTAGGCTTCGCCTGGCTGGCGCTGGGCAACGCCGGGATCGATATGAGCCTTCCGCTGCGCCTGGCGCCGATCACGGGGGTGTACGGGCTATCGTTCGTATTTGCCTTGATGGCCGCCGCGCTGGCCCAGGCGATTCGGCAGCGGCCGCGGAAGGAACTGGCATGGCTTCTGCTGCTGGCGCCCCTGCCCCTGTTGCCGGGACTGCCTCCGGCGGAACGCGGACGCGACGCCGCCCTGCTGGTGCAGCCCGACATCCCGGTGGCCGAAGACTGGACGCCCGCATCGCTCGACCGCTTCGAGCGCCAGCAGGTGGCGCAGAGCCTGCGAGGGGTGTTGGAGGAGCGCGCCAATCCGCCCTCCATCGTGGCGTGGCCGGAAGATCCGGGGCCGTTCTATTACTACGAAGACCCCCATTTTCGGGAGTACGCCGATAACCTGGCGCGCGCGGCGCACGTGTGGCTGTTGATGGGCGTGGTGGCGCACGCGCCGGACGGGGCGCCGCTGAATTCCGCCACGCTGATCTCGCCGGAAGGCCAGGCGGTGAGCCGCTACGACAAGGTCAACCTGGTGCCCTTCGGCGAGTTTGTGCCCGCGCCGTTCCGGTGGCTGACGCAGAAGATCTCCCAGGAAGCGGGGGATTTCGAAGCCGGGCGGCAGGTGGTGGTTTCGGCGTTAGGCGGCGGCCATCGGCTGGGCACCTTCATCTGCTACGAATCGGTGTTCCCCAACTTCGTACGGAAGTTCGCGAAGGAAGGCGCGGAGGTGTTGTTCAACCTTTCGAACGACGGTTGGTTCGGCCGAAGCGCGGCGCGGAGGCAACACCTGGAAATCGTCCGCATGCGGGCGGCCGAGAACCGCCGTTGGATCCTGCGGGCGACCAACGACGGCATCACCGCGACGATCGATTCGGCGGGGCGGCTGCGCGGAACGCTTCCGCTCTACACGGAGGCGACCTCGTATACGGGTTTCAGTTACATCGCGGAGAAGACTTTCTACACCCGGTTCGGGGATTGGTTCCCGGCACTGTGCGCCGCTCTGGCGCTGCTGGGACTGGTGGCAGTTAGGT
>JASHSS010000171.1 GCA_030038565.1 Bryobacteraceae bacterium
CTGGATGGATTGCGCCCGGCAGGAACTTCAGGATGCGCCACAACTTCGGAAGACTCTGGACGACCCTGGCGATCGCCGCCCTCAGCGGGTCCTGGCTGCGCACTGCGGCGCAAAGTCCCAACCCCAAGGTCGACGTTTTGACCAATCGGTACGATATCGCCCGAACCGGAGCGAACCTCAGAGAGACCATTCTCCAAACCAGAAGCGTCTCGGCGGCGCAATTCGGAAAGATTTTCGAACGTGAGGTGGATGGTGACATTTATGCACAGCCCCTGGTCAAAACGAACGTCGCGATTCCAGGCGCCGGCTTGCGTGACGTCGTGTATGTGGCAACCGTCAATAACAGCCTGTATGCGTTCGATGCCGATTCCGCCGCCCAATCCCGGCCGTACTGGCACGTAACCAACCAGGTACTCGGCAAACCGGTGCCCAAGGCGGACGTAACCGATCTTCCTCCCGGCCAGGAGTATCAGAATTTTCAGAGCGAGATCGGCATCGTGGCCACGCCGGTGATCGACGACCAGAGCGGGACCATCTACGTGGTGGCCCATTCCAAGAGCGAAGGGGCCTATCATTTTCGTTTGCACGCCTTCGATCTGGCTACCGGCCGGGAAAAATCGGAGATGCACAGCCCCATGGAAATCCAGGCGTCCTACCTGGGAAACGGGGCGGCCAACGAAGAGGGAAAGATCGTTTTCCGTCCCCGGAAAATGTTGAACCGGCCGGGCCTGCTGCTGATGAACGATGTGGTTTACCTGGCTTTTGCTACGCACCTGGATGGAGAGCCGAAATTCGAAGGCCACGGCTGGATCATGGCCTACGATGCCAGGTCGCTGAAGCAACTCGCGGCGCTCTGCACCACTCCCGACGGCATTCAGGGCGGCATCTGGCAAAGCGGCGTGGGGTTGGCCGCCGATCCGCGCGAGGGCGCGCCCTATCCTCTCATTTATGCGGTGGCCGCCAACGGCAGCGTGGGCGGCCGCAACTTCGCCCAGAGTATCCTGCAACTCTATCCAGGGACCCTGATGAGCGTGAAGCGGGCCTTCACCCCCGCCGAACAGGCGTATCAGAATGACAACGATCTGGACCTCTCTACCGGCCCGGTGTTGTTGCCGGACATGGCGTATGTGCTGGGGTGCGGCAAGGATGGCAAGTGCTATCTGGTAGACCGGGCCGATATGCGGCTGGTGCAGGAGTTTGCGGCGGGGACGAACAGTTACGGCGGCGAGCGGCCGTCCAATATCCACGGAGGGCCGGTGGTGTGGAGGGATTCGGCCAACAACTTGCGGCTGTATGTTTGGGGCGAAGAGGATTTCCTGCGCGCGTTCCAGTTCGACGGCCTGCGGTTTCGAGGGGCCGGCAAGAGCACCATGCGGGCCCCGGAAAAAAGCATGCCGGGAGGCATCCTGGCGATTTCGGCCAACGGCAACACCGCCGGCAGCGCCATTCTCTGGGCGTCCCTTCCGCTGAGCGGCGATGCCAATATGGGGACCGTTCCCGGCATCGTGCGGGCGTTTGACGCGGCCAACGTGGAACGGGAATTGTGGAACAGCGAGCAGGCGGGCGGCCGCGACCGCCTCGGCATGTTCGCCAAGTTCTGTCCGCCGGTCGTGGCCAACGGCAAGCTTTACATGGCGACCTTCGCCGATCCCGCCCCGGCCGGCCAACCCGTTGCCCCGAACAAATTGGTGGTGTACGGTTTACTGAACGGAAGCGTCCGGCCGGGCGCGACCGATCAGTAGGGTGGCCTTCAGCCGCCCACCACATCTTGATAACCAAGATGAGCGGCAGTATGCTTGGCGCAGACGCCATCTTTGGGAGGGGCGATGGACGAATCGAGCACAGACCTGATTCAGGGTACGCTCGACATGCTGATTCTCAAGACGCTCAGCCTGGAACCCATGCACGGCTTCGGAATTGCCCGCCGCATTGAACAGGTGTCACGCGGCGTCTTCAAGGTGAATCCCGGATCGCTGCTGACCGCCTTTCAGCGATTGGAACGAATGGGGTGGCTGAATGCCCGATGGCGCCAGACGGACAACTCGCGCCGGGCGAAGTATTATTCGCTCACCCGCGCCGGAAGAAAGCGGCTGGATGTCGAGACCGCCGCCTGGAACCGCCGCGCGTCCGCCATTGCGCGGCTCCTGAAAGCGAAGGTATAACCCGATGTGGCTTGGGAGTCAATTGACCCGCGGCCCTGGCGTACCCGCCGGCCGGCAAGCCCCAGGGGATCCGCCGCTGCCCGGCCGCCGGATCCTGATCGTCGGCAACCGCCGAGGTGATCGTCGTCCGGCCGCCTTCCTTTACCTTCATCGATCGCGGCTTCTCCTTGCTGTTGCCGCAGCATTTCGATGGCGCCGGCGTTCCGCTGATCCGCTAGCGCTGCCCCGGCTCTCAATATGCTAGGATGCCACTAATCCTTCGCCATGAACAGGCGATTTGCATTGCTCCTCATGCCGGCCGTGCTGGCGGCCACTGCCGACCGGGTTCAGGCGCAGCACAGCTCGCGGGTGCTCCGCACACCCGAATACCAGGCGCTGCAGCAACGGCTGTGCCGCGGCTGGAATACCTGGAGCGCCAACAGCGTACTCTCGCACGTCTACCTGCCCGACGGCTTCGCGCTGACCCTGGGGCTGAAGAGCGCCGGTATCGGCCACATGTACCAGGACACCTTCTTCGAGGCCAACGAAACCGTGCATCGGCCGGAAAAGATCCGCCTGGGGCCGCATTCGGACGACGGTTTCTACACCGAGCTGAGGCTGGAGCTGAATACCAGCGGTTCCAGGCCCGAGTCGAACAACGTCGCCACGATCGAAAGCGCCGCGGAAAACGGGGAGGAGTATATTCTCGTGACGGTCGAGAAGCGGGCGGCGCTGCGGGCCGAGCATTTGATCGTCGAGACGGGCTACTACTGGAACCGGCCGGGCGAAGTGCG
>JASHSS010000172.1 GCA_030038565.1 Bryobacteraceae bacterium
TTCACCGCCTTCGCATTGGGCGCCCGCAGGCGGAAGGTGACCTTGCCATCGGCGGAAATTTCCGGCGAGTGGATGGCGGGACCTCGCCCCGGCTGGGCCCACAGGCCCGCCGCGGCCAGCGAGAGAGAGAGAACTGCGCTTCGATGGATCATGGCTAATGCACCAGCGGAGTGACCACGAAGCTCTTGATCTCCACGTAGCTGTGGTCGCCCTGTATGATGAACGGCCCCGGCTCGGCCTCGTCGCAGTTGTTGGCGATGGCGGTGAGCCCATCCACGTGGACCTTATCCAGCACCTTGGTCCCGTTGTGCACCACCGTCAGGTCGCGTCCCACCAGCCGGATGTCGTAGCTCTGCCATTCGCCCGGCGGCTTGGAGGCATTCACCGATGGCGCGATGCGGCTGTAGAGCGCGGCCGCGCCGTGGGTGTTCACCGGCCTGCCGTAATCCTCCAGGATCTGAATTTCGTAGCGCCCGCGTAGGCCTATGCCGCTGTTGGAGTGCTCGATAATGCGGAAATCCACGTGCAGCTTGAAATTCCAGAAGCTCCGCTCGGAGATCAGGTCGGTGGTCGGCGGGGCGTTGCGCAGGATGCCGTCGATGACGCTCCACTTAAACTCCGCGGTGGGGTTGAGCGCCTTCCAGCCGGTGGTATCGCGGCCGTTGTATAGCTGGATCGGCTGGGCTTCCTTCCAGGTGCCGTCGTCGTGATCCTTGATCTCGGGGGCCCGGACGCCGGTCCAGGGAATCGGCGGCGTGTCGCGGCCTTCCACTGCGAAGGTGCCTTCCAGTTTGCCGTTCACCAGGCGCGCCCGGTATACCGAGGGGCCGCCGGCCTTTTTGTTGTTGCGGTTGGGCGGATTGATGGTGAAGCGCAACTCGCCGTTTTCGACGGCGATGGTATCGATGGTGTTCCGGTCGCCGCCGTAGGCGCTGACGAAGGTTCCGTTGGCCGAGGGCGTTCCGACGCCGTTCAGTTCCACCCACCAGGCGCGCGGCCGCGGCGGCGTGTTGGCGCTGATATCCCAGCGGCCGTTGAAGTCCGAATCCGCGGCCAGCGCCGTACCGGCTGCCAGCAGGGAAACAAGTAATAAGGTGCGCATAGTCTTTTGCCGACACTGTATCACGCGGTTGGGCGGCTGTCCAAGCCGGCGCCAGGCCGGAGCGCCCCGGGCGAATCCGACCGTAACGCCCGTATTTCCTTCGCGCACCCGTGCCGCGGGTTGACATTTACTGGACCCGCGGCCGGCGGCGCGTTCCGCAGCGCGCTCGCCGTGGCCCTACCGCGTCGGCGCCCACGCCGGCCGGGCCGCGCGGCCGGGCGGCGCGGTTGCCCGAGCCGTAGGTCACCGCCGTCGGTCTCGATTTCGTCGCCCCGCACTTTCCAACGAACCGCTTCGCTTTCGCCGGCCCCCCGCCGTGCCCGCGGCTAGCGTTCGGCGGTGGGTTTCCTTCAAGTGGCGTATCGAAACCGACCCGGCCCCAAATCATGCATCATTGGGGGTACCGCGTGACTCACTCGCTGTTGAAAAAACCTGCACCTTCGCCACGGTATAATTGTCCGGCCCTCGCCGAATGACGCGACCTCCGCATATTGCTCACTATCGAATCAACGCCAAGCTTGGAGAAGGCGGCATGGGTGAGGTGTGGCGCGCGACCGACACCAAGCTTGGGCGCGAAGTGGCTGTGAAAGTGATGCCGAGTGGCTGGTCGCAAGATGCCGAGCGAATGGCGCGGTTCGAGCGCGAGGCCAAGGTGCTGGCTTCGTTGAATCACCCGAATATTGCGCAGATTTATGCGGTCGAAGATTGCGCGCTGGTCATGGAGTTGATCGAGGGCGAGACGCTTCTTGGACCACTGCCACTGGAGACGGCGCTCGATTACGCACGGCAGATCGCGGACGCACTGGAGGCTGCGCACGATAAAGGGATCGTGCATCGCGATCTGAAGCCGGGCAACATCATGGTCACTCCGGCAGGCGTGGTGAAGGTGCTGGATTTCGGATTGGCGCGAGTGTCCGAGGAAACGGGCAAAGACATGGATGACTCGCCGACGGTGACCGTCTCGCCGACGCGCGCGGGGATGATTCTGGGCACCGCGGGCTACATGAGTCCGGAGCAGGCGCGCGGCAAGGCAGTGGATAAGCGTGCAGATATCTTGGCATTCGGCTGTGTGTTTTATGAAATGCTCACGGGAAAGTTGGCTTTTCCAGGCGAGACGACCACGGACATTTTGGCGGGGGTGATTCATAGAGATCCGGATTGGACGCGTGTACCGGTTCAGGTTCGGCGGCTGTTGCGGCGATGCCTGGAGAAAGATCCCAGGAAGCGGCTGCGGGACATCGGGGATGTCTGGGAGTTGCTGGATACGGCGGAAGCGCCGGTGGCAGTGGCGAAGAGCGGGTGGTCTTGGATCACTGCAACGGCTGCGCTGGCGATCGCATTGGCCGGGGTTACCGCAATCGCCTGGCGCGCCACGCGGCCGGTGGAGTATCCGCTGATTCGCGTGAGCGTCGATCTGGGTCGGGACGCGGTCGTGGGGATCAACACAACCGTGGCCATCTCGCCTGACGGCCGGCGCATCGTGTATCCCGCGCGCGGACCGGATGGCAAACAGCAGCTGGCTACGCGGTTGCTCGATCAGGCGCAGCCGGCTCTTCTGCCGGGCACGGAAAACGCCGCCGACGCGTTCTTTTCACCTGACGGCCAATGGATCGGCTTCTTCTCGGGGAGCCAACTGAAGAAGATCGCCGCGCACGGCGGCGCGCCTGTTGTGTTAGGCGGGGTGAGCGGCTCCTGGTTTGGGGCAGGTTGGGGCGACGGGGAGAATCTCATCGCGGCTCTGGGCGAGGCATCTCCGCTGGTCCGGATTCCACCCTCTGGGGGCGCGGCCCAACCGTTTACCAAACTCGACGCCGGAGGCTATTCGCAACGCTGGCCCCAGGTCTTGCTGGGGGAGCGCGCGGTTCTCTTTTCGGCTTCGTCGAGTGCGTCCGCCTGGGATAACGCCAACGTCGAGGCCGCGTCTCTCCGAGACGGCGTACCAAAGATCGTCGAGCGCGGCGCATACTACGGCCGCTATTTGCCCGGGGGATATCTGACGTATGTCCGACAGGGCGCGCTGTACGCGGCGAAGTTCGATCCGGACCGGTTGCAAGTTACCGGCGCGCCCGTACCCATACTGCAGGATGTAGCGGCGAATCCGGCGACCGGTGGGGGACAGTTCAGTTTTTCACCCGGACCAAGCACCCATGGAACCCTCCTCTACCTGGCCGGTAGCAGCGCCGCGCTGGCGTGGAACATCAATTGGCTGGACAGCACGGGCAGGATGCTGCCCTTCCTCACCGCGACAGGCGCTTATCGATCTCCGCGACTCTCACCTGACGGGCGAAAGCTGGCCTTACTCAAAGACGGAGATATCTTCGTCGCCGATCCGGAACGCGACACTCTGACGAGGCTGACATTCACGGGCATTGCGAGTGCCCCGATCTGGGCGCCGGACAGCAAACATATCGCCTTTGGTCCCGGTCCGAGTTCCGGCAGGATTGCTTGGATTCGCAGCGACGGAGCTGGGGAGACCCAGACGCTGCTGGACGGCGCCGGGTATCTTGCTCAGCCCTGGTCCATCGCTGGCGACGGACGGCTGGCCTTCTTCCAAAGGAATCCAGGTCAGGCATTCAGAAGCGTGTGGACTCTGCCTATGGATCTAAGCGATCCCGATCACCCCAAATCCGGTAAGCCTGAGATCGCCTGGCCCACGACCGCGGATGACATATCCACGCGCTTCTCCCCCGACGGCCGCTGGATTGCCTATCGCTCGAGTGTCACCGGCATCAACGAGATCTATGTTCGCCCGTTTCCTGCTTCGCGCGGCGGCAAATGGCAGATATCGAATGGTGGCGGGCTGTACGGATTTTGGTCGAGCAACGGGCATGAGATGTTCTACGAGGCCGAGGATCGCCGCATCATGGTCTTGGATTACAAGGTGGAGGGCGATTCGTTTGTGCCCGGCAAACCGCGCGCCTGGTACGACAAGCCGCTTTTCAACGCCGGAAGCAGCAATCTCGATCTGGCGCCTGATGGGAAGCGCTTCGTGGTGTTGGCGGTGCCGGAGACGGTGTCGGACGACAAGAGAACGGTGCACGTCACGATGCTGCTGAACTTCCTCGACGAGCTGAAGCGGAGAATTCCGTGACGGCACAGCAGAGCGTCCTCCACTACCGAGTTCCACACCAGGATCGACGGGGCCGTGGATTTCCGGCGTCCACTCCAGTCTGAAATCGTAGTTGCCGGCGAGACCTGTACGGTCGATGATCGGGCGTTCAAGCATGGCCACGCCGCTCAGGGCATTCGCGATGAACGGCATGGTTACGTTGCGAGCACCCGCCCGCACCCGGCCGGGCACGCTGGGCGGTAACATCAGGCGTCGAGTGGGCAGGACAAATCGGATGGATGGGGCCGGAGGAGCGGGCCTAGCCTTCCGTCTTTTAGAGGGGTCAGCGCGGCAACCGCCACCTCGCGCGTGGCGTTATGCATCGCCAACTTAGAGCGATCCGCCAACAGAGAGCGCATCATGAGGCGCATTTGGTCTTTGGTTGGATTCGACTGAGCACGCGCATCGGTATCGAAGCGTTCCTCCATAACCCAAGAGGAAAAATTGAGATATTGCAACTGGCTGCCGATCAGTTTGTAGGCGAACGCGATGTAGGTGGCCAATGGAAAATTTGAGGCAGAGAACAAACCACCATTGGATGTATATGCGTCTCCAGGGCCAAGGGGAATTGTGAAAGTGGCCGACAGCAGGGTGGTGGTAGCGAGAATGCGAAAATTCGTCATGGCAGTCGGGCCACAACAGAGTTTCCGACAACCCTCGAAAGACGGCCTTATGGTACAAGTTCCCCTCGTCCCGGGCGGACGTGTTCATCCCCCGTCGCGCCCCGCGACACTCGCACGG
>JASHSS010000173.1 GCA_030038565.1 Bryobacteraceae bacterium
CCCCTCAGCGTCACGTTCAACTGGAACCCCAGCTACAGCTACGCCAAAATCCCCGACGGCGTGAAGGACCCCCCGGATTATTGGCGCGTGCTCACCGAACCGGTGCCTCCCGAAAAGGGGTTGCCGCACCTGCGCAAGGTGCGGATTTCCGATCTTCACGCGACCGGTGCGCGCCAGGCCTTTTCGGTGGTGAGCTACCCGGATTCGCCGCTCCGGGATTTCGAGCTGAAGGATATCTCCATCCAGGCGCGCACGGCCGGCAGCATCGCCAATGCCGACGGCTGGAAGTTCACCGGCGCCCGCATCCAGACCCGCGACGGCAGCAGCGTGACCTTGAAGGATTGCCGGGCCGTCACCGGGCTGGAGGGGCATTGACGCACCGTCGCCGGCCGGAGGGCGGATTGCCGCATCACCCAAAAGGGCTACCCGGGCCGTCACGACACCGCCGGGCGGATACAGGGTAAAAGTGTCGTTTTTCCCTCAAACCCCCGCGGCCGGTATCGTAAGATAGGGGCATGAGGCTTCTCGGGGCCCTGCTGGCGGCGCTTGTTTTGTGCCTCCGCCCCGCCTGTGCCCAGGTCATCGAATTCGAATCCAATGGGCTGAAATATCAGACTTTAACCCGCTCCGGGGTGACCGTCATGTTTGCCCAGTTGCCCACTCACGTGCACCAGTACGCCATCGTTCAGGTGGCCGTCTCGAATGGCGCGCCCAGCCCCTACTTCATCCGGCCCGAGGACTTCACCTATGTCCGCAGCGATGGCACCGAAGTGCACGCCACGCCGGCGCGCACGGTGATCGGCATGCTCACCCAGAAGGGCAGCGGCAACGACGTCATCAAGCTGGTGACCACCTACGAGGCGTCGGTCTACGGCAACGCGCATTTCAAGTCCACCAACGGGTACGAGCAGCGCCGCGAGGCGGCTTTAGCGATGACCTCCACAAAGTTGAAGGCCGCTGCCGCCGCCAGCGCCCTGGCGCTGGTGCAAACCAAAATGGAGCCCGGCGATACCACCGATGGCGCGGTCTTTTTCGAGACCGACGGCAAACCCCTCGGCCCCGGACACATGCTGGTCCGCACCAACACCGACATCTTCGATTTCATCTCCAAAACCCAAGGGGAGTAGATCCGCACGGCGCAGCCGGCGGCCCGATGCTTCTCTCAAGAATCCTCCTTGGCGGTACTTTGCGCCTTAGTGGCTTTGCGAGATTCCCTCGCCTTGTCTCCGCGCCTCCGCGTTCTCCGCGCCGGATGCCGCCTCCTCAAGCCCCGCAACTTCGCGCCCCCCTGTCCGTCTTTTCTCCGCGTCTCCGCGTCTCCGCGTCAGAGGGCGCGCCCGCCCCGGCGATTCGCCCATACCATAATGGAAGGCAGGCCCAACTTTGCAAAATGACGCCCACTCCGGCGGTCTCGCCCTGGGATCGCCCCCGCCCTCCGCTCCGGTCGAAAGCCGCGCGGCGCGGACCATCTGGGAAGTCTTCCAGTCGGGCCGGCCGCTCACCTACATCCGTTCGGCCGAAGAACAGCGCGTCGGCCGGATCCTGGAGGAGGTCGGGCTGAGGCGCTTCACTCCGCCCGTCCCGGTTTGGACCTGGAGCCTCACCGAGGGCCTCCGTTGCAACGGAGAAGCCGTCCAGCCAGACACCCGCGCGCCCCGCCATGCGCTCGACTTCATCGCCGCGCACCCCGGCCCCGCCATCTTCCATCTCAAGGATTTCCACGAGCCCCTGCGTGACTCCGCCGAAGTCCGGCGCCGCCTGCGCGATATCTACGAAAGCGCCACCGGCCAACGCAAGTTTGTGGTCATCACCTCCGCCGTCCGCTTCATTCCGGAGGAAATCGAACGCAGCGTGATCTTTCTGGAACTGCGGCCGCCCGACCGCGCCGAACTGGCCGAGGTCCTTCGGGAAGAAGAGGAGCGCCTGGCGCCCGGCGGGGAAAGCCCTACCGATGAGGCCGCCCGGCGCCAACTCGCCGGCGCGTTGCTGGGGCTGACCCTCGACGAAGCCCGCTACGCCTTGCGCCGCGTGCGCGCCTCCGGAAGCCGCCTGGGACCCGAGTCCCTGCCGGTGCTGCTGGAGGAAAAGCGCCACCTGGTCAACCGCAGCGGCGTGATCGAGTACGTAGCCGAAGGCGCCGCGGTCGGCGAGATCGGCGGCCTCGAGGAGCTCAAAAAATGGCTCCTGGAGCGGCGCGATCTCTTCCAGATGCGCGATACCCTGTCGAGCGAAATCGTGCCCAAGGGGGTCCTCCTCATGGGCATTCCGGGCTGCGGCAAGAGCCTCTCGGTGAAGGCCATCGCCGCGGCTTTCAATCTCCCGCTCTACCGCATCGATATGATCGAAATCTTCTCCGGGCGGCACGGCAAGCCCGAGGGCGTCTTCGTGGCAGCCTGCAAAATGATGGAAGACATGGCGCCGGCGGTGCTCTGGTTCGACGAAATCGAGATGGGCATCACTTCCACCGATTCGGGCGCCGAGCAGGGCCGCATCTTCGCCTTCTTTCTCACCTGGATGCAGGAGAAAGCCCGCGGCCTGTTCGTGGCCGCCACCGCCAACCGGATCGACCGGCTGCCCGCCGAAATGATCCGCAAGGGCCGCTTCGACGAGGTCTTCTTTGTGGACCTGCCCACCGATAACGAACGCATCGAAATCTTCAGGATTCACCTCACCCGCCGGGGAGTCGAGGCGTCCGGTTTCGAGCTCGCGAAATTGACCCAGTTTACCAACGGCTGGGCGGGAGCCGAGATCGAGCAGTGCGTAGTGTCGGCTCTCACCAAGGCGCGCCTGGCGAACCGGGAGGTGAGCATGGACGACCTGATCCGCGTGGCCGTGAAAACCGTGCCCTTATCGCGCACCATGCACGAGCAGATCAATCACATCCGCGGCTGGGCCTTCGAGCGTGCCGTCCGCGCATCCGCTCCCGCGCCCGGCCGGTAGGGCCGCGGATTCACCGCCGTTCGGCTGCGTGCGCGGCCATCGGGTCGCGAATGAACTCGTAGCGTTCCAGCGTAGCGGCGATCTGAAACGACCGCCGGTCGCCCTCTGCCCGTTGGTGAAGGCGCTGCGACCGCAGAACCTTGCCCACGCAACGAATGTTGACTGCTTGCCGGCCTTCGTGACTAAGCGTAATCACGTACTCGATCGGACCGCCCAGGTCCGGTTCCGCGACCGAGGTGAACAGCACTCCGGTGGAGCTGATGTTCATGGTCTTACCGGCAAGAGCCACCCGCATGGCGCCCGCACGAGTCACTGAGAGAGGTAATTCCAACTGGAATCGACGGGTTCTGCGCTGTTCCATTTTTGGCTCGATCGCTTTCAA
>JASHSS010000174.1 GCA_030038565.1 Bryobacteraceae bacterium
CGAGGATTGCCGCGCCGGAGAAGGCGATGCACCGGTCCAGCCCGCGCTCCGCGAAGCTGGGCCTTCGGGGACCGCCGCTGCCGCCCCCTCCGCGGTCCGCCCCCCGCCGGACCCTGTGGCCGCGTCTGCCCTGCCCGCTGCCAGCGTAAGGGGCGCGGACAGCATAAGGGCCGCTGTCGCCGCACCTACCGCGCTTCCCCCCACCGGACCCTGCGGCCGTGCCTGCCCTACCCGCTGACAACATAAGGGCGCGGATCGCATAACGGACCGCTGTCGCCGCCCCGTCCGCGCTTCACCTGCCATCGGACCCTGTGGCCGTGCCTGCCCTGTTCGCGCTCAGCAAAACGGCGCATGTCGCCGGCCCGTCCGCGCACCACCTCCAATCCACTCAAAATGGAGGGCTCAAAGTGGAGGCCCGGGCCGTTTCACGTGAAACATTGTTTGCCGCCGCAGCTATTCCGGCGGGTTGACCAGCGGATCGCCTATGGGAATCTCGAAGTAAAGCAGTTCCTTCCCCGTAGCGGCTTCGGTGATGCCGCTCAGGTAGAGCGTGGATCCCCGCTCCAATCCCGTTTGAAAGTACAGAAAGCCGCTCGCCGGATTGCCCGCCGGCAGCATCTCCGCGCTGAACGCGCGGCCTTCAATCTCCCAGGCATCCAGCGGGTTCTTCTTGCCTTTCACGGGAATCGGGCCGGCTGGCGTAGGCACCGCTACCGGGCGTCGCACCGGACGCGCGTAACGCACATCGGACGCCGGCGTGGCCGGTATCCGGTCGCCCTTCGGACTCACGTACTCCGCCTTCATCTCTTTCAGCCGCAAGGTTTTGCCGCTATCGTTCTGAATCACTACCAGCACCGGCAGAACTCCGTACACGTAGGGGTCCAGTTTCCCGAAAGCCGCTTTCAACTTTTCACCGGATATGTACGGGTCCGCCGCAATGGTCACCTGGGCGTTCGTCTGGTGATGGGGGTAGCTGGCCGCCGGACCCGGCCGGAAGGCCGTATCCTTGTCTGCCGCGAAGGCCGCCGCTATACTCAAGTAAAGAGCCAAACGTTTGAAAACAAAAGGCATTTATTTCCTCTACCGAGTCCTTCAGGCGTTCGGACTGCCGGTACTGCTATTGTATTTCCTATACCGCGGCCTATGGGACCGCGGCTATTGGCGCTCGCTCCCGGAGCGCTTCGGCTTCCTGCCGCGCTCGCTAAAACAGACTGCTCCGGGGGCCGTCTGGTTGCACGCCGTTTCGGTCGGCGAAATCCTGGCTTCGCTCGAGTTCCTCCGCCAGTTGCGCACCGAACTCCCCCAAACCCCGGTTTTTGTCTCCACCACCACGCTGGCCGGCCGCGCTACCGCCGAGGCCCAACTGGCTTCGCTCGCGGCCGGTGTCTTCTACGTTCCGGTGGATTACGTCTTCGCCGTCCGCCGGGTGTTGCGGCGCTTGCAGCCCGCCGTGGTGGCGATCGCTGAAACCGAGATCTGGCCGAACCTGTTTCGCGAGGCCAAGCGCTCGGGCGCCGCGCTGGCCATCGTCAACGGGAGGATCTCCGACCGCGCCTTCCCGCGCTACCGCCGGTTTCGCGCCCTGTTCCGGGCGGTGCTGCCGGCTGCCGATGTCATCCTGGCGCAAACCGGCCCTATCCGCGACCGCTTCCTCGCCCTCGGATCCTCACCCGAGCGCACCCGCGTGGCCGGCAATTTCAAATATGATTTCCAGGCGCGCGTTCCGGCCGAGGGGTCGCCGGTGGTCGAATTGCTGGCGCGCACCTCCCCGGACCGGGTCTGGATCGCCGCCAGCACTATGCCTCCGGCGCACTCGGGCGATGTGGATGAAGACGATGCCGTGATCGCCGCCTTTCTCGCGGCCGCCGCGCAACTCCCCCGCCTGCTCCTGATCCTGGCGCCCCGCAAACCCGCCCGCTTCGACGAAGCCGCACGCAAACTGGGAGCCGCCGGCCTGCGCTTTGTGCGCCGCGGCAGCCTGGAGAGCGCCACCCTGCCGCCGCTGCCTTTCGTCTTGCTGCTGGACACCATCGGAGAGTTGAGCGGCCTGTTCGCGCTGGCCGACGTGGTGTTCATGGGCGGTACTCTGGCCGAGCGCGGCGGCCACAACATCCTGGAGCCGGCATGTTTCGGCAAGCCCGTAATCCTGGGGCCCCACATGGAGAATTTCCAGGCCATTGCGGAGGCCTTCCGCGCGGCCGGCGCCGTTCTGGAAATCGCCGCCGCCGGGGATTTGCCCGCGGCGCTCCTCGGGTTGCTGCAGGATGCGCCCGCCGCCGAAGCCCTCGGCCGGGCCGCCCTTGCCTGCGCCTCCGCCGAGCGTGGGGCCAGCGAGCGCGCCGCCCGGACCATCCGCGAGCTGTTTGTGAATGCCCAGCCGCGCTACCGGCCGGCCCAGCCGTGGTTTTCCATTGCCTGGCCGCTGGCGCGCCTGTGGGAGTGGGGTGGCCGGCGCAAACGCGAGCGCGATCTGAGGGACCAGAAGAAGCTGGATGCCCCCGTCATCAGCATCGGCAACCTCAGCATGGGGGGCACCGGCAAAACCCCTTGCGTATTATGGCTGGCGCGGGCGCTGAGCGCTCGCGGCTATCGCCCTGGCATTCTCACCCGCGGATACGGGCGCAGTTCCGCCGAGCACTGCCTGACCGTCGCGCCGGGCGCCGAAGTGAGCGCCGAGCAGTGCGGCGATGAACCGCGCATTTTCGTGCGCTCGGCCGTGGCGCCCGTAGGTGTCGGCGCCGATCGCCTGGAAACCGGGCGCCTGCTGCGCAACCGGTTCCTCGCCAGCGTGTTGATTCTCGACGACGGCTTTCAGCACCTCCGCCTTGACCGGCAACTGGATATCGTCCTGATCGACGCTTTGGATCCGTTTGGCGGCGGCGGTGTCTTCCCCCTCGGCCGCCTGCGCGAGCCTCTGGAAAATCTCTCCCGTGCGGATGTGGTGCTCGTCACACGCAGCGACTTATCAGGAATGGCCGCGCTCATCGAACGGGCGGTGGCGCGCTGGAATCCGCGGGCTCCCGTGTTCCGGGCCTCCATCCGCCCGGAGGCGTGGGTGGAAAACCGCACCGGCGCCGAGCATCCCATCGCCCGGCGGCCCTTCGGCGCGGCGGGCGCTTTTTGCGGCCTGGGAAATCCGCAAGCCTTCCTGCTCACCCTGCGGCGCCTGGGGGTGGATCCCCTGGACTGGGTCGAGTTCCCGGATCACCACCGTTATCGCCCGCACGAATTGCGCCACCTGGGGGATCAATTCCGGTCTGCCGGCGTGGAAGCACTGGTCACGACCGAAAAAGACGCCGTCAACCTGTGCGATTCCGCCGACGATCTGCTGGCCCCCCTGCCCCTCTTCTGGCTGCGCGTGGCGATGGCCGTGGAACGCGAATCCGAGTTCCTGGACGTGATCGAACGCCGCCTGGGACGGCCCGGGCCTTCCCCGCGCGCGCCCGCGGGTTGCTGATCCGGATCGAGCTGCCGCCGCCCGCCACACCAGATTCGCGAGGCATTGGTGGGCGGGCCCTTGGCCGCCCCTGGGCTGGCGAATCGCGGAGCGTCTTCATCCGTATCAGTCGGCCGCAGGCCCCCCGCAGCCGCCTGCCCGGCAGGGTTGGTGGGACAGGCCTTCAGCCTGTCCAGGGCAGGTTGAGGGCCTGCCCCACTTTCCACAGGCCCATACGGACCCCCTCAGGATCGCGGCTACGATCCCGCCGCAGCCCGGCCGAGAAGGGAACCACTTTCCCCGCGGGCGCCCTCATGTTATGGATCGTTCGATGGTGGGGCAGGCGATTCGCCTGCCGGGCGGCATCATGCAGCGAGCCTTCAGCGCGCGGCTACCGGAGCGGGCATGGTCTCCTTGGTGAATCGCGGGATCATCTGGTCCAGATTGGCCACGTACCACACCGAGGCGGCGATCACCGTGGCAGCGGTTTTGACATCCTCCGGGATGATCCGTTCATAGGTGTCCAGGTTGGTGTGGTGGGTTTCGGTGTTGTACTCGATGGGGTCCTGCTGGTACCCAATCCCGGGCAGGCCCGCGTTGTTGAACGAAGTGCTGTCGGTGCCGCCGGTGGCGCGGCTGGAGGTGGGGCCGGCGCCCATCACGCCCAGATCGGCGAAGGGATCGAGCGCGCCGCGCAGGATGGCGGCGGCCGCCGGCGGTCCGAAAACGCTGGCCCCCCGCGGGCGGCCCGTGCCGCTGTCGATGTTGAAATAGCAATCCAGAGTGGCGAATTCGGGCTTGGGATCCTCAAACGTTCCGAAGTGCTGCTTGACGTAAGCCAGGGATCCCAGCAGGCCCTCCTCTTCCCCGCTCCACAGCGCCACACGGATGGTGCGCCGGGGCTTCAACCCGAGCGCCTGGATGATGCGCGCGGCTTCCAGCATAATCGACGAGCCGATGCCGTTGTCGGTGGCGCCGGTGGCCGAGTGCCAGGAATCCAGGTGCCCGCCGAGCATCACGATCTCGTTCGCCTTATCCGTGCCGGGAATCTCGCCGGCCACGTTGTAGGTGGTTTTGCCCTCCGGGTACAGCGTGTTTTGAATGTTGAATTCCAGTTTGACGTCGTCGCCATCCTCCAGCAGGCGCTCGATGCGGCCATAATCTTCGTTGCGGGCGATCACCGTGGGGATGGTCTTGCTGGGGTCGTAGGCGTTGTGCTGCTGGGTCACGATCAGGCCATGGTCGCGCGCGGCGTCGTTCATCCTTACCAGGGCGCCGTTCGAAATCAACCAGGCGTCCACCATGTCGCGCAGCTCATTGGCGGTGACCCGGCTGGGGTCGGCATTGCCCCGCCCGCGCCCGCTGCCGAATCCGCCCCGCCCGCGCCCGGCGTTGGGATTCGCGGGATCGTACTGGGCCCGCACCTGGTCGTCCGGCAGGCGCCGCGCCTCGGGTTCGAAGTTCATGGGGATGACGGCGGCTTTGCTGAGCATCACCACCTTGCCGCGGATCTTATCCTTGTTGGCGTCCAGCCAGGCGGTCAATTCGGCCCTGGTGGGCTGCTCGAACTGAGGACCGCCGCGCCCACCGCGACCGCCGCGACCGGCAGCCGCGGGATCCGGCTGGACGGGGGGACCCTGCGGCAAAATAAGTTGGACCGCTGAGCCGGTGACGGTGCCCTTCGTGGAGGGGGTCCAGGCCAGCACCTCGAACTTAAGGTTGGCTTTCACCGGGGAAACGATGAATCCGGACGCCCGGTCGTTCAGCCAGCCGGGATGGCCGAAGTCCCAGGATTCCAGGTGGGCATTCTGAAAACCCCAGTCGGTAAGCTGTTTCGCCACCCACCGGGCGGCCGCTTCCAGGTTGGGGGTCCCGGTCATGCGCGGGCCGTACCGGTCCGTCAGCATGTGGAGGGTGTGCATGACCTGGGAATGCTGGGCTTCCTCCTGGCGGATCCGGCCGTTAACTTCGCTCGTGGCGGCCGGTTGAGCGGACAGCAGGGCGGCCGTAGCAAGGGCGAAAAGCAGCTTTTTCATATTTCGACAGGATATTACAATTTGGGCGGGCATGTTTGATGGGTCGCTTGGGGGCAATTCCCTGCCCGTTTGGGGGATTGGCGGACGCCGATGCGGGGGGGCATGGCCGATAGTTAGTAACCCTTTGTATACAAATCAGACCTTTTAATGTTTTTTTAGGGCGGGAGGAAGTGTTGATGTAACCAACACCCTGTGGGAGCCGCCTACTCTTTTGTAAGCCGACTGAAAAAGGATCGAGCCCGCGGGAACCCTGACAACCGTCCAGGCTGGCGCGATTTGTTGGCGACATTTTAAGGAGAATCGAAATGAAGACGCTCTTTTTAGCGGGAGTGTTGTCTCTCGCAAGCTTGACAGTCGCTAGTGCGAAATCCTACGAAATCGTCCTTTCCGCCCCTACCAAGGTTGGCGCCGTGCAGTTGAAGCCGGGCCAGTATACGTTGAAGGTGCAGGGATCGAACGCAGTGTTCACCAGCCTCGACACCAACAAAAGCTACACCACCCCGGTGAAGGTTGAAAACGGCGACACCAAGTTCGACTCGACCAAGGTTCAGTCCGCCAAGCAGGGTGACACCGATCAGGTCAACGAGATCGATCTGGGCGGTTCCAAGACCAAGCTCGGTTTCTAATCCGGCTTCCCGGCTTTATAAGTTCCGGGGCGGGTTTCGATCCGCCCCGGCCTTCATTTTTACCCACCATCCGCATCACCTTGTACAATAAGCGTCATGCGGATTCTGCTCCCTTTTGTCTGGGCCGCCGCCCTGTGGGCCCAGCCTTCGTCTTCAGCCCCGCCGCCGGTGCTTCCCCCGCCTTTACGCGTTGTAGCCCAACTCATCAACGATTTCGGCAACACCGCGCGCTACGCCGCCGATAACCAGAAAGTTCTGGCGTCGCGTCCCGAAGCCAACCGCGTGGTGTTCATGGGCGATTCGATCACTGACGGCTGGGGCCGCGGCAACAACGGCAGCGTCTTCTTTCCTGGAAAGCCCTATGTGAACCGCGGCATCAGCGGGCAGACCACCGCCCAGATGCTGCTGCGTTTCTATCCCGATGTAATCGCCTTGCAACCCAGGGCGGTGGTGATCCTGGCCGGCACCAACGATATCGGCGGCAACCTGGGGCCGGTTTCCATGGAATCGATCGAACAGAACCTGGCGGCCATGGCCGATATGGCCCACGCCAACAATATTAAGGTGGTGTTGGCGTCGCTCACGCCGGTGTGCGATTATCACCGCCCGCAAACGGCCACGCGTCCGCCCGAGAAGATCCTGGAACTCAACCGCTGGATCAAGGGTTACGCCGCCGGCCACCATCTGGTTTATCTGGACTATTATTCCGCCACGGTAGACGACAAGGGGTTTTTCAAGGCCGAGATCACCGGCGACGGCCTGCATCCCAACGCGGCGGGCTACGAAATCATGGGACCGCTGGCCGAAAAGGCCATCGCCGAGGCCCTGGGGAACGAAGGCTCCCCGCGGTGAGGACAGCTATGCAGACTCGTAAGAACGGACGCCGCGGCTTCCTGGAGGGAATGCTGGCGGCCGGGGGGTTGGCGGCGGCGGCTCCCGTCGAAGCGCAGACGCAGGCATCCGGCGGCGGGGAGGCTGCTTTTCTACCCGCTTACGCACGCGCGCAGAACTACCGGTCGCTCAAGCAATCCAGTTACGACCGCACCGGTGGCAATCGCGATTCCTGGCAGATTCCGGCCGGCGGCGTCCAGGAGGTGTTCAATGCCCAGGGGCCCGGCGTCATCAGCCACATCTGGTTCACCATCGCCGCGCGCTCCGGCGATCATTTGAAAGAACTGGTGCTGCGCGCCTACTGGGACGGCAACGCCAAGCCCAGCGTGGAAACTCCCATCGGCGATTTCTTCGGCCTGAATCTGAACTCTTACGCCATCTACACCTCGGAGTATCTGGCCTGCTCTCCGGGCAAGTCGTTGAACTGTTACTTCGCCATGCCATACCGGCGGTCCGCGCGGCTCACCGTCACCAACGAAGGCCGCCAGGAAGTGGGTTCCTTCTATTCCAACATCGACTACATGACCGTTCCGGCGCTCCCCCAGGAGGCGCTTTATTTTCACGCCCAGTACCGCCAGGCCCAGCCGTGCGTCCCGGTCGTCTTCAACGGACCCAAGCTCAACCTGGATGGCAAGCAGAACTACGTTTTTGCCGAAACCCGCGGGCGCGGCCATCTGATGGGCGTCACCTTGGGCGTTCTCGAAAACGCCAACGGCTGGTGGGGCGAAGGCGACGAGATGATCTTCGTGGACGACGAGCGGCTGCCGCTGATCAACGGCACCGGCTCGGAAGACTACTTTCTGGGGAGTTGGGATTTCGGTGGACGCGACGGCGCGCAGCCGTTTGGCCATCCCATGTACGGCGCGCCCTTGATCGTGAACGCAGAACGGACCGGTGGGCGCTACTGCTGCTACCGCTGGCACGGCGACAATCCCGTAACCTTCCAGCGTTATTTGAAATACACCATCGAACATGGCCACGCCAACGACCGGGGCGACAATTTCTTCTCGGTGGCGTATTGGTACCAAGCCGCTCCATACACCGACTTTCCGGCCTTGCCACCCGTCGAGACGCGCATCCCGCAGGTGCGTACCGCCTGACCCGGTTGCGGCGAGGGGATGCTCTTCAGCAGTCGGTCCTATAAGCACACCTCCGAGGAGGATGAAACCGAGCCGGGCGGCCGGCTTACTGGCCGCCAGAGCCTTCCTCGACCGGGAGCGCAGCGACGGCGCGCGCGGAGACCGGTAGCGCGACACGGGGCGCCCATGGTTTTCTGAGTGCTTACGGCCTGGAGACTTCCGCCAGGTTTCCGGATTGCCCGATGTGGTCCAGATATTGGTGGGCGCACGGTGCGCACAGGCGCTCGGGCTTGCCTGCCGGCATGACCCGGATGGCGTAACGGAAGCGCCGCTTGCCGCAGGCAAGGCAGGCTATCGGCCCTGGATCGCGAATCCGGCCGGCGGAGGGTTTGCCGAATTTCCGGGCGGCGGGCCCGGCATTCACAGACGTCAGCGACGTCCCGGTTGGCATGGATGAACCCGGATAGGTGCTCATACAGGGTGATAATCGGCGGAATGGGCCATTTACTTTAGGGCCAACCGCGCGGTTTCGGCCGCCGCGCACGGCTTCGACGGGTTCATCCGTCCGCCCGGCGACAATGCTATCCTCGGGAGGTTGAGGAGTCCTCAGCATGGCGCTTATACAATTCACACGCAACCAACACGATCACTCGACCGATAAAGGCTTTCAGTTCGAATTCTTCTGCGACCGGTGCGGCAACGGCTTTATGTCCGAGTTCCAGTCGTCGGCCGTGGGCATGGCCGCCAGCGCGCTGCGCACCGCCGGCAACCTGTTCGGGGGCTTCCTGGGAAATACGGGAGCAACCTCCTACGAAATCGAGCGGGCGGTGCAAGGGCCGGCCCACGACCATGCGCTGCAACGTGCGGTGGAAGAGGCCAAACCGAACTTCCACCAATGCCCCAAATGCTCGAAATGGGTTTGCCTGGCCACCTGCTGGAACTCCAAGCGCATGTTGTGCCTGGAGTGCGCCCCCGATATCGAGACCGAGCTCGCCTCGGCGCAGGCGCAGTCCACCGTGGACCAGATGCGCCAGAAGGTGCAGCAGCAGGATCTCACCCAGGGCCTCAACCTGACTGCCGAGGCCGTCGCGCTGTGCCCCAGTTGCGGGGCCCGGACGCAAGGCGCCAAGTTCTGTCCCGAGTGCGGCAAACCGCTGCGCGCGAAGGGAGAATGCCCGCGCTGCGGCACGCAGGTGGATGCCGGCACGAAGTTCTGCCCCGAATGCGGCAACAAGATGGCGTGAGGAGATGCCCGCCTACTCCGGGAAGTTTCAGCATCTGGACGCCGGCGGCGCAGTTCTCCAGCAGGGCGCCTGCGAGACCCGTTTCGACGCCGAAACCTTAACAGTGACGCCGCAGGCGGGGACGCCCCTCGTCCTCGACCTGGGCGACGTGGATGTGGTTGCGCCCGCAGATTGGGATCTGACCTTGCGCCTCGACGGCGGGGGGCGGATTGAACTGCGCCAGTTTGGAGCCGCCTTCGGGCGTATGTGCCAGGAACTGGTGGCCGCCTGGCGCGATCGCACCGTGCGCTGCCTGCTGCTGGAAGACCTGGCAGAGGTAGGGCGTTTCCAGGGGACGGCCAACGGGGAGCCAGCCGAGATCCGCATCTATGGAAGCAACCTGGCGGTCCTGCCGCTGGGCGGGCGGCCGATCGCGTGGCGGCTCGCGGAATTGGACTCCATCGCCTTCGATGATTCCACGTACACCTTCAATCTCCTTTCCGGCGCCGCCAGGCTGGCCATCGGAAGGCTGGCCAAGAAGAACGACGAGTTCGGGGACCAGCTCCGCGCCACGGCGGACGCGTTGCGGCGGCACGCGGCCGAGGCACTGCGCCGGATGTTCCCGTTTCTCGATCCCGGCCAGTTGCAGCGGCTGGTGGCCCTGGCGCCGGAGGGCCGCAGCGTAAAGCTCGCGGCGCTGGCGGCGGTGGATGCCAGGCTGCCGGAAGCGCTGGTCTCGCGCGCGGTGGACGAAGCCCAAAAGCCCTACTTCGATTTTCTGAAGGCGCGGGCGGCCCCGGACTCCCTCATGACCGGATTCAAATTTGTGCGGCCCGATGCAGCCGCGGCGCAACCCTCCGGCGGCCCTCCATCGGGCGGCGCGGGCGATGTGGGGGATACCCGCGATGCGGGTGCTGCGGTCGACGGCATGCCGCCGGTTTTCTTCTGGTTCTTCTTCCCCCTGGCGGATCGCCCGGTGGCCGCCTGGGAATGCGCATCGGGCGGCCGCGCGACCTATTTTTTCCGCGCCGCTCCCCCGGCGGAAGAATCCATCGCGCGGCTGACGCGCGGCCTGGCGCAGGTGAATTTTCACCGCGAGCCGGTGTACCTTCCCGATGAATCGCTCGAACGCGAGGCGACCTTCCACCGCTACGCGATCGGGCGCCGCAAACTGCCCGAGCTTCAGGAGTTGCGCTCCGCCTTCCTGGGCCGGGCGGTGCATGCCTCCATGGAAGGCTGGCAACGGCAGGTCGCCCAGGCGTCTGAAAGCCGGAGCTGATGCGCGGGCGGGAAGGGCCGGCTTACCCCCGCTTCCCCCGAAATCTGATTTTTATCATCACCACGGCGCTGCGCCCAGTGCACCACCAGCAGGGCCTCATGCAGCTTAACCTCTAACGTTTCGGCTTCTTCCACGCGGAATGCGACCGCATCTCCCGCCGCGGCGATCTGGGCCGGCCTTTAGCGCCAGCCCCGGGACTTCGCCCGGTCGCCCCACGTTCAGTCAGGATTGCAATCTCACGCCAGACTTCTCCTGGCGATTTTGGAACGGGAACTCGCTCCCGGCGGACTTCCGGACCGCCCGAGGGTGAGCCTGATCGAGGATTTCCCCAGCCGCTGCGCTACCATGTGCTCGAATGCGCTCAAGCCGGAAACCGCCAGAAACGTGGCCGACCGATCATTTCTGGCGCTGCTCCCGGCGCGCCGCGCCCACAAGGCGGAACGCTGACGTGGGGACTGGGGGTTCCAGGACCTCCGCCATCCGCACGGATGCCGGCAGACCGGAACCGGGCGCTAAAATAGTCTGAGCGATGAATCTGCCGAATTCGCTGACCATTCTCCGCATCTTCTTCGTGCCGCTGCTGGTGGCCGTGCTGGTGCAGGAGAATGTCGGCTTCCACCTCGGCGGAGTCGCGGTTACCAACGAATGGCTGGCGCTGATCATTTTCCTGTCGGCCGCCGCCACCGATCTGCTGGATGGCTACCTGGCGCGCCGCTGGAGGCAGGTCACCACCATCGGCACGCTGCTCGATCCGATCGCCGACAAGCTCCTGGTTTCGGCCGCGCTGATCGCCCTGGTGCAGGTCCGCCTGCTGCCCGGCTGGATGGCCATCCTGGTGGTGGGCCGCGAGTTCGCCGTCTCCGGTTTGCGAAGCATCGCCGCCGCCGAAGGCTACACCATTAAAGCCAGCGATCTGGGCAAGACCAAAATGGTTTCGCAGGTCGCGGCGATCTCGTGCCTGCTGCTCAGCCTCCGACATCCGGAGTTCCACCTCGCCGGAATGATCCTGATGTGGGGCGTGATTTTCTTCGCCATCCTTTCGGCCGTCAGTTACTTTCGTAAGTTCTGGCACAAGGTGGGCGAGCACGTCAAAAAGCGCCGCCGCCGCGAACTGCTCATGCTGGAACGCCGCCGCAACCGGGCTTTGCGTCAGCGGAGCGGAACGAGAGGATCGAGCAGGGCCGGCGGACTGGGCGAAGCTACAATCTGGAAGCCACCGGAAGTCAACTGAATCGTTCGCGGCTGGCCCTTGGGACCCACCGGCCCGATGGGCTTTCCGTTCAACGTAATGTCCGCGCCGCCGGCGTTCCCCAAACGCAACACCACCGTGCGCTGCGCGTCGATGCTCCGGCTCTGGCTGGGTTCGAGGGTCCCGCTGAAGGACGTCTTATCGTCGGCTTTGGCCAAAACCCAAACCAGCGCATTGGCGGTCACTTCGACGTGCACCGGTCCGGGCGGCGAGGAAACCGCTGCCATGGGCACGGCTTGCCCCGCGGACTGCGCGGCTGCGGGCGATGCACTCACAGGCGGCGGAACCGCCGCTCTTTCGGCCTGCGCCTGGGGCGCCGGTTGCGCCGAAGCGGGCTGCGCGGTATTGGGCGGAGGCGCCGGGCGCGCGGCGGCCAGCGTGGCGGAAGGAATCTCCTGCCCGGCGGTTGCCTGGGTGGCCTGGGTTTGCTCGTGCGCTGAAACCGAGTGCCGGTTGCGCTGCCACCAGGCGTATACCCCGGAACAGCCCAGCATCGCCACCACCACCAGCGCGAGTGCCGGAAGCGACGACGACCACGACCGCCGCTCACCCACGCTCTCCCACTCCGCCATGCGGTCCATCTGAATGACGGGCGCCTCCGACTTCTCGCTGGCCGGTTCGGACATCGAAGGCGGCGGCTCCAGAACGTGTTGCAGGGCGTTCAACAGGTCTTCTTCGGGCAGCCCCAGATAGCGCACATATTGCCGTAGAAAGCTGCGGGCGAAAACCGCCGCCGGCAATTTCTCGAATTGCTCCGCCTCAATCGCCTCCAGAAACTTGGCGGGGATCTTGAGTTCCCGCGAAATTCCCTGGATATCGAGATGCCGGCGCACTCTCTCGCCGCGCAAAGTCTCCCCAATGGACATCATAAAGCCCGCTAGTTTGATGATACACCGAAGGATTCCGCGGAACCGTGTGCGCCGGCACGGGGGATCGGACACCGGCAGGCGGGCTATGCGAGCGGGTCGCGGACATGCCCAGTACTCCGGTTACAGGCTCGGCCTCCGGGCGCCCCACGAATCCGATTACAATAAAAAGGAAATCCCTGGAGGGCAGCCTGCGGCGGAGACATCGCGCCGCAATCGCTTATGGCGCGCATATTGGATGGCATCGATTCTCCCGAGCAGGTCAAGCAACTCCCGATAGCCGACCTGGAACGTCTGGCCGGCGAAATCCGCGAAGAACTGGT